>NZ_JBLJAJ010000002.1:0-291137 GCF_047530005.1 Serratia sp. N21D137
ACTGCGTACACGCATCAAAAGACTCACTCGCAAAACTATCTGCTTCTCACGCTCTGTTGAGCTGCATGAAAAAGTCATTGGTGCCTTTATTGAGAAATACATGTTCTACTAATTGGAGGCATTACCCGTTGGGCGTTGGCCGGGTTGAGCTTCAGGTTGTAGGTGGCCAGGATAACCAACTGTTGATCTTGCAGTTGCTGCTCAATTTCTTCCGTTGTTAATGTGTCCTGATCCAGCTTAACCACCTGATCTTTGACGTTTAAGCCCACTTTCAACTCATTGGCAATCTGAGCTAAATGCTTGTTGATTAACTCATTGCGCGGGCCTTCGTCCGAAAAGACCATGATGTTGTTTTGTGCTTTAAGCGCATAAGGCAGCACCCGGTCGTTTTTGATCAGCGTAATGGCCTGCTCCGAAATGGCGTTTTCCAGATCCTTGTGCGCCTTGGAGGCGACAATGGTTTCAGCCGTGGCAGCATCATGAGGCGCAGGGGAGATGCGTTTGCTGAGCTTGGTATAAATCACCCGCTGCGCAGAATCTTCAATGCGTCGCTTCAGCACCGGATCTTTTTCCGCTTCGGCCTGCAAATAAGCATACAGTTCGCCGAGTTGTTCAATACTGGCGCTGTCTTTAATCCCTATAGGCATCAAGACAATATCATTACCGGCTAAAATAGCCTGCTTGATGGACCAATGACGGTCAAAATTGCCGGTAATGGCCCCCATGTCCATGGCATCCGTCAGGATCAGCCCATCAAACTTGAGTTGATTACGCAGGGTATCGGTCAAGATTGCTTTGGATAAGGTGGCCGGGGTACCGATTTTCTCTCCCTTGATGTTGGTCAGGAGGGTGCTATCAAGCGCTGGCACCACCACATGGGCGGTCATGATGGCATCGGTATCGGGCATCACGTCGACAAAGGGTTTCAGTTCGGTCTGTTGCCATGAAGCCTTATCCGTGTTGACGCTGGGGAGGGCAAAATGGGTATCCGAGGCGACGTTGCCGTGCCCAGGGAAGTGCTTCAGAGAGGTGAGCACCGGATATTGGTGAATACCTTCGATATAGCTGCGAGCTAATTGCCCAACCAGAATCGGATCGTCGGAATAAGAGCGAACGCCGATGACTGGATTATTCTGGTTGTTATTCACATCCACTACCGGCCCAAAGTTAAAGTTAAACCCAAGGCTGGTTAACTCATAACCATGAATATTCCCAGCCTGTTTGGCTAAATCGGCCACACCGGTAGCCCCCAAGGCCATATTGCCCGGCATCTCGGTGCCCACACGTAGACGAGTAACATATCCGCCTTCCTGATCGGTACTGATAAACAGCGGTAAATTAGTCCGTGCATGCTGGAAATTATTAATCAACTCAACCGTTTGTGGGGTGTTAATCAGGTTTTCACGGAACAGGATCACTGAGCCCAAATGATAGTCAGTCATCATTTTACTGACGTGGGTATTCATCTCAATAAAAGGCGTTTTACTTTCGCTACTGTTTTCATCCCAGGAACGAATGTCAACCATCAACATTTGCCCGAGTTTTTCTGCAAAACTCATGTCGGTACTGAGCTTTTCAGCCGCGCCTTTGGGGGAAAGCCACATTTCTTTTAGTTGGGCTTCTGGAATAGCGGCCGCGTAGCTTCCGGCACTAAATAAAAAGATGGCCGGTATTATTTTTTTCATGGGATGACTCCGAGGTATCAATTTCCGGCGATTGTACATTCCAAGTCAGGTAATAAAGTGATAATTATCACAGTTGATCGATTCGTGTTTGTGATGCGTAAAGGAATAATGCCGGTTTTTTATACCGGCATTGTATCGACCAGCTTGATTGGTAAAGGGGGCGAGCAAAGAATAACCCTTTAAGGGCAAGAATATCTTGCGCTAATTATTTTAATCCCGTCATAAAAAGTTAAGATAATTCTTGTCATTGTTTTAATGGTATTCGGTTTTTTCTGCTGGTCAGTCGTCCAGATTATTAATGGTCATGCTCGCATTCAGCACCAGAGGTTTGGCTATCTCTTTGCGTCGTTGCATTAACGCCAGGAAAATCAAATCTGTCAGGGTATTCTGTGCGGTTCTGGACGAAATCGAAGAACTCCGCCACTCGTTTTCATCAGAGACACTTTCCAATACATAATCGGCTATTTTGGCTAAAGGATTGTCCTTGCTGCCGGTTATGGCGACCACCGTCGCTCCCTGTGCTTTTGCCATCGAGGCGGCGATATGCATATCTTTCCTGCGGCCACTGAAAGAAATAACGATTTGAACGTCTTTGGGGGTTAGCGCCTGTGCGGTGGCGATCTGGACGTGAAGGTCGGCTTCCACCAGGCTCAGGATACCGATCTTTTGTAATTTGTAGCTCAAATCTTTGGCGGTGAGGCCCGAGCCCCAAATACCCACGATCTGCACGCGTTGAGCGTTATCGATGATATCAACCACCCGTTGGAAAATGGGGAAATCGATCCTTTTTGTCGTCTCTACGATGGCGGTATTTTTCTCATGAGCCAGTTTTTGTGCCACCACCATCAAAGAATCTTCCGACGAGATGGCGTTATGCAAGGCCTTATGCGGAGAGGACTTGAACAGGTTATTTCTGCCCAGCTCCTCACTGATGGCAATTTTCAGTGCGGGGAAGCCTTTCATGCCGATTTTCTGGCTAAACTTGACGATGGCTGACTGGCTGACACCAGCATCTTCAGCAAACTGGGATGAAGACATGCTCAGGACGGCTTCCGGGTTATCAAGGATATATTTAGCGATTTTTTGCTGGTTTTCGGCCAGGCTTGGCAGCAACCAGGTGATTTCGTTCAGGACTGACATCAACAATATCTCCACTGTGTGTAATAGATTATTCCAGTTCGGGGGCTTTTCATTCCTTTGGCTTATTTATTTGAAATTGTTGAAAATTAAAATTTAAATGGCGGTTTTTTTTGCGCTTTATTCCTGCTTTACCTCGCGCCTGGAATCGACTTACCGTGACGATTATCACATTTGCCGAATAAATAATTCCTTAACATTGTCGAAAATCTTAACCCATTGGAAGCCCCTATGAAGATAAATTTAAGCCAGATGGTGACGGAAAGCCGCAACCCGGCCAGTTCGCAAATTGATACGTTGCCCACTCTGGATATGCTCGCCGTGATCAACAGCGAAGACCAAAAAGTGCCGCTGGCGGTAGCTGCTACCTTGCCAGCAATCGCCAGGGTAGTGGATCTGGTGGTAGACGCTTTTGCCTGCGGTGGCCGATTGATTTATTGCGGTGCGGGGACTTCTGGCCGGTTGGGGATCCTGGATGCCAGTGAGTGCCCACCAACATACGGTACACCGCGTGAGCAGGTGGTTGGGCTGATCGCAGGGGGCCATACCGCGATTTTACAGGCGGTAGAAAATGCCGAAGATAATCCGCAAATGGGCGAACAGGATCTGCGTAATCTCGGTTTCAATGCACGTGATGTGCTGGTTGGTATCGCAGCGAGTGGCCGCACCCCTTATGTACTGGGGGCTATGGCGTATGCTCGTAGCGTTGGGGCGACTGCCGTGGCCATCTCATGCAATCCAAATAGCGCAATGAGCCAGGCGGCGGATATCGCCATTGAACCGGTGGTGGGCCCAGAAGTGGTGACGGGGTCGTCGCGCATGAAAGCGGGAACGGCGCAGAAGTTAATTCTGAATATGATCACCACCGGTGCGATGATCCGCAGCGGCAAGGTTTACAGCAACCTGATGGTCGATGTGGAGGCCACCAACGCCAAGCTTATACAGCGCCAGGTTAATATCGTGGTCGAAGCCACGGAGTGCAGCCCGGAAGAGGCGGAAGAGGCACTTAATCAATGTCAGCGCCACTGCAAAACCGCGATTGTCATGATCCTCGGCGGCTTGTCTGCACCTGAGGCCAGCGCGGTTTTGAGTAAAAACAAAGGATTTGTCCGTCAAGCACTGCAAGGGATACAGGCATAACCATGGCGAAAATCACCGTTCCTATGATAGAGCAAATTTTACTCCTGGTGGGTGGCAGTAAAAATATCATTATCTGCGGTAACTGCATGACCAGGCTGCGTCTGACGTTAAAAGATCGTCAGCAAATACGAGTCGATGAGTTGAAGAAGATCCCTGGCGTAATGGGGGTAGTTAACGGCGACGATCAACTGCAGGTTATCCTTGGTCCTGGCAAAGCGCAAACTGCCAGCGAGATGATGAATGCGTTGTTAACGGCGCAGCCGCAGCAGGAACGGGGAAATGCCGAGCAAGCTGACTTGCAGACCTTGGCAAGTGAAAACAAGCAGCAGATGAAAGCCAAGCAAAATAGCGCGGTGCATAATTTTCTGACTAAGTTTGCCACGATTTTTACGCCGTTGATCCCAGGTTTTATTGCCGCAGGGTTGTTGTTGGGGATCGCTACCCTGATGCAGCAAACGCTGATCGTGGAGGGCGTGGCACCGGCCGCATGGCTCAAAGGGCTGATCGCTTACATGAAAGTGTTCAGCATCGGTTTGTTTACCTTCCTCAGTATCCTGATTGGCTTTAACACTCAGAAGGCCTTTGGTGGCACCGGGGTTAACGGTGCGATCATCGCTTCGCTGTTTGTTTTACGCTATGTACCAGAAGGGACTACCGGCTACTACGCAGGGATGAGCGACTTTTTTGGGCTGGCGATCGACCCACGCGGTAACATCATTGGGGTTCTACTGGCCTGTATCTTGGGCGCATGGATCGAAAGGCAGGTACGCCGGATGATCCCCGATAATCTGGATATGATCCTGACCTCGTCAATTACCCTGCTGATCACTGGCGCCATTACCTTTGTGGTGATTATGCCGGTTGGCGGTGAATTGTTTAAGGGCATGTCATGGCTGTTTATGCACCTGAACGGCAACCCGTTCGGCACCGCCATTCTGGCCGGGTTGTTCCTGATCGCCGTCGTGTTTGGCATTCATCAGGGCTTTGTGCCGGTTTACTTTGCCTTGATGGATGCGCAGGGCTTTAACTCGCTGTTCCCTATTCTGGCGATGGCCGGTGCAGGGCAGGTGGGGGCGTCGCTGGCGCTGTTTGCTCGCTCCCCTAAAGGCTCTCTGCTGCGTACCCAGATTAAAGGGGCCATTTTCCCCGGCCTGCTGGGGATTGGTGAGCCGCTGATTTATGGCGTCACCTTACCGCGCCTGAAGCCATTCGTTACTGCCTGTCTGGGGGGCGCGGTCGGTGGTTTCTTTATCGGTCTGGTTGCCTGGATGGGGTTGCCGGTGGGGCTGAATACGGTGTTTGGCCCCTCGGGTCTGGTGTCGATCCCATTAATGACCTCAGCCAAGGGGATTTTCGCGGGCATGCTGGTGTATGTCGCCGGTATATTGATCTCCTATATTGCCGGATTTATTCTGACCTGGCTGTTTGGCAGCAAGGATGTGGATTTAAGCTGATAATAACCAGGTTTTAACCGGCTTATACCCTAGGGGCGCTGCATGCAGCGCCCCTAGTCGTCACCATGAACAACAGTAACCCAATATATCAAGCCTTGCTCCCTTGCCCAACGTGACCCCAAACCATCTCGCCCTTATGGAACGTGGCGGTCCTTGGGGAAATACGCGCTACCGCCTCGGCGGAGCAGGAAGCATCAACCAGCACGAAGCTGGCATCGTCCTGGGCTTTCGGCCATACGCGTTCGCCCTTATCGTTCAGCGGTAAGACATCACCGGTGGCGATAGCCAGCGAGCGCGATAAGGTTCCCTCATTCGGGCGAATGTAGAGCTGTGCATAGAGATTGGCTTTCTCCAACATGTCACCCAGGCCATACGGCGACCAGTGGTCGATCACGCTGTCGGTGCCGGTCATCAAGAACACGCCTTTCTTGCGCAGTTGGCTGAGTGGCATATGCATAGTGCCAATCGGTACCGTGCTGGCAATAGTGATTTGCTGCGCCGCCATGCGGGTGGCGATTTCATCGACCTGCTGTTCATTCATCATCGCCAACGCAAAGGCGTGGCTAATGGTCAGTTTGCCCTTGAGTTGTGGCGTTTTCTCGACGGTTGCCACCATGTAGTTCACCGCCGCAATGCCTGCCGGGCTGGTTTCGTGCAGGTGGATGTCCACCCCTTTGTTATAATCCAGCGCGATCTGGAACATGCTATCGAGCGACTTTTCCATTGCGCCATCGACGTTGGTCGGGTCCAGGCCACCGACGTAATGTGCTCCTGCCTGCATTGCCTCACGCATCAGCGGCTCTGATTTCGAATACAGCAAGCCATGCTGTGGGAACGCGACAATTTCACAGTCAAAGCCAGATTTGCGGCGTGCCAGCACTTCTTGCAGATTCTCCAGGTTTTTCAGACCGGAGGTTGGCTCAACGTTGCAATGGCTGCGAGCGGTAGTGGAACCGTAGGACTGAATCAGATCGATCAGCTTTTCGGCCCGTTCTTGGGTGTAAGGTTGCAGCTCCGGCAGCAGTTTCTGCTCCAGCCGAATCATATCCTTGATGGTGGTACCCGCCGGGCGATTCAGCGAACGCCATGGGCCGCCGTAAAAGGTTTTGTCCAGATGGATGTGCATATCACGCATGGCGGGCAGCATCAGTTTGCCGCCAGCGTCGTAGACCGGCAGCGTACTGTCCGCATGCTGGCGGTTGTCGCGCAGGGCAACGATCTTGCCCTGGTTGATTTCCAGCGTTTTCAGTTCGGTGTGGGTACTGACCGGCGTTGCTCCGTCAAATTCGAAACCCGCCTCCAGCAGTACGTTATCCAGATAATAGTGTTTGTCGCTAATTTTCATGCGCTGGTCCGTCTCACAGTTCGCGGTTGCCGGGGTAGCAGCATAACCGACGGAGGAGGTTGCACCCAATAGTGCGCAGGCCGCAGCCACTTTGCCACTATGGCTCAAAAACTCACGGCGGCTTTTGTTCTCATTCATCTGTTCTTCCCTCTCAGAGGTTAACGATATGGGTGCCCGTTTCACCGCGCAGTGCGGCGGGGAGGCAATCCGGCGAGGTGATGACGACGCGTTTGCCGCCATCGCGCAAGAACGCCAGGCTGGCGACGATCTTCGGCAGCATGCTGCCAGCAGGGAAGTGCCCCTCTGCCATATAGCGGGTCATTTGGGCCACGTTCACCTGGCCTAACGCCTGCTGATTCGGTTTGCCGAAGTGAATGCACACTTTCTCTACGCCAGTGGTGATCACCAGCACGTCGGCGCGGATTTCCCTGGCGAGCAGGGCAGTGGAGAGATCTTTATCGATCACCGCATCGACGCTTTGGTAATCCCCTTGTGCATCACGCGCGACAGGGATGCCACCGCCACCCGCGCCGATCACTACAAACCCTTGCTGCGTGAGTGCCTTGATTGCGTCGGCTTCCACGATCCTGATGGGTTCCGGTGAGGCGACCACCCGGCGATAGCCGCGGCCAGAGTCCTCGACAAACCGCCAGCTTGGGTATTGCTGCAATAACGCATCGCGCTGTTGTTCGCTAAAGAAAGCGCCAATCGGCTTGGTTGGGGTGGTGAAGGCGGGATCCTGTTTATCCACTTCAACCTGCGTGATGACGGTTACCGCTTTCTGCCCGCCATGCTGCGCCAGGCGGTTATTGAGTGCCTGCTGAATGAGATAGCCGATACCGCCTTGGGTATCCGCCACGCAGTTGGCCAGCGGGGTCAGCGGTAGCCCTTCATGTTCGTGAGCCACTTCGGCACGGCGCAACTCCAGCCCCACCTGCGGGCCGTTGCCGTGGGTGAGTACGATGTGGTAATCCGATGCCAGCATCTCCAGCACCGAGTCTGCGACCTTTTTCACCGCCTCGGCCTGATGTTCTACGGTCTGACTGGCGTTGTCTTTGATAATGCTGTTGCCACCAATGGCGACGACGACGAGTTCTTTCATCTGGGTTTTCCGATTAAAAAGGCCGTTTAAACAGGGGCGGGAGTCTATAAATGTCCCCTCACCCTAACCCTCTCCCAGAGGGAGAGGGAACCGATCGAGTGTGCTGATTGCCCTGTGTAATACCTTGTATTTCTTGTTCTTATACCCTACTTTCCGAAGCCGCACAGCCTTATCCAAGATGCCGGTCAGCTCCCTCTCCCTATGGGAGAGGGTTGGGGTGAGGGCTTAGGCTGTCTTGCTGGGTTCCTGCACTGCGGCAGCCACCGTTTCACGGCTATCGAGAAAATGCTTCAGTACAAACATGGCCGACATCATCAGGTAAGCCAGTGTGAACAGCAATGAGCTTCCCTCGGCAAAGCCCACGGCTGGCGCATGGATCACGCCGAACAGCGCCAGCAGCGCACCGGTTGCCGCCGCTACCGCACCACGCAGCGGTTTGTTGATGATGGCGAAAATCGCGACACATCCCCAAAGCATACTGGCCAGCGGCGCACCGCTACCCAAATGCACCAGTCCCTGGTAATACACACCTTTGCTATGCAGCAACTCTGCGCCCAGCTTGGCTCACGAGGTGCCCGCCGCACCCAGCACGCTGTTAACCACGGTTAATCCCCAGTTGGCGATCCACGGGAACAGACAGATGAAGATCACCGGGACTTCGATTTTCGGCGTTTCCCTCACCACCTGGTTGGCGGTAACCACGCCGATAAACACCAGGATGGGTACGATCGCCGTCATCGGGATCACCGCCAACATAAAGGCACCCAGCCCGAACAGCGGTACCAGGAACATCGTCACGCCGGACGCCAAGGTGTAACCAATGCTGGCTCCCATGGCTTTCCAACCGGCGTGGCCAACATACACGGTCACCGGGAACGGGTTCCCCAGCAGGCAGCCGAACATGGAGGAAAGCCCGTTAGCCATCATTACCTTACGGGTGTTGTATTCATCACCGGCAGCATGGGCACTCTCAATGTTTTCCAGGTCAAAGATGTAGTTCGCCAGCCCCAGCGGGACGGCGGAGGCCAGATACGGCAGCGCATGTGGCAGACCCTGCATAAAACTGTCAACATGGAATCCCGGCGGGTTAAAGCCAAAGGAAGACATCGAGGCTTTAATCGCATCTGGGCTTTGCAGGCCGGAGATCCACGCCAGCGCGGTACCGGCGATCAGCAGCAGCAAACCGGTCGGAATGCGGGCGAATATGGGCTTTTTGCCAAACCAGTTGATAAAGATCAGCAGCAGCACGATGAACGAAACGGTTGGCGCTTCGAACGCTTGCAGCATCGGGTTCATCGCCAGCAGCAACAGCCCCAAGCCGGAAAGGCAGGAGAGCAGCACGGTGCGCGGGATCATCTTGCGGATGGTTTCGCCGAGGAAAGAGCCGCCCACCAGGATCAGTGCCTCAACAAAGCACCACACCAGGCCGATCGAAATGGCAAAGTCCGCATCGCCGGTGGACTGATAAACCGGCATCAGCACCAGGAAGGTCACGGTAAAAATAGACGGTGCGCTCGGGCCAGACGGCAGCGCGGTCACATCGCTCCGCCCGGTCTGGCGAGCCATTTGCAGCCCAAACCAGGTGTAACAGATACTGGCCATCATCACGGCCAGACCAAAGGCCGGGGCTATGCGCCCGTAGACGATCTCTTTTGGGATACCCACTACGAAGATGAGCAGCCCCATCATGGTGAGCAGGTTGGTCAGGTTATTGGTCATCAGCCCGAAGTAGGCTGCCCAGTCACCGCGTTTCCACTCTAATTTCATTTTGTTCATGGAAAATCCTTCACAGGTCGTTTAACAACTCTCGACGATCCACGGGATCGCCATTGGTCCTGCAGGTGAACAACTCTCTGGTGTCAGGTGGGGCTAACGCTGGGTTAGCCCCGTTATTTTTTTATTGGCAGTAGTGGTCGCGATAACTCAGTATTGCTTTCTCGAAACAGGCAAACGGTGGATGGACAATCCCGGCACCGATCATGCCAATCCCCGCATCTTTATGGGCAATGGCGGTGTTGATCACCGGCAGGATGCCGCTGCTGCCGACCTTGGTAATATCGATCGCCGTTGGGATCCCCATAAACGACAGCAGGGGAATGGTGACGTTAGGGTTTTCGCCCAGGGTGATTTCACGCATCTGACGCGAGAAATCAATCGCCTCATCCACGGTGCCCCCTACCAGTGCGACGATGGCCGGAGCGGTCGCCATGGCAAAACCGCCAATGCCGTAGGTTTCAGTGATGGCACTGTCGCCGATATCCAGCCCCGAGTCTTCCGGTTTATAGCCTGCAAACATCGGGCCGATAACCTGCTGTGCCGGGCCGGTAAACCACTGGCCCGGTAGCCCGCTGATGCGCAAACCAAACTCAACGCCGTTGCGCGCCATGGTGGTGACCACGGTGCTGTATTCAATGCCGTGTGCCGCATCCATCGCCGCTTTGCACATCGCCATCCAGGTTGGGCCGGAGAAGTAATCGCTGCTGGCGACAAAGTCGAAGACCTCGCGCTGCTGCTCAACCGGGTAGCCCGCCTGGATAATCCACGGCGTCAGCGCCTGGATCAGCAGCGTAGTGCCCGCATTGTTGCGGTTGTGACACTCGTCGCCCATATGCAGCGCCTGCGCCAGCATCAGCCGCAGGTCGATCTCACCGGCCAGCTTCATGGCATCGCGCAGCATCGGACCTTGCACATCGCGCATCCAGTTCAGGCGGTCGATCACGCTCTGGTCATTGGCTCCCATGCGCAGGATCTTCGCCATCTGCTCGCTCATATTGGTATAAGCGCGGTTGCCGTAGGTTTTGTTTTCTACGATATGCATGAACATCGATGCAGACGTCACACCCGCCATCGAACCGACACAGTCATGCTCATGGCACGGTGAGAAGATGATTTCGCCGGAGGCGGCCAGTTCTGCGGCTTCCTCGAGGTTGGCTGCCAATCCTTCAAACACCAGCGCACCGGTGACCGCGCCTTTCATCCCACCGCACATTTTCTGCCAGGTGATCGGCGGGCCTGCATGTAAAATGGTGTTGCGCGTCATCCCTGGGACGACGTTGATTGCCTGGTCATAACCTACCAGCACCGGATGCGACTGAATAATGCGTTCCAGCGCCAGTTTGTTGGCGGCAGCCACTTTCTCGGCAAGCGCTGGGGAGGCAATCTGATCGAGCGCCTCAACCACCGCCATATTGCCCTGGCCTGGCGGAGTCCAATCGAGCTGGGTTACTGGCACATGCTGTTTTTTCAGGTCATCACTGAACATGGCGATACCGACGTTAATAACGTTCAGCGGTTGGTTAAATAATGAGTGGCTCATCAGGCTTTCCCTCCTTTACAGACAAATTCACGCGCCAGCAATCCGGTATTGGTGCTGCTGCTAGCCCAGATCACGCCCGCATCGGTGAGCATCTGGCACTGCTGCTGTAGCGACGGCGTATCGAGATCGGTACCTAGCACATAGCCGAGGATCTCCAACGGTCGGCCCTCGCTGGCCGCAATCGCCTTAGCCTCTTTGATCGCCTCGATCATTACGCCCACCGGATCTTCGTGAGATCCAAAGCCAAGCACGAAGTCCATCACGATCACGCCGACTTCGGGATCGCGCGCTTCCTGCAACAGACGTTGGATGCGGTTGGTTGGGTCGATCATCGGGTGCGGTTTGCCATTGGTGAAGTCGTCATCGCCAAAGTCGAGGAAGGTGTGCGCCACGCTGCAGTTGAGGTCTTTCAGGCGCATGGCCGGGTCAGGTTGAATATTGCTGTAGACGTCGTCGTATTTTTCCAGTGCGGCAAACATCGCTTCGTCGCACAGGGTGCCGCCACAGAACAGACCGCGAATGTATTTTTGCTGCGGTGTCAGTTTGGCACGCACTTCTTCAATCAGCGGCCAGTTCAGTGGATGCAGGTCGAGAGACTCTTCTTTGATGCCGGTAAGCAGCACGGCCTTTAACGCTGCCTGCTTGGTTGCACGCGCAAACTGCAATCCTGGCTCATCGGCTGGTGGCTCATTGCGCCCAAGGAAGCAAACCACTACGGGTTTACGGCAGGCACGGGCACGTTCGAGCACGGTGTGTGCCACGGCTGGGGCAGGGGGCTTGGAGACTAGTACAATCACTTCTGTATCGTTGTCGTTCTCTAGCATCGCTATCGCATCCAGCATCATCCGGCCGCCAATCTTCTCACTCAGATCGCGCCCGCCGGTGCCAATCAGCTGCGAAATGCCGCCGCCAAACTCATGGATACGCACGCTCAGCTCCTGGCTACCGGTGCCGGATGCGCCGATAATACCGATGTTGCCACGGCGAACCGCGTTACCAAAGCACAAAGCGGTGCCATTAATGATGGCGGTGCCGCAGTCTGGCCCCATCATCAGCAGGCCTTTTTCATGCGCCAACTGTTTCAGCGCCAATTCATCCTCGATGGAGACGTTATCGGAGAACAGCATCACGTTGAGATCGTTTTCCAGCGCTTGACGGGCTTCACGTGCCGCGTACAACCCGTTTACCGAGATCACCGCGAGGTTGCTCTCCGGAATATGAGTTTTCGCACTGGCGAGAGTGGCATAGCGCGCTTCGTGGCGGCCACCTTTATCTTTGTGGGTGAACAAGGCTTCGATCGCCTGTAGGGTGGCCTCGTTAGCTTCATCGCTGGCCCCCTTAATCACGATCATCAGATCGCCGTTTTTGGCGGCTTCCAGCTCTGGGGTTAACAAGCCCAGGTTTTCCAGCACTCCTTTGTTCATCTCCGTGGCCATGGCCACAAACGCTTGTTCAACGCCTTCAAGTTTGTTCGCTTTGGTGGAAATAGACATCAGCGAAACAGAGTCAAACCAGGTGTTGTTTTTTACCACTATCCTGATGGACATATTTTTCTCCAAAATATGAGGTCAAGAGGCAGGCATCGGCCATGCCATACAGCATGTCGCAGCCCGAACTTGAACCAATCTGTTTAATCTTGTTAATGGTATCGATAATAAGGTGACGATCGTCGTGCACTAATTTTTCTAACAGGTGACTTATCACCTGTCGGTAACGCTGATTGATTGCCGCCTCTAAGGTAATAGCGCTTAGCAGCGTGGTTTTATGTTGTACTTTTTTCAGCACCGCCAGAAAAACCTCGCGATACTTTTGCGCTGGATGACCGGGCAGCAGTAATATAGAGCAAAGCCCAACCAGATAATCATCCCCAGAAGGCGTCAGGCCAATTCCCAAACCAATGAGAGAATGTAAGGCTTCGTCGGGATTTTCATTGTGCCGTATCGCCAGAAATAACGCATCACGATGAAGTTGTAATAATCTGGCCATTTCCCGATAAAATATATTCTCGCCACGGTAATTAAACAGCGAATTACCGGATGAAGCCTGTTGGTTAATGCATGCCCCCCATTGGTGCCAAGCAATAGATGCTCTGCTTGCTTCGGTTAAATACAGGTCAGGCTGTTGCCATGTCTGACAGTGGGAAAAATCAATCCAACTATGCTGACCTATTTCAATGCCACCCTGAGAAAACTCGACGCGATCTCCTGGGCTAAATATCTGGTCACAGTGCCTGAGCGCTATGCGGCAACTATTGGGGGCGTTATCGTACTCGTCGCTTAATAACGTGTAGAGCATGTTCTGCTCGGGAACGAACAGGTTTACCGCGCGAGAAAAAACCTGTTCGACCTGCCCACTTAGCCGCTGGCGGGGGAACGCCACCTCCGCCGATAACGCTGTAATGCACTGCCGCTGCGGCTGTGCGATGGCATTTCTCCTCTGTTAAGCGCCGGCGGCAACCAGCAGTTCAGCAATTTCGTGATAGCCTTTTTCACGGGCCAGCGTCAGGGGAGATTTACCATATTTGTCGGTCATATGCGGATTGGCACCGTGATCGAGCAGTAATTTGACAATCTCTTGCTGTTTCGCACCACCATCATTCAACACAATGGCTTCCAGCAGCGGCGTCCAACCGACAAAATTGGTGTGGTTGACGTTAATTTCGGTACGCGTCAATAATTCACGCACAATGTCGACGTGGCCTTTTTCACTGGCTGGGGTAATACCCACACCGCCAAAGCGTGTTAAGCGATCCAAATCCGGGTTGGCTGGCAATACCAGGCGTAGCAGCGTTAAGTCGTTATTCAGGCAGCTCAGCAGGAAGGGGTTAAAACAGGTCTGATCCTGCTTATCAATATCGGCACCGGCAGCGATTAATAATGCCACGCAGTCGTAATGTTTATTCAAGCTGGCCAGCGTAATTGCGGTGCGGCCTTGGCGGTTGGTGGCATTGATATCCGCCCCTTTACTCAGGCAGCTTTTCAGCGCGTCGCTGTCGCCCTGTTCCGCCGCAAAAAGAAATTCTGTGATTAGCGCTTTATCAGACATATTCTGGCTCCCTATTTTTCCAGTGGGCTTTGGATGCTTTCATTGCTACTGAGAATAGCAACAGATGCTGGATAAAAACATCCGCTTAAGAATCATTCATCGCAAAGGGTGTAATTATTGAAAGTAATTCAACAATAAAGGCAAACTGTGCGTCGGCGCAATCTTTCTCTTATGTTTTACGCCTTTTGTCGCGGCAAACGTCTCTGCGGGCAATGGGCTGTCACCTCCCGCCACATCAGGCTCCAAACTAATAATCAGAAGTGTGATTGTCTTCAAATCAGTTGTAATGGCAGTGTTAAATTTTGTTCAATACTGGTTGCGTGTCATAGGATTTACAAATACATTCAACAATGCGCCCAGGGGGGAGGAGGAGTCATGAATTCTATTTTTACCGAAGAAAACCTATTGGCATTTACCACCACGGCGCGTTTTGGCAGCTTCAGCAAGGCGGCCAAAGAGCTGGATCTGACGACTTCGGCCATCAGCTATACCATCAAACGGATGGAAACCGGGCTGGACGTCGTGCTGTTTAACCGCAGCACGCGCAGCATCGAACTCACCGAGTCCGGTTTTTACTTCTACCGTAAAGCGACCGACCTGCTCAACGACTTCCATGCCATCAAGCGCGGTATTGATACCATCTCTCAGGGCATAGAGGCGCGTGTGCGCATCTGTATCAATCAGTTGCTCTATACCCCACGGCATACCGCTCGGTTGTTACAGGTGCTGAAGAAGCAATTCCCCACCTGCCATATCACGGTGACCACCGAGGTATACAACGGCGTCTGGGATTCCATCATCAACAACCAGGCCAATATCGCCATTGGCGCACCGGATACGTTACTGGACGGCGGCGGCATTGATTACACCGAAATCGGCGCCATCCGTTGGGTGTTCGCCATTGCGCCCGATCATCCCTTGGCGTTTATGCCAGAGCCGATCTCTGAGAGCCAGCTACGGCTTTATCCCAACATCATGGTAGAAGACACCGCGCATACCATCAACAAGAAGGTGGGCTGGTTGCTGCACGGGCAGGAAGCAATCCTGGTGCCGGACTTTAACACCAAGTGCCAATGCCAGATTTTAGGGGAGGGGATTGGTTTCTTGCCGGAATATATGGCGCGTGAGCCGGTAGCGGAAGGGCTATTGGCGACCCGCGCCATTCATAACCCACGGCAGGATTCCAGCATGTTGCTCGCGACACAGCATGCGGCAACCGGGCAGGTGACCCAGTGGATCAAAAAGCAGTTTGCTCCGGGTGGGGTGCTGACTGGGATTTATGGGGATTTGCTTTATCGGGAGTGATGCTGGGAGCTTACTCAATTTGGCTCGTGAGAAGGTAAACGCCGACGGTGGTCTTTTAATTTTAAAAATCAAATTAATGCCCAAGTTATACTCACCCAACCTATGCGCCGCAAAAAACGAGATAAGGGCAACTGATTTCTGTATCAACAGATGCTAACATAATGCCAAATTTTAATGCGGAGATAGAAGAAGTGAAGATCATACTAATAGCCGCAGCCTGTTTGGTATTTTCATTAGTAGCGTTAACCGGCAGCTGGGCTGCGTCATTCAAAATCAATTAAGGGCCTTAAAGGATGAAAAAACTGATTGTATTATTGGTGCTGGCAAGTAGTAGCGTTTTCGCTCAGAATGTAGTGACATTAAAACCAGCAAATCAAGCTGGATTAAATGCGTTTAGCCGCTTTTCGATGGATGATGATTCTGCTGCATATCTTAAGGGAGGAGAAGCTGTTATTGGGCAGTCCATCGTGGACACAACGGCAAACCAATTAATTGTTGACTATCAAAACAATGAGTTGGTATCTGATGAAAAATACAAGGATGGTCTGGTCAGGATTAAAACGGTTGCCAGCGCTATAAAATCCGACTCTAGTGGTAGAACAGTCATTGTTGCCAATGGTGAAAATAATAGTGCCATTTATCTCTATGCTAATAAAAAAGATGACAAGATGCAATATCTAAAAAAAGGCAGTGAAATAGATTTTATCTGTTACGGTGAGGGTCTTAAGTCGAATGGGCCAGTATTAGGTCGTTGTGAATTTTCATCGGAATTTGTTGAAAAGGTTGTTAAAAAAATAAATAAAAATATCGATCGCGCATCAGAAAATAATTATGCGCCACAGTCCTTGACTGAACTTACGATATTATATACCTATAAAATATATGAGCATCGACTTGGGCCTGCATGTTTAAAATCCCGGAGTGAATGTAAGAGGGTGTCTGGATTAGTTGAGGATGATAATGGAAAAGAACAAAGTGACTATAGCGCGAAAGTGATGGAAATAGTAGCTAAAAATAAGCAGCAGTACCAAGACTTACTGCTGCTACCAGAAATTAACTAAATGTGCCTTATGCCTTCTTTCACACCACCGGCATTACCGTCATCAGCGCTCTGCTGGTGACTATTCAAAACGGCTCGGCTGACCAGCAAACTGCACCTCATAGTGGATTATTAACCGCTTAAGGTGCAGTTTGTTATGGCGAGCTCGGTTTTTCCCTTAAATTGAAGCAGGTACTTAAGGGGGGGGTTATCAGAAACTATATAAAACACCGGCCACGGCATTGATACTATAATCACGGTCGGTCATCGGGCTATCTTTCACCGTGTCGCTCATCTGCTCATTAAATCCCATCAGGAACAGCTGCCAGTCGTTATTAAAGGCATAATAGCTGGCGAGAGAAATGTAAGATGTGACGCCACTTTTCGCCCGGTATTGTGGCATCCCGCTGCGCTGTGATTCCCCTTCGTTGATACCAAAATAGTAATTATTGAAGGCGCGGTTCTGCCAGCGCATGCCGAAACCAGGTACCAACTGCAATTTGCCAAACTGGAAGCGATACTGATAGCCGACATCGGCAATCACCCCATCGCTATAGCCCAGCACGTCTGTTGCAATGTCAGCGTTGAGGCTCCCCCAATCGGCATGATATTGATAGCCGATGCCCGCCATGGCGGTCGCTCGCCGCTTATCCAGCTTCTTCATCGCCGGATCGTCGCTATCCGCAGGCTTAAAGCTTAGCGGGGAGTAGTTAACTGCCAAATGCAGATTGTGCTTTTCTGAACGCAATAGATTAATGCCGATCCCTTGGCTATTAATAAAAAACTGCTCTCCTTGATAAGTCACAATCGGTAGCGGTATATATTGTGCGTCATAGTCGCGATAGGGTAACTGTTCTGCCAGAACGCCAGCGCCTACCGACCAGTCGCCAGCATAGGCATTGCCCGTTAATAATATGGCCGACATCGATAGGGCATTAACTGAGAAAAGTGGCTTACGAACAGATATAATATTATATTCCATCATGATAGATATTCCAGATTTAGGTCAAAAGGTTGCCATCAGCCGCTAAAAAGCTGACAACTGAAATTTTATTCTTATTAAGGTGTTAATGAAGTAATGTTACTTACTCTTTGAAAAATAGCTCCTGTTCAATGGCAATAAGTAAAGTGGCAATCAACAATAATAGGGCCGTCCAGATACATTTGGTCAGCGGTGCAACCTGCATAAGCTCTGCCGCCATCACCAGGGTAAAGTGAAATAAAATGGCTGCCGGAATGCTACGCTGACAACGATAGTAGAACCAATTGGCCAGCACGGCGGCAGGAAATATGCTGATAAAAAAGTTGGTAACGTATATTCCCCCGGCCTGCCATAGTCGATGCTGATAGGTGTCTGCAATAAAGAATAAGGGTAAATGCCAGAGTGCCCATAGCCCAAAAAATATCAACGAGGTGGGCAACAGCATTGGCCAACGGCTCCTCAGGCTATCGACGCCATAACCGCGCCAGCCTAGTTCCTCCAGTATTGAGGCGATCAGTGCCAGCGGTAGCATGGGCAGAAAACCGCTGGAAAAAGCAAACTGGCTGGTATCCAAACCTAGCCGCACTGACAGCCAAATGGCCGTCAGTAACGGCAGCAGAATTAACCCCAATAGGGTTAGCGTGCGGCCCAGCGTTATCCCTGCCAAAGAAAATACTCTGCTGCGAATATCCCTCCACAACCGCCGGTCTTGGGCCGTCCATATCATCACCCCTGTTGCCAGGGCTGGGCCAAGTAATCCCAGCAGAGCCACGAAGAGCGACGACTGCTGTCTATCCGGCGAATGGCTCAGATAGGCTGCTATGGCCCACGGTAACCATGAAAACGCAAAAACCAGACCAAAAAAGCGTAACGGAGAATAACGGATCACCGGGATCATAGCTTATTCCCCTCCTTGGATACTGGCTCCTAATACGGCGGCAAAAGACCCGGCAACGGCACCGAAGGCGCGCTCAATCAGCAACAACATGGCCTGCATACGTGCGGCTTGCTCTTCTGGCGTCCAGCTAAACATCTGGTGGCCGAACAGGAACAGCGAACCGGCGAGAATGAACTGCACCGTCGATAGCGGATCATCAACCTGAAAAACGCCTTCCTGGTTTCCTTGCTCCACCACTGCTGCCAGGATCGGCCCAAATGCCAACACCGTTTCAATATTGCTGCGCTCATGCAATGCGCGGTTCTCTGGGCGGTGTAAGTCCTCAACCAAAGCCTGCCCGGCTTCTACGGTTTGATTCTGCGAGGCTATGATGGCGCAGAACTTTTCAATCGCCCCCAGTTGCGGATCGTCAGCAATGATTTGTGAGCGGGTAACCATCTCGGCACACAGTTGCTGTGCCAGCGCTGCCAGGACTTCATCTTTGGATTTGAAGTAGTAATAAAATGTCCCCTTGGCTATACCTGCGCTGCGGACGATGGAATCAACAGAGGTCGACTCATAACCGATTTCCTGAAACAGCTCGCTTGCCGCCTGCAAAATTTCAGCCCGGCGCACCTCTGGTGTTTTCACTGTACGTACCATATTAAATCCCTCTTTTTTGTATGGATTAGCGCTACGGTAGTAATTGACTGACGGTCAGTCAATTAAAAAATGCGGTTTTTTTGCACGCGATGGCCAGGGGCAACATGCCGCAGATTCTGACTACCGATCCGAACTCGTCCCTCTCCTTTTTTGGGGGGGGAGGAGTAACATCGAGTACGTGTCATCATTTTGTTTCCCCATCCAACCCCTTATCTTTCAATAACTCATTAGAGTTAGTTCGAGTTTGCGCTGCCTCGCAAAATTCAATCAACAACTGAACAACCTGCCGGAACTTGACCAAAGACAACATTTTTTGTGTGGTCTATGGTATCCCTACGCACGGTGTAATGGCGAAAATCTGTTCTAACAAGAACTTAACGACTAATAAAAGCACTGCTCTCAAGCAGGCAAAATGGATGGGATGCTTATGAATAAGGTAAGCAAGTTATTGATGCTATTTCTGGCAGGGATGTACGCGGTTTTTCTCTCTTTCTCGGCACAGGCAGATACGACACCTGCCGCCACGCCGCAGAAGGTTGAAGCCAAGAATGAAACCTTCTCTGCACCTCACCCTGACCAATATAAGTCCTGGCAGGCGACCTCTGAGCAGTCCGATCGGGTAGATGCTTTGGCCGGCGACCCGCGCCTGGTCATTCTCTGGGCCGGGTACCCGTTTGCCAAGGATTACAACAAACCGCGTGGTCACGCCTATGCCATCACGGATATTCGTGAATCCTTGCGTACCGGTGCACCGAAAACGGCAGAAGATGGGCCGTTGCCAATGGCCTGCTGGAGCTGCAAAAGCCCGGATGTTGCCAGGGTGATCGCCGAGCAGGGCGAAGCGGCCTACTTCCACGGTAAATGGGCGCGTGGCGGGCCGGAAATCGTCAATAACCTCGGCTGTGCGGATTGCCACAATACCGCTTCCGCTGATTTTGCCGCTGGTAAACCTGCGCTACACCTTTCCCGCCCTTACGCGGCTCGTGCCATGGAAACGATAGGTAAGCCGTTTGACAAGGCCGGCCGCTTCGATCAGCAATCCATGGTGTGTGGGCAGTGCCACGTTGAGTATTACTTTGATGGAAAAGACAAAGCGGTGAAATTCCCCTGGGACAAGGGCACCACGGTCGATGACATGGAAGTGTATTACGACAATATCGAATTCTCCGACTGGACCAACCCGCTGTCCAAGACGCCAATGCTAAAAGCCCAACATCCTGAATATGAAACCTGGAGCGCGGGTATTCATGGCAAGAACAACGTCACCTGTATCGACTGCCATATGCCGAAAGTGCAAAACGCCCAAGGCAAGATCTATACCGATCACAAAATTGGCAACCCGTTCGATAACTTCGAACAAACCTGTAAGAACTGCCACACCCAGGATAAAGCCAGCATGCAGGCGGTGGTCGAAAAACGTAAGCAGGATATCAACGAGATCAAGCTGAAGGTAGAAGACCAACTGGTTCACGCGCACTTTGAAGCGAAAGCGGCCTGGGATGCCGGAGCGACCGAAGCCGAGATGAAGCCTATCTTGACCCATATCCGTCATGCACAGTGGCGTTGGGACTTTGCCATCGCTTCCCACGGTATTCAAATGCATGCGCCAGAAGTTGCATTGCGCATTTTGGGCACCGCGCTCGATCAGGCGGCACAGGCTCGTACTCAGTTGATCCGTCTGTTAGCGACCAAGGGCATCACCACCGAAGTCAAGCTGCCGGACATCTCCACCAAGGAAAAGGCACAGTTGGCGCTGGGTATGGACATGCCGCAGCTGAACGCCGAAAAGCAGGAATTCCTCAGGACGGTGGTACCGCAGTGGGAAGAACAGGCACGTAAAACCGGGCTGTTAGGCAAATAACCCCTCCGCCCCGTGTGTGGGGCGTAAACAAATGGAGTCAATATGAGCGTACTGCGTTCGTTATTAACTACCGGGGTGCTTGCCTGTAGCCTTTGGCTGACAGTATTACCGGTATCGGCCCAGACCGACAGCCCCGCGGTTCAACAGAAATCGGCGGAAGTCACCTTGCAACGTAATCCGGATGAGGCCTGCCTGCGCTGCCATAAGCCGCAACAGAATGCGATGCACGGTAAACATGCGGGAGCCATTAACCCGAATAACAAATTGCCGCTGACCTGCACCAACTGTCACGGCTCACCTTCGCTGCATCACCGTGAGGGCGTGAAGGATGTGATGCGTTTCAACGAGCCAATGTTCGGCGTGGAACAGCAAAACAGCGTTTGCATGTCTTGCCACTTGCCGGAGACGTTGCAAAAAGCCTTCTGGCCACATGATGTACATTTGGCCAAGGTGAGCTGCGCCAGCTGCCATACGTTGCACCCGCAGCAAGATAAGGTACAAGGGCTGAACGACAAGGGGCGCATCAAGCTCTGCGTGGACTGCCACCGTCAACAACAGGATGATCCCGCGTTTAATCCAGCGTCCGTAAGGCTGGATAAGGGGCAGCCATGAGCTGCTCACGGCGCCGTTTTATCGTAGGTATTGGCGTGTTGGCGGCTGGCTCGACCCTGGCGGAAAAGCTGCTGGCGCGCACCATGAACGTCAATGGCATCCGTTACGGCATGATCCACGATGAGTCGCGTTGCATCGGCTGTACCGCCTGTATCGATGCCTGCCGCGAAGTCAATCAGGTGCCGGTGGGCGTTTCACGCCTGGAGATCGTTCGTAGCGAACCGATAGGCCAATTTCCGGACGTGAAGTACCGGTTTTTCCGCCATTCGTGCCAGCATTGCGATGACGCTCCCTGCGTGCATGTCTGCCCAACCGGGGCCTCGTTTATCGATGCCGCCAGCGGCATTGTCGACGTCAACCCGGATCTCTGTGTCGGTTGCCAATACTGCATCGCTGCGTGCCCTTACCGGGTACGCTTTATTCATCCGGTGAGCAAAACGGCGGATAAATGCGATTTTTGCCGCAAGACCAACCTGCGTCAGGGCAAGCAGCCAGCCTGTGTATTGTCGTGCCCCACCAAGGCATTAACCTTTGGCAATCTCGACGATCCGCACAGTGATATTTCGCGTCTGTTGCAGCAAAAGACCACTTATCGCTACAAGATAGCGTTAGGGACACGGCCCAAAATGTATCGCGTGCCGTTTAAATATGGGGAGACAAGTCAATGACTTCTGCCTTTCATTTTGACTCTCTGGTCTGGGACTGGCCCATTGCGATTTACCTGTTCCTGATCGGCATCTCCGCCGGTCTGGTCACCCTGGCTATCCTGTTGCGCCGCTATCATCCAGAGGAGGGGGCCTCTAACAGCCGGGTAATGTTGACCACGTTGTTTGTCGCGCCAACCTCGGTCATGCTTGGGCTGGTGATCCTGATTTTCCATCTGACCCGTCCGTGGACCTTCTGGAAACTGATGTTCCACTATAGCTTCACCTCGGTGATGTCGATGGGGGTGATGCTGTTCCAGGTCTACATGGTGGTGCTGGTGGTCTGGTTGGCGCTGATTTTCCGTGACGAGGTGGCGGCGCTACAACAGCGTTGGTTGCCAAAGTTGGCGCTGATCCCGCGCCTACTGCAGCGCTTGCTGCCGTTGTTGCGGCCAATAGAAACGGTGATGCTGGTGTTGGCGGTGCTGTTGGGGGCTTATACCGGCTTCCTGCTTTCGGCGCTGAAGTCGTACCCGATGCTGAATAACCCGTTGTTACCGGTGCTGTTCCTGTTCTCGGGCGTTTCGTCCGGGATCGCGGTGGCACTGCTGGTGGCGGCCTTCGGCCCTAAAGGTCATCTGCACAGCCGGGAAGTGCATTTCCTGCATCGCCTGGAGACGCCGGTGGTGTGGCTGGAGATCTTCCTGCTGGCGGCGTTCTTCATCGGCCTGTGGCTGGGGGATGACGGCAAGCTCCGTGCCTTGTCGGCCGCGCTTGGCGGTGGGTTCTGGTCCTGGTGGTCCTGGTGGTTCTGGTTAGGCGTCGTCGGCTGTGGGCTGATTATGCCATTGCTGCTGAAGGCCTTGGGCTGGGGGAAAGCGCGTTTCCATATCCTGTTGATCAGCGGCGCCAGCCTGTGTGGCGTGCTGTTGCTGCGTTATTTCATTCTGTATGCCGGGCAGATGACAGTAGCTTGAAGGCATGTTGTAGCAGAATAAGGCGGTAGATGTGTTGTGGTTACCCGAGCTGGGATTTATTGCGTTATTGCTGGCCTGCACGGCGTCGCTGCTGCTGGCTGGCATCACGCTGTTGACGTTGATGGATCGCCGTTGGGGTGGGCTGTTGCCAGCGCGTGGCTGGAACCTGAGCATTTTTGTGTTAATCGCACTGTCTTTCGCCATTCTGCTACAGCTGTTTTTGAGTAATGACTTCTCGGTCATGTACGTAGCCCAACATGGTCACAGCCAGTTGCCACCGCTGATGAAGGCCGGGGCGCTGTGGGGTGGGCATGAAGGCTCGCTGCTGCTCTGGTTGCTGTGCCTGGCCGGTTGGTCTGCCTGCTTTGCCTTGTTCAGCCCCAAATCACTATGCTCACTACAGCCGCTCACGCTGGCCATTCTGGCGTTGATCGTCGGCTGTTTTCTGCTTTTTATCCTGTTCTTCTCCGATCCTTTCGTTCGACTCTTCCCCGCCGCGGTTCAAGGGCGCGATCTGAATCCGATGCTGCAACATATCGGCCTGATCCTGCACCCTCCGCTGCTCTATTTGGGCTATGCCGGGTTTGCCACCTGCAGTGCTCTGATGCTGGCTGCTTTGCTGCAAGGGGAGTTTAGCGCCGAGATTGCCGGGCAGTGCCTGCGCTGGGCCAAACCGGCCTGGTGCTTCCTTACCGCAGGGATCATTTTGGGGTCCTGGTGGGCTTACAGCGAACTGGGCTGGGGCGGCTGGTGGTTCTGGGATCCGGTGGAGAATGCTTCGCTGCTCCCTTGGCTGACCGCGACCGCTTTGTTACACAGTTTAGCGGTCGGCCAGCGTACTGGAGGATTGCGGCATTGGTCGCTATTGCTGACGTTGGGCACCTTTGTTCTCAGCCTGTTGGGCACCCTGATTGTGCGTTCAGGCATCCTGGTTTCAGTGCACGCCTTTGCGCTGGATGAGCAGCGCGCATTACCGCTGTTTATCCTGTTTGCCTTTCTTAGTGGATCGTCGTTTTTGATCTATGCCTTGCGGGCCAACCGGGGGAAAGCCGTAACGTCCCCGGTGAAACCTGCATTGTTAGGCGCGTTGTTGCTGCTCAGTTCCGCAGCCCTGATCGTGCTGGTGGGCACTTTGTACCCGATGCTTTATCGGATGATGGGATGGGGGCAGATCTCGGTCGGCGCGCCTTATTTCAATCTGGTGCTGCTGCCGTTTGGGCTGCTGGGCTTGGTGTTGATGTGTTACGGCGGATTTAGGCGGCGGCGCTACGCCCAGTGGATCGCTCATGCCGGAGTGCTGCTGACGGCATTAGGCATCGCCAGTTCGGCGCTGCAACGCCATGAAATCAGCCTGAACGTCACCGTGGGTGAGACGGTCAGCCTGGCGGGATACCAATTTACGCTGAGTTCGGTAGATCTTCTGGCTCAGGCTAATTTCACCAGTGAACAGGCGGTGATTGAGGTTACCCAGCAAGGCAAGCCTGTGGCTCAGTTGACGCCTGAAAGGCGGTTTTACACCGCCCGCCGCCAACAGATGTTTGAGCCAGGCATCGACTGGAACGCTTTCCATGACTGGTACGTGGTGATGGGTGAAAAAAGTGGCGAGCAGCGTTACGCCATGCGTTTTTATGTGCAGACCGGCATCCGTTGGATCTGGTGGGGAGGGGCGTTGATGATGATTGGCGTGTTGGCTACCGGTTGGCAAAGGAGGCAAGCATGCGCTGGTTAATCGCTCTGTTGTTGTGGGGGGGCATCACGTTGCCGCTGGCAGCCCAGATCGTCGATACCTGGGCATTCACCTCGCCGGAAATGCAGGAGCGGGCTCTGGCAGTGGCAGGCCAGATCCGTTGCCCGCAATGCCAGAATCAGAGCCTGCTGGAGTCCAATGCCCCTGCGGCGGTCGCCATGCGCCATGAGGTGTTCGCCATGACCGAACAAGGCAAAACGCAGGCGGAAATCATGAATTTTATGACGGCACGCTACGGCAACTTTGTCCGCTACCAACCGGCTTTTGAGTCCTCTACGTTGTTACTTTGGGGGCTGCCACCGCTGATGTTAGGGGCGATCGGGCTGGTGTTATGGCGGCGGAGGAAAGCGGAATGAAATCGCGCTCTTACCCTCTGCTGTTTATCGTGCTGGTGCTTGGCCTCACCGCGGGTTGGTATGTGGCCAGCGGCCGCCCGGCCACCGTGTTGGCCGAACAGCATATGCGCAGCTTGCCTGTCCAACCGCTCACGCCTCAGCAGCAGGCCGAAAGCGAGTTACAGCAGTTACAGCAACAGATCGAGCAATCACCGCAAGACAGCGTGTTGTGGGCGCAGCTGGCAGAATATTATCTGTTTAACGATAATTTTGCCGATGCGCAGGTTGCCTATCAGCGGGCTTTGGCTCTGCGGGGGGCGAATGCTGAACTGTACTCGGCGTTGGCAACGGTGCTTTATTACCAGGCGGGGCAGCGGATTACCCCACAGGTGGAGAGCAATATAGCAAAGGCCTTGGCACTGGATAAGGATGAGGTCTCGGCGCTGATGCTGCTGGCTGCCGATGCCTTTTTGCATACGGAATATGCCAAGGCGATAAACTTGTGGCAACGCCTGTTGGACAGCCAATCACCACGGGTTAATCGGCCACAGCTGATTGAGGCCATCAATATGGCCAAGCTGCTACTGCGCCAACAATAAATCACGCCATGCGGACGAAATTCACCAGTCTAGGCTCAGCAATGCGCTGATAATCCCCAGTGTTGAGGATCAGCGAACGCTCCAGCGTGCCAGCATTAAAGGCCAACTCGTCAAAGCGCTCAAACAGCAGCGGGTCGGCCACCAGCAGCAAATCCGGGTGGAAGCTGAACGGCGGGATCGCGCCAAAGACGCAGTCGGTCAGTTGGTCGACTTCCACCGGGCTGGCCAGAGAGGCGCGAGTCCCGCCAACACCCTGTGCCAACGCGCCGAGATCGGCCTGTTGGTCGGCGGGCAGGATGGCCAGCACGTGCTGCTTGATGCCGTTGCCCTTGACGTGGCACACCAACGCTTTCGCCCCTTGCCCCAACTGGGTGCCGCGTATCTTGGCGACTTCTTCGGATTTGCCTGCCTTAGGATGCTCAACCACGCGATAGCGGGCTTGGTGTTGGTCAAGAAGGGAAGTTAAACGGCTAAAGGTTGCGGTAGACACGCCATGTTCTCCTGAGTGTTGATTATCCTGCCCTATCATAACGCGTTGTGACGGCGAAGAGATCAGCCAAATTATTGATTAAACAGCGGGCTATTTTTTTGTTTTGACGGATAATACGCAATTATGAAACGGGATTTTAATTTTTTGAAAGGAAAGGGGCGTGAAGACTAACCTGTCGTTGTTTACCCAGCCGAAGTTCGTCTGGCTGTGTGCGGCTTTCTGCTGTTTGCTGTGGGGCAGTGCCTACCCGGCGATTAAAAACGGTTATGACATTTTCCAGATCGCCACCGACGATCTCCCCGGCAAGATCGTTTTTGCCGGTTACCGCTTTGTGATTGCCGGGGCCTTGCTACTGCTGTTTGCCATCTTGCAGGGTAAACCCATCGGCCGTTTGTCACGGCACCAGTATTCACAGTTGGTGGTGTTAGGGAGCACGCAAACGGCGCTGCAATACGTTTTCTTCTATATCGGTCTGGCCTACACCACTGGGGTAAAAGGATCGATCATGAACGCGACCGGCACCTTCTTTAGCGTGTTGCTGGCGCATTTCATTTATAAAAACGATCGTCTTAGCATGAATAAAATCGTCGGCTGCGTGGTGGGTTTTGCCGGGGTGATGGTGGTGAACTTCAACAGTCAACTGATGGACTTCAGCTTTAGCTGGCTGGGGGACGGTTTTGTGGTGATCGCTGCGTTTATCCTTTCGGCCGCTACGCTGTATGGCAAACGCATTTCGCAGACCGTCGATCCGACTATTATGACCGGCTGGCAACTGGCCATCGGCGGCGTGATGCTGACGGTAGGGGGATATCTGGCGGGGGGACGGTTAGAGTTCCACGGTTGGGCATCGGTGGCGATCCTGAGCTATCTGGCGCTGCTGTCATCGGTCGCTTTTGCGCTCTGGAGCCTGCTGCTGAAATATAACCGCGTGGGCATGATTGCGCCGTTCAACTTCCTGATCCCGGTTTCCGGCGCGGTGCTGTCGGCCATTTTCTTACAGGAAAGCATCATGGAATGGCGTTATGCCGTGGCGCTGGTGCTGGTGTGCTTTGGCATCTGGCGGGTCAACGTGGTGCGTAAGGAAAAGCGCGAAGCTGTCGCCTAGCAATCTCTCAAAGACCCGCCCAAGTAGTGGGTTCTGAGACTAAGTGAAAAAAGGTCTGGATGCTGCTAAACCTCAGGTTGCTCTTCCACCAGATCAATCATTTGTGCCAGCGCCGGGCTGCTGTTCTCTCTGTGCCACGCCATCAATAATTCGATCTGTGGTGCACTGGCCGGTAGCGGGCGGAAGACCACGTTCGATGACTGAAAATGGCTGACATAGCGCGGCACAATGGACAAGCCTAGCCCCATTCCCACCAGATTCATGGTGACCAGAATATTGGTCGCTGCCTGCACGATCTTGGGCTTGCACCGGGCCTCGGCGAGATAGGCTGTCACCATCTGGTACAACGCGCCGGAGTGGGCCGGATCGGTGCTGATAAAATTTTCGCCATCAAGATGATGCGGTTCTAGCTGCGATTCTTTACTCAGTGGGTGATCGATGGGCATCACCACTACCAAGGGCTCACGATAAACCACCCGGTAGTTCAGCTGATTACTGATAATCGGACGGCGCATAAAACCAACGTCAATTTCTCCTTTCAATAACTTATCTTCTTGCTGAGTGGTAATGATACTCACCAGTTCGATACTGGACGCCGGTAGCCTCAGGCGTAACTGGGGCAGAACGTCGGGCAGGATATTCACTTCCGCACAGGGTACAAAGCCAATGATCAGCCGAACCTGTTGCTCCATGGCCTTACGCGCCAGCTGTTTTGCCTGCTCTGACAATTCAAGAATATTGATCGCCTGATGTAAAAACACCTCTCCGGCGCGGGTTAGCGAAACCTGACGATTATTTCTTATTAATAATGGCGCGCCGACACAACCCTCAAGATCTTTTATCTGGCTGCTCAATGAGGGCTGCGACGTATGTAGCCTCTCGGCGGCCCGGGTGAAATTGAGTTCTTCGGCTACCGCGACAAAATAACGTAAGTGTCTTAGCTCCATGCCTTTTTCTCCCATCATAGAAAAAATGTCTGGTACGGTCGTTTTTTACTATTTCACAAAATAGTAACTGGAAAGCAACATCCTTTGCGTAACCCCTACGAAGGTCAATACATCATCTTGGATGAGGATCAAATAATATGACCACCAACGCAAAATTAGATGTTTATAGCCTGATCGACACCCGGAATGGGCAAGTTCTGCCACGGATCTATACCGATCCGGACATTTATCAATTAGAGCTGGAGCGTATATTTGGCCGCTGCTGGCTGTTTCTGGCCCATGAAAGCCAAATACCAAAACCAGGCGATTTCTTTAACACCTACATGGGTGAAGACGCGGTAGTCGTCATCCGTCAGAAAGATGGCTCCATCAAAGCGTTTCTCAACCAATGTCGCCATCGCGCGATGCGTGTCAGCTACGCGGACAGTGGCAATACCCGTGCTTTTACCTGCCCTTATCACGGCTGGTCTTATGGCATCAATGGCGAATTGACTGAGGTGCCATTGGAGCCGCGCGCCTATCCACAAGGCTTGTGCAAATCGCATTGGGGGCTGAAGGAAGTGCCTGGTGTCGAAAGCTATAAAGGCCTGATATTTGGCAACTGGGATACCAGTGCTCCGCCACTCAAAGAGTATCTGGGTGATATGGCCTGGTATCTGAATGGTTTGCTGGATCGGCGGGAAGGCGGCACCGAAATTGTCGGTGGCGTGCAGAAGTGGGTAATTAACTGCAACTGGAAGTTCCCGGCCGAGCAGTTCGCCAGCGATCAGTATCATGCCCTGTTCAGCCATGTCTCGGCGGTACAGGTACTGGGCGGCATGCAGGATGGCAGCGATAAAAAACTGGGTAATGACCAGACCGCACGCCCGGTGTGGGAAACCGCCAAAGACGCGGTGCAATTCGGTCAGGATGGCCACGGCTGCGGCTTCTTCTTTACCGAAAAGCCGGACGCCAACGTGTGGGTTGATGGTGAAGTCTCGCGCTACTACCGGGAAAGCTACCCCGAAGCCGAGCAGCGTCTGGGCAAGATCCGTGCTTTGCGCCTGGCCGGGCATAACAATATTTTCCCTACGCTTTCCTGGCTCAATGGCACCGCCACTATGCGTGTCTGGCATCCCCGTGGGCCAGATCAGGTTGAGGTTTGGGCGTTCTGCATTGCCGACAAGGCCGCCTCGCCGGAAACCAAAGCGGCGTTTGAAAATAGCGCCACTCGAGCCTTTGGCCCTGCCGGTTTCCTTGAGCAGGATGATTCGGAAAACTGGGCTGAGATCCAGAAACTGCTCAAAGGCCACCAGGCCCGTCACAATCCATTATGCCTGGAGATGGGGCTGAATCAGGAAAAACGCCGTGAAGACGGTATCCCTGGTATTACCAACTATATCTTTTCTGAAACCGCCGCGCGCGGCATGTACCAACGTTGGGCGGATTTGCTGAGCAGCGATACTTGGCAGGAAGTCCAAGAGAAAACCGCAGCCTACCAGCAGGAGGTGATGAAATGAGTCATCCGATCTCTATGGAACTCCAGCATCAGATTACCCAGTTTCTCTACCACGAAGCCGCCCTGTTGGATGACTGGGCGTTCCGTGCCTGGCTGGAACTGCTTGACGATGATTTGAGCTACACCATGCGCACTAGGGTTAATGCCCAGACTCGCGATCGGCGCAAAGGCGTTCAACCGCCGACCACCTGGATTTTCAACGACACCAAATCACAGCTTGAACGCCGGATCGCCCGTCTGGAAACCGGGATGGCCTGGGCTGAGGAGCCGCCGTCCCGCACTCGGCATATGGTCAACAACTGCATTATCAGCGAAACGGCGCAGGCCGATGTGTTCTCCGTGCGGGTGAACTACCTGCTTTACCGGTCGCAAAAAGAGCGTGACGAAACCATCTACGTTGGCACCCGTACCGATCTGCTGCGCCGCCGTTCAACCGAGGAGGGCTGGGGGCTGTGTGGGCGTGAAATCATTCTCGACCAGGCGGTTATCACCTCCCACAACATGAGCATCCTGTTCTGATAAAACGAATCCATGCTTGTGCTGTTGGGGCGTTGCCGGAGGGGGAAGCTCTCCGGCTCGATACTGAGCCGACGATCGCGTTGTTTCACGTGGGCGGTGAATATTACGCGATCAACGATCGTTGCAGCCACGGCAATGCGTCGATGTCTGAGGGCTATATCGAGGATGACGCGACCGTGGAATGCCCACTGCACTCGGCCAGCTTTTGCCTGAAGACCGGTAAAGCATTGTGCATGCCCGCCACGGAGTCGCTGCAAACCTACCAGGTCACCGTGTTAGAGGGGGCCGTGTTTATCGATTTACCGGAGGGCGTCTGATGTCCGATCTTAAAGATGACGTAGTGCTGATAACCGGTGGCGGCTCAGGCTTGGGGCTGGCTCTGGTGGCGCGCTTTATCGAGGAGGGTGCCAGGGTGGCGACCCTGGAACGTTCAGCGGAAAAGGTCAGCCGGTTACAGCAGCAGTTTGGCGAGCAGGTTGTGGCTGTGCAGGGTGACGTGACTTCCTTTGCCGATAATCAGCGTGCGGTGGAGATGGCGCTGTCCCGCTTTGGGCGTCTGGACTGTTTTATCGGCAATGCCGGTATCTGGGATCATAATGCCTCGTTGCTGGCGACACCGGCGGAGCAGTTGGAGTCCGGCTTTAACGAGCTGTTTGCCGTTAACGTCAAAGGCTATCTGTTGGGCGCCAAAGCCAGCGCTCCGGCATTGATCCACTCCTGCGGCAGTATGATCTTCACGCTTTCCAATGCGGCCTGGTATCCCGGCGGCGGCGGCCCGCTGTATACCGCCAGCAAGCATGCTGACGTAGGGCTGATCCGTCAGTTGGCTTATGAACTGGCCCCCAAGGTTCGGGTCAATGGCGTCGGGCCTTGTGGCATGGCCAGTGACTTGCGTGGTCCACAGGCGCTTGGGCAGCAGGACACCTCGATTATGCAATCGCTGACGCCGGAAAAGATTGCCGCCATTTTGCCGTTGCAATTTTCCCCTGCGCCGGAAGATTTTACCGGCCCTTACCTGATGCTGGCCTCGCGCCGTAACAACCGGACGTTGAGCGGCGTGATGATCAATGCCGATGCGGGCCTGGCCATTCGGGGTATTCGCCACGTGGCGGGTGGATTGCAGCTATAGGAGCCAACATGAAACAGATAGTGATTATCGGCGGTGGTCAGGCCGGAGCTATGGCGGCCGCAGCCCTACGCGCACAACGGTTTATCGGTGGCATCACCCTGATCGGCGAAGAGCCGGAAATTCCGTACGAACGTCCCCCTTTGTCGAAAGCCATGTTGCTGTCGCCCACCCCGCAGTTGCAAGACATTCTGCCTGCTTCCTTCTATGAGGAGAATGCCATTGTCCTGCGCCGCAATACGCAGGTTGTCGCGATCGATACCTTACAGCACACGGTGCTGCTGGCTGATGGTGAAGAACTGGAGTGGGACCGGTTGCTGTTGGCGACCGGGGCCAAGGCTCGACGGCTCACATCGCTGGATGCGTTGGGTGATAAATCGCATACCTTGCGTACTGCGGCAGATGCCAGGCGGTTACGTGAAGCACTGACTGCCAACCAACGGATCCTGATTGTCGGTGCCGGCACCATTGGCCTCGAGTTGGCAGCCAGTGCGAAGCAGAGTGGCTGTGAGGTGACGGTGATTGAGCAGGCGGCGATGGTGATGGGGCGCAATGCTCCACCGCCGGTGCGCGATTATCTGATGAGCCTGCATCAACAGCATCAGGTGCGTCTTTGCCTTAATGCCCAGATTGAGCACGCCGCTCTGGAACAGGGAAACGTAGTGCTGACGTTGCAGGACGGTGAACGGCTGATGGGTGACGCGGTGATTTATGGCATCGGCATTGAAGCCAACGATCGTCTGGCTATCCAGGCAGGGTTAGCGACTGCCAACGGCATCATTGTCGACGACCATTGCCGTACTTCGGTTGCCAATATTTATGCGGCTGGAGATGTCACCTTACGCCGTCAGGGTGAGCAACTTGTCCGCCTGGAGACCTGGGATAACGCCAACCAGCAGGCACTGGTGGCGGCCTGTGCCATGTTGGAACAGCCGTTACCGCCCACGGTGCCGGTGTGGTTCTGGACCGATCAGTTCGACAGCAATATTCAGTTTATCGGGGCCATGCAGAGCGAATATTGGTTGGTGCGCGGCAGCGTTGAGGCGCACAGCGCCATCTGGTTTGGGTTGCAAGAGGGTCGGCTGATGGGGGCCATCACGCTGAACCAGGGGCGGGAAATGCGCCATCTTCGCAGGCTGATCCAGCAAGGTAGCCAGATAGATGAAAGGCTATTGGTTGATCCACAGGTTGCACTAAAGAGCTTGATTTAGCCCTGTCATGGCTAACCGGTCTCCCCTCCTCACCCCACTCTCTTACGCAGGAGAGGGAGTTGATCTGGTGTCGCGAGCGGGTGAGGGGGGGCTTTTACGCCCGGAACCTGAACCGTCTGGAATAGCCGTTCCGCGCTAAACACGCTAATGATTAAAAACAAGGTGGCTTGATATGAACGCTTATCTTCATTGTCTCTCTCATTCCCCGTTAGTGGGCTACGTTGATCCGGCCCCAGCGGTGCTGGCCGAAGTGGAAAAAACTATTGCCGACGCACGGCAGCGGATCCAGGCATTTGATCCTGAACTGGTGATCCTGTTCGCGCCAGATCATTACAACGGCTTTTTCTACGACATCATGCCGCCGTTCTGCATTGGTATGGCCGCTACGGCGATAGGTGACTTCAGCAGTGCCGCTGGCGAGCTGCCGGTGCCTGCGAAGCTGGCTGAGGCCTGCGCTCAATCGGTGTTGGATGCGGGGGTCGACGTTGCGGTTTCCTACTGCATGCAGGTGGATCATGGTTTTGCCCAGCCGCTGGAGTATTTGCTCGGTGGCCTGGCGAACTACCCGGTGCTGCCGGTATTTATCAATGGGGTCGCGCCACCCTTGCCTGGCTTCAAGCGAACGCGCCTGCTGGGTGAAGCTATCGGGCGTTTTGCCCGTGGCCTGGATAAACGAGTATTGATCCTGGGCTCTGGTGGGCTTTCGCACCAGCCGCCGGTACCTCAGTTGGCCGAGGCTGACGCTCATATGCGTGACCGCCTGTTGGGCAGTGGCCGCCAATTACCGGCAGACGAGCGCCAATTACGCCAGCACCGCGTTATCTCTGCCGCCCGTGCTTTTGTGCAGGATCAGAGCACCTTACATCCTCTCAACCCGGTCTGGGACAACCAGTTTATGGACATTCTTTCCGGCGGACAGTTGGCGGAACTGGATGGGTTGGGTAATGACGAACTGTCGGCGATCGCCGGCCGTTCGACCCATGAGGTTAAAGCCTGGATGGCCGCCTTTGCTGCACTATCGGCGTTTGGTCCTTATCAGACCGAGGGGCGCTATTACCGCGAGCTTCCCGAGTGGATCACCGGGTTCGGCTCAATTAGCGCCGCACCGCGGAAATAATAACGATAAAGGAACACCATCATGACATCGCAATCTTTTGACCTTACTGAAGAAAATACCAGCCGCTTCGTGCAAATCCAAGAGGGTGAAGCCAGCCTGCGTATCCATTACAACGACTGTGGCAGCGGTGCACAAACAGTGGTAATGCTGCACGGTTCCGGCCCCGGAGCCAGCGGCTGGGCGAACTTCAGCCGTAATATTCAACCGCTGGTGACTGCGGGCTATCGCGTGATCCTGTTGGATTTCCCTGGCTGGAGCAAGAGTGATTCTATTGTCAGTACCGGTTCCCGTTCGGATCTCAATGCCCGCATTTTGAAAGGGCTGGTGGACGCGCTGGATCTGGAGCAGGTACATCTGCTGGGGAACTCGATGGGCGGCCACAGCGCCGTGGCGTTTACCCTGACCTGGCCTGAGCGCGTTGGCAAACTGGTGTTGATGGGGGGCGGTACCGGTGGTGCTAGCCCGTTTGTGCCGATGCCAACGGAAGGGATCAAGCTGCTGCAGGGGCTCTACCGTGAGCCAAACATCGAGAACCTGCGCAAAATGATGAACATTTTTGTTTACGATCCCAGCGATCTGACTGAAGCGCTGTTCAAAACCCGCCTCGACAATATTCTGGCGCACCGTGACCACCTGGAGAACTTCGTCAAGAGCCTGTCGGTCAATCCGAAGCAGTTCCCGGATTTTAGCCCGCGCCTGGGTGAAATCAAAGCCCAGACGCTGATCGTCTGGGGGCGTAACGATCGTTTTGTGCCGATGGATACCGGGCTGCGCCTGCTGGCGGGCATTGCCGGGTCACAACTGCATGTGTTCAGCAACTGTGGGCATTGGGCGCAATGGGAACATGCCGACAGCTTTAACCGCATGGTCGTGGATTTTCTCAAGCATTAATCAGGGAGCGAATGATGAGTGATGACAATTTGGAGCAATTGGCTGCGGCGCTACGGCAGTCCGAGTTCAGCGGCAAGGTGATTGAGCCCTTGCGCGATCGCCTAGGCCTCGACAACGGCGAGGCGGCCTATGCCATCCAGCAGTTGAACGTACAGCATTGGCAGGCTGCTGGCCGCCGAGTGGTGGGGCGCAAAGTAGGGCTCACCCATCCCAAGGTTCAGCAACAGCTGGGAGTTGACCAGCCGGATTTCGGCACCCTGTTTGCCGACATGTGCTACGGCACCAACCAGGACATTCCATTTTCGCGGGTGATGCAGCCCCGTATCGAAGCGGAGATTGCGTTGGTGCTGGATCGTGATTTACCGCATGCCGATACCACGTTCGATGAGTTATGTAGCGCAGTGGAGTGGGTATTGCCAGCGCTGGAAGTGGTGGGCAGCCGCATCAAGGACTGGTCGATCGCGTTTGTCGATACCGTGGCGGATAACGCTTCCTGTGGCGTGTATGTGCTGGGTGGCCCGGTGCGTCGCATCGATGAGGTGGATCTGCAACATTGCGGCATGAGCATGACGCGCAATCACGAGGTGGTGTCTAGCGGGCGTGGAAGTGAATGTCTTGGGCATCCGATTAATGCTGCCGTCTGGTTGGCACGCAAAATGGCCAGCCTCGGCACGCCGTTACGAGCGGGTGATGTTGTGCTGACTGGAGCACTGGGCCCGATGGTGCCGGTGCAAGCAGGTGACAGTTTTACGGCAACAATTGAAGGCGTCGGCACGGTTTCTGCCCACTTCTATGAGGACAGCCAATGATGAGCAAGAGAAAAGTGGCGATCATCGGTTCCGGTAATATCGGTACCGATTTGATGATTAAAATCCTGCGTAACGCCAAGCATCTGGAGATGGGGGCGATGGTGGGGATCGATCCTGAATCGGACGGCCTGGCTCGTGCTCGCCGGATGGGGGTTGCAACCTGTCATACCGGCGTTAACGGGCTGATCCTGATGCCTGAGTTCGCCGACATTGATTTTGTCTTTGATGCCACCAGCGCGAGTGCTCATGTTAAAAATGATGCCATCCTGCGGGCGGCCAAACCGGGGATCCGGCTGATCGATCTGACACCTGCGGCGATTGGCCCTTATTGCGTGCCGGTAGTGAACCTGGAGGAAAATCTGAGCCAGGTCAACGTCAATATGGTGACCTGCGGCGGGCAGGCGACCATTCCGATGGTGGCAGCGGTAGCTAGGGTGGCCAGAGTTCATTACGCCGAAATTATCGCCTCCATTGCCAGTAAGTCTGCCGGGCCGGGCACCCGCGCCAATATCGACGAGTTTACCGAAACCACCAGCAAGGCCATCGAGGTAGTTGGCGGGGCAGAGAGGGGCAAAGCGATTATCGTGTTGAACCCGGCGGAACCGTCCTTAATGATGCGTGATACCGTCTATGTGTTGAGTGAAGCCGTCGATCAAGACAAGGTTGAGGCTTCAATCAATGAAATGGCGGCGGCCGTGCAGGCCTATGTGCCCGGCTATCGGCTGAAGCAGAAAGTACAGTTCGATGTCATCCCTGCCGATGCACCGCTTAACTTACCGGGGATTGGCCGTTTTTCTGGCCTGAAAACCTCGGTGTTTCTGGAGGTTGAAGGCGCGGCGCACTACTTACCTGCCTATGCAGGCAACCTTGATATCATGACTTCCGCTGCGCTGGCGACCGCCGAGCGTATGGCTCAGGCCATGGCGCACGTTGCTGGAGAACGGCTATGAACGAGAGAAAAATCACTATCTCGGATGTGACCCTGCGCGACGGGATGCACGCGATCCGTCACCAATATACGCTGCAAAATGTGCAGGACATTGCCAGGGCGCTGGATGGGGCGAAGGTGGATTCGATTGAAGTGGCGCATGGTGATGGTCTGCGGGGCTCCAGCTTCAACTACGGCTTTGGCGCACATACCGATCTGGAGTGGATTGCGGCGGCGGCAGACGTCACCACCCACGCTAAAATCGCCACCTTACTGCTGCCGGGCATTGGCACCATTCACGATTTGAGGGATGCCTATAACGCCGGGGCGCGGGTAGTGCGTGTCGCCACTCACTGTACCGAAGCCGATGTCTCCAAACAGCATATCGCCTATGCCCGTGAGCTGGGCATGGATACCGTGGGTTTCCTGATGATGAGCCATATGACGACGCCGGAAAATCTGGCCAGCCAGGCCAAGCTGATGGAAAGCTACGGGGCAACCTGCATCTACGTGGTGGATTCTGGCGGCGCGATGAATATGAACGATATCCGTGCCCGTTTCCGAGCCTTGAAAGCGGTGTTGCAACCAGAAACGCATACCGGTATCCATGCGCACCATAACCTCAGCCTTGGGGTCGCCAACTCGATGGTGGCGGTGGAAGAAGGGTGCGATCGCGTGGATGCCAGCTTGGCAGGGATGGGGGCAGGAGCCGGTAACGCGCCGCTTGAGGTGTTTATTGCGGCGGCGGATAAACTTGGCTGGCACCATGGCACGGATCTGTATGCCTTGATGGATGCGGCGGACGATCTGGTGCGCCCATTGCAGGATCGGCCCGTTCGTGTCGATCGTGAAACGTTGGCGCTGGGCTACGCTGGGGTTTACTCCAGTTTCCTGCGCCACTGTGAAGTGGCCGCGGTGAAATACGGTATCAACGCGGTGGATATTCTGGTCGAGCTGGGTAAACGCCGCATGGTGGGCGGTCAGGAAGATATGATCGTCGACGTGGCGCTAGATCTGCGTTCCCGCTAATCAGAGCGAGGTAAACCAGCAATGGGACTGTACCATCGTTAGCGCTCAGTGAATTACCTGCCCCTTTTTTGCAGGGGCAGGGTTATGCTGAATTACACCATTGGGCGGATATAGTCCCACAGGCGTTCCCAGTTAATCAGCACCAATACCACGGTGGCGGCAAACAGAATAAACATGATCTTTGAGAACATGATATCAACACTCCTTGTTAATAAATTCGACGTTTTGGTTTGGTGTTTTTGGTTCCCCTCACCCTAACCCTCTCCCAAAGGGCGAGGGGACCGATCGAGTTCGTTGATTGCCTTGCGTAATACCTTGCCTTTCTTGTTCTTACACCCAATTTTCCGAAGCTGCGCGGGCTAACCGCAGACTCCAGACAGCTCCCTCTCCCTGTGGGAGAGGGTTGGGGTGAGGGGTAATTTCAGGCAGTGTACAGAGGGAAAACCAGGCGATATAGAGGCGGTGAAACATTTCAGAAAAGACCAGGTTTATGGTCAGGAAATGGACAGTTGGCGAGGATTTGATGATAGGGCAGAGAGTTCCCTGCCCCGAGTTTTAACAGGGTGTTAATTCAAGATGCCGTTTAGCACCAGCATGGTGATCATCCCGCCTACAGCGGGGATCAGCGTACGGCGGACAATCATAAACGGCGAGCATTCACCGGCCTTGCTGACGGCAATGATCACCCCTGCCACCGGGGAAATCGATCTTCCCATACCGGCCATCAGTTGCATTGGCAGGATCATGCTGACGGCGCTTTCGCCAAACTTGGCGGCAATGCCTGGAGCCAGCCCAGAGAAGGAGAAGAACGCCGCCACGCCGGAGCCGGTCAGCGCCGCGGTCACGCAGACCAGCAGGGCCATCACTATCGTCATATTGCCAAAGCCAAAGCCCGCGGCCTGAACGGTGTGAATAATGAAGTCAACGGCCCCGATGATCTGTAAGCCTTGGGCGAAAACGTCGGCACACACCAGCAGGGAAACGATGCTGGTAAACATGGTGCCCATGCCTTTGAAGAACACCTGGATGCCTTTGCAGGCGGTTTTGAAATCTCTCCGTACCAGCAACTCGCAGAAAAATGCCAACAGGGTGCCGATAATCATCGCTGTCACCACGTCAATCTTGATGCTGCTGATCACCAGTGGGCTGAAGACGATCACCAGTATCACCGGGAACACCGGCAGGAAAGCGTAGAATGCCGGTACCTTGGCTGTGTCTTCGCTGGTTGGCTGTTCCACCTGCTGTTGGGTGACGATATGCCCGTCTTTGGCGTCAAAGTAGCGTGCGGTGAAGAAGATCAGTACCGCTACCGCCAGCATCACGCCGGTGGCGACCGGCAGTTGGTAGTGAGCAAAGTAGACGGCGGTTTCCATACCGGCATGTTTGGCTGCCAGGTTGGCGGTGCCCACCGCCGGGCCGAGATCCATAAACGCCGACATGCCGATCATCGAGGCGGCGGCGGCTTTACTGACTCCAAGCCGCACCAACACCGGGAAGAAGGTGACCAACAGCAGCATCGCCAGACCGGCCGCGCTGGAAATCGCCACGTGCAGCAACTGGGATAAGATGTAGCCGATCGCCAGGATCAGGTAAGGAGCCTTGATCATCTGCAAGGGTTTGATGCACAGATTTACCATCGAGTTCGACGCTTTGATGTGATCCATATAGTCGGCAAAACCGCCCGCCGCCATAATGATCAAACCGATGCCCGCCACCTGGGTGGTCAAAGACTCTTTCACGAACGCGAAAATATCCCCGCCAACCCAGCCGATGGATTTGGCCTTGCCGTACAATATCGATTGCTCGGGAAAGAACACCGCCGTGATCAGCAGCAGGCTCAGCCCCGCCAGCAGTAACACGGTTTGCGGCTGGTAGTTTTTGATAATAAACCAGGCCGCCAATACGGTAACGATCATCCCGATGATAAATCCAGTCATCATTTCCCCTTATGCGTGTTTGGCAAAAAACTCATGCAATAGCGTGTTGTAATAGTCCGGAGCCTGGAAATAAGGCGCGTGGCCCATACCGGGCATCTCGATATGTTGGGTGTAGGGCACCAGCGCCAGCAGATCGGCTTTGAGCTGTGGTTGCACCACGGCGTCTTTTTCACCGGTGAGGATCAGCGTTGGCATCTTGAGCTGGGGCAGTAGCGGGCGGTTGTCGGCGAGTTGCAACATGCGAGTGGCACGCCTCAGGCCTTCCAGATTGGTGCCTGCCGCAATGTCTGCCGCATAGTCCAGCACCGCTGTGGGCACATCCGGGAAGGGCAGCAGATCTCGAGCGCGGTTTCTGCCGTAGGCTTCGCGGCCGATTTCGGCAAGCTCTTGCAGCCGCTTTTCCAGCTTTTCCGAACTTGGGGCCGACTCTGGCGCGCCATAGCCGGGATGGGTGCAGGACAACACCAGGTTTTTTACCCGCTCTGGATAGCGGGCGGCGTAGCGGCTGGCAACGGTGCCGCCCATTGAATGCCCCACGAGGGAGACTTTCTCTGCCCCGCAGTGTTGCACCCACTCATGCAGCATCTGCACAAAAGCGTCGATCTCGGCCGGAACCAGCACGGAGTCGGCATAACCCGGTGCATCCCAAGCCATGACGCGGTAGCGGGGAGAAAAGGCGGCATACTGGAATGGCCAGGCTTTTGAGCTGCCCAGAATACCGTGTAAAAAGATCAGGGTTTCGCCCTCACCGCAGGCGCGGAAAGATAAATTCCCCTGTGAGGTACGTAGAATTTGCTGCTCAGGGCAAACAGGGATTGCGCTGTTTTCACTGCTCATGATAAAGCCTCTTTTCATTAAATAAACGCCAGAAATGGATTGCTACATGGCATTCTGGTAAGTCAATGCTTAGCCCTGAAGCAACAGGGCTATAAAGATGGTTGGTGAATATTAATACTGCCTGGTGTTGGTGTTATTTATTGAAAACGTTAAATGCCTCGAATAACGACTCCATGACGTTGAAGTTCTCGTTTAATTCGTTACTTTTCACTTCGCCCATATAATTGACCAGCGCCTCGATTAATACGAAGCCCGCGCTGCGGCTGCTGAACAGCCCGCTATGCTGGCTCTCCATCAGCAACATCGCCGTGGCGAAGTGGCTGAACGGATTGACGGCATTATCGGTGATAACGATGGTATCGCCACGATGTTGATAAAACCATTTTATCAACTTTGTCGTCACGCTGGAAAAACGATAATAAGAAATCGCCAGTAGCACATCGCCTTTTCTCGAGTCGATTAGCTTATGCGGTAAATTGGCAATATTGGCATCCAGTAGCACAATGTCTTTTTTGATATAGCGGCCAAGCAGATAAAAATACTCGGCCAAGGCATGTGCCGTTGCGCTGCCAATCACATACAGCCTTTTTTCCGGATCGCAAATCAGCGCGATGGTTTTCTCCAAATGCTGGCGATTGATGTTTTTCAACGTATTGTTGATATTATCGGTGATCTCGCCGCAGTGTTTTTCTATGAATTCGATGCCGTTTTTTCTGTTTTTGCTGTTGTCGAAGCGTTCTATGGGGGAGATGTTTCTGCGCTGCTCTGGCTCGATGGTGGACTCTTTGAAGTCACGAAAGCCGGTGAAGCCGAGCTTCATCATAAATCGCCCCAAGGTTGACTTGGCGATGTTGATCTCATGGCAAACATCGATCACTTTGCTGTAGGGGATGGACTCAAAGTGTTTGTCAAAATGGTCGATGATACGCCGATCCGTTTCGGTCAGATTATCAATGCTGGCAATACGTTGAGTGAATTCCGCTCTGTTCATGTCAGTTTTCCCCTCTACGCCATTTCTTCCTTCATTAATAACAAAACCCAAGGGAGAAAAAAGGGGAATCAAAAATTCCCTTGTCAGAAGTGTGTGTCATCTCTCATTCCCTTCTGACCCGCGCTACCGCTTGCTTTGGCAGTAGCGCGTTCTCCTCAAGTTACGGTTGTACCTTGAACTCGCCATGCTGTTCAAACCAGGCAAATTGCTCTGCGCCATAGGCAGACATCTTCGAGCCGCTATGCCCAACGTCGGGCAAGGTCGTAAAGCGCCAGTTGAAGTCGACCTTATAGCGTTTGGCTTTCTGCTGCGCCGTCAGGAAATAGCTTTGTGCACGGGTTAACCGGCTATCCCCCTGTGCCATGGCTTCATAAGAGCGGCGCAGCAAAGGGTGATACGGATCGTTATCTTTTTCACCGACGGTGATCAACACGGGTTTGGCAAAGTAGTCGGCCAGCTGTTTTTGCGTCACTTTCACCGGGGCATTGTCCAGGCCATAGGGCCAGGGGTTTTCCACATCTGGCATGGTCCACCATCCGGCTGCCGCACAAATGGCTGCTTTGACATTCGCCTCAGGGACAAAGGTCAGCATCCGGTGAACAAACTGGCAGCCAGCGCTGTTACCAAATAAATAATAGTCTTGTTGTTTGGTGATCCCCTGCTTTTGCATATCGGCAAACAGATCGTCAATGACCGTGAAAGCCCATTCCCCTTTAGGGTTGACCTGGTGGGTTTTGGCATTCTCGATATTCCCCAGGTTATAGCCGTCGTTACCGGGATAATCGGCTTCGGAGAACAGCGGGGCGATGACGATAAGTTTGTTTTTCTTGGCATTTTCTACCCACGAGTCGCGGTACTCATCAGCATTACGGTTCAGTCCGGTCAGGACAAATACCACTGGGGTGTTGGCATTGGCACCAGGAGGCTGGTAGCTGAAGACCTCCATCTTCTTGCCGGTTTGTGGCACGGTAAAATCGAAACTACCGCTCTCTTTTGGCAGCGCGGCTGCGTGACTGACGCTGGCGCTCAACGCTAACACGGCGAATAAACTGAGAAAATTGTTCATGTTTTCCATCCTTGCGCAGTGATTAAAATTCGTAACGTAACCCAAGTACCCACAGGTTTTCTGCCGAATCGTAGCTTTGCCGATCGTCATAAATGTAGGTGGCAGAAAGATGTACATCTTTTTTCAGGCGATATTCCAGTTCAGAGATCCACTGTTTGCGGTGGGCATAATCATTTTCAGACTCGATCAACTGCGAGTAGCCACCACGTAGCGCGACTTTGCTGGTAAACCAGTATTCAGCCAGCGAGTCGAAGGCATCATAATCTTTATCTGGCTTGCCGGTTTGCTCGTAGGTTTGTCGGCCAACGTTGATACCAAGATAAGCCTTGTCGTAGCTGAGGCGTATGCCAATCCCTTTTTGGGTATAATCGGTGTAGTTGCCGCTTAGACTGGTATTTTTGGGGTCTTTGGTCATTTTCTGCCAGGCAATCACCGGTTTGATTTTTAGTGGCGTACCCATCACCGGGAATTCAAAAGCGTAGCCGAGGCTGGCCATATAACCATCGTCAACGGTGCTGTCGCTTGCACCGTTACCCATCACGTAGGCGGTGCGAACGTCCAGCCCGGCATAGGTATATTCATATTGTAATGTGCCGTCCTGACGGTTCCATTGATAGGAGGAGTCGATACGCGTGCCGACCCAGTTGGAGTAAACGTTAGCCGTGTAGTTCATGTAACGATCGGTGATGCCCATCCACTGGTACATCGGGTTGCGCGTACGGCCAACCATCAGTTTCCCCAGATCCTTACCGTCAATCCCGATATAGCCATAACGAATATCCCAGTTATCTTCGGCGACCTCGGTATCGTTCTTCTGAGTATTAACCTGCCATTCCAACTTGCCAAACAGGCCGAATTGCTCATCGAGCTTTTGTTTGGCTTCAAAGCCAAGACGGCCGGTCAGGTTGGTGGCATTGGTGTGTTCATCTGTCCATTCATTGCCGGTTTGTGCCTCGATACGGCCATAAATATCGAGTTGTGTTCCTTTACTGTTATAGACCGTCACTGCCTCGGCGGCGCTGGTGGCTAGCAGGGCAGGAAGGAGTAATGCCAGAGGTATTGTTTTCATTATTATGATCCTGTGTAAGGTAAGTCATTTTTCTTGTTTTTTTATTAATATGAGGCGAACTAAAGCGACTCACTAAAAAATAATGAGTTGAGCTGGATGTATTAAACTCTCTAACGATTTGTGCTTGAGGTAATTAATTTAAGTTATTTAACAATAAACAGATAATAGCGAACCAATAAGCAACCTACGCCGCACATGATTTAATGCTGATAAGAAAGTCCAGGTTTGATTTTTTAGTTATCGCCCTCTTGGTGATTGATTTTCACACTATAGGAAGAGGGGAACGGTTGTGAATGGGAATCAAAAATTCCCTGGTTAAATATGTGAGTGCTGGCACAAATATGAATTGCGGATAAAAACAGCGGAGGAGGCAAGAGGTTTTTGTTGAAGAGAGCAGCCAATAAAAACCCCCGCACAACGTGAATTGTGCAGGGGCCAGCAAAGCAAGGACGTTACTTCTTCTCTACGGCAGCCTGGATGGCATCTGCCAGAGAGCTGACGTGCTTTTCTGCCGTTTTCAGCTGGTATTCGACACCGTTGCCGTCGTTGGTGTCAGACAGCGTTGCCTTCAACAGTTCCAGTGCTGCCTGCACCGCCAGTAATCTGCGTTTTTGCTCTTCCGTTGGAGCGATCCCAGAGCCAAAATAATTCTCTAACATGTTCATTTCCTTTCGCTAGACCTACCGAAATGGCAGACAACACGGATTACATGGGGGGGATACCCGCCATTTTCAAGGCATTGCCTTGAGTGCTGTCTCTTGTTGCAACGGCTTTGAGCCATGTTGGCGCGCACTGTTGATCCAGGCAAACGACCCCATCAGCGCAATCACCGTCAGTAAAATATACTCCAACGACATGGCATAAACCCCCTGGATGGCGTAAATCACTACGCTGATCACGTCAATCAGCACCCACAGCAGCCAGTTCTCGACGTATTTGCGCGTCATCAGCACCATGGCGGCGATCGACAGCACCAGCATGGTGGAATCCCATAGTGGGAAGGCGTCTGGTTGCAGTTCAGGCATCACCACCGAAAGCCCCATTCCCTGCATAATGCCGATGGCAATGCGCGTCAGCACGGCGAATACCGGATCGATAAACAGCGACATCAGGCCGATGGCCACCACGCAAACCACCAGCAGCGTGAGAGCCTTTTGCCGTGGCAACCAGCGGATTTTCAGCGCGGCTTCATTATTTTCGTTCTGACGGCTCCAGGCATACCAGCCGTACAGGTTGGCGGCGAAGAAAAACACCTGTAACAGCAAGCTGGCATACAGTTGGATCTGGAAGAAGATAGCGGCAAACAGCGTGACGTTAATCAAACCAAACAGGTAGTTGATAATCTTCTCTTTGCTGGCAAACCAGATGCACAGCAGGCCAAACACCGTACCTATGGCTTCGATCCATGACAGCGCATAGCCACCTTCGCCCAGAGGAATGTTGACCATGACGTTATTGATGCTGAAAAAATCCATTATTGCGTCCTCTCAAGATGATCCTGATACAGCGTTTCGAGCGCGAGCACGATTTCGCGTTCCTCGCCACGTTGGCAGGAATGCTCCTGCTGTTGATAGTCGTTGATGCTCTGTTCCAGGCAACCCTGGTGTTCCACCACCACGTTCAGGATAGAGGCGATGCGCATTTTACGCAGTGCGCCAACGACCATCAGCGGGGCGGTTTCCATATCGGCGGCGAGAATACCTTTGGCCGACCAAAAATCGGTGATCTCCTGTTCGCGGTCGGTGTAGAAACTGTCATGGCTACGCACATAGCCACAGTGCGTACTGTATCCCAGTTTTTGTGCCTGTTGGCGCAGCAGATAAACCAGGCCGCAGTCGGCACTGGCCGGGTAGGCTGCGGGGATATAGGCATTGCCGGTGCCTTCATCGCGCACTGCCGCGCTGGCAATCACCAGATCGCCCAGCTTCATTGAGCTTTGCATCGCGCCGCAGCTGCCAATACGCACCAGGCAGTCTACGCCGATCTGATGTAGTTCTTCGGCGGCGATGGCGGTAGAAGGTCCACCCATGCCGGTGGATATCACCAGGACTTCCATGCCACGAAACCAACCGCGCAGCGCCCGGTATTCGCGATTTTGGCCAAAATCCTCCACCTGATCCAGAAAGCGGGCAACGTGTTCGACGCGTTGTGGATCGCCCGGTAACAGCGCGTAATGGGCGTGTGTCATCTGCCGGCTAAGCCGGATATGCGGTTGTAGTTGAGTCATGGAACTTACCTGCGTTTTATACTGGTGGCATTAAGGCCAAAAATTAAAACTCGGCCTGTTGGTGTAACCGGACTGGATCGATTACCGCAATCCGTTCACCGTTGACCGTAATAATTTGCTGCTCGCGCAGTTCAAACAGGATGCGGTTGATACTGCGTGGGGCCACGGCAAACTGTTCGCTGAGCTGTTGTTTATTAATGGTAATTTCTCCTTCATTTTTGGCTCCCTGGTGTTGGTAGCTTTGCCACAGCGCATGGCAGACGCGCTGGTGCAATGAATAGAGACTGTCTTCGCCCGCTTTTTTCGACAGCTGATAGTACTGGCTGCTGAACGACTGAATGATTTTCTGGTTGAAGTAGTTGTCGACCGTCAGCCAGTGGCAAAAATCGCTGCGTGAAAGCGTCAGTAACGTCACTTCACTGGTCGCTTCTACCGAGCAGATATACGGCCGTTGCTCAAAGATCTCGAGCTCACCCAGCATGTCTCCGGCGTGGTAGCGTGCCTGTAAATATTTACGCCCATCGTCGGCGTGAATAAATACGTCCACATTACCCTGCGCTATCAGGTGAAATTCATGACAAATTTCATGTTGTTGACATATCAGCGTACCTGGCCTGACTTGCTGCAACTGCCAACGGCGTAAAATAGCCAGCGGGCAATATTTCAGCAGGTCGTAAAGTATGCCATCACCGGTCACCAACTCGACAACGCTCAACCATTCACTGTTTTTTTTGTCGTTCTGCATAGCGTTAACTATAAAGTTCCTCGGCAGGTAAGGACAGGACGCCGGTCCGACGGCAATGTCAAAAAGGGCGTAAAACTGGAAGCTGGCTCTGATATTAGAATATTGCTCGGGACATTTGTCCCAGCTTGTTTATCGATAACGGGGGATGTGATGGTGTTCACATATTAAATGGGGAAAGAGGGAGCAGAGGAAAAGATGGGGGAAAACTATTTCCCCCTCTTTTGCAGCACTAATTATAGTTTCGGAAAGTTCACAACATCTGTCACCATATCATCAATGGCTTTCTTCACGTCGGCCAAGGTGATTGGGGCATTTTCATTATTGACCGTTTTACCCAAGCCTTTACGTACTACGGCCAGGACCGTTTTACCGGTATCTTGATCGATCAGTTTGATTTCCATGAATAACGCGGTGTCTTGCGTTCTGTGTCCGCTGGCAGCCATGGTGGTGGCAATGACGGCTCCAATAGGAACAACTTCATAGAATTGCACCCCTTCGTTTTCAGCCGTTACCGCAGTAATGGCGACTTTAGCGACCAGGACGCGTGAGCCTGATGGGGTAGGCAACAATGTTGTACGTTGTGCAACGGCGTTTCTTAGTGAGGTGCTGGCGTATTCTCTGATCTGATCCAGCGTTTGCTGACTCACCCGAGCAGTGGGTTTTGCCGGTGGGTAGAAGACCAACGGGGTAATATAGATGCCACGATAGTCAGACTCTTTAAAACCGGGAGCTACCCAGCGCAATACCTGATGCCCGCTGGCGGTTTCCGTTTTTTGCAGCTTGCTGTAGTCCTGCAGGAATCCGGAATACTGCGTAGTTTCTGCAACCTTGGAGGTACATCCCGCCAGCAACATACCTGCAGCCAAAGCGGCCGCGGCAACGCCAAAACGATTTTTTTTCATATACTTCTCATCATGAAGTAGGGGGGGGGGCCTAAAAAATATAGCACTAACCTGCAAAATAGGACATGGGAGAGCTTTTACAGAAAAATAGCGTTGTTACAGATTGGTTTTTATTACGGCAGAGATAGCTCATTAATAAACCTTGACGCAATGGCGTTTCCAAGGGGTTTGTAATGCAAGGTCTGCAATTTACCCGTTAAGCGGCGATTGGTATGCTGCACACACCATAAAAAAACCATGTTGCCGTTGGTTACAATTAATGTCCTGTCAAAGTAAAACTACTAGTTTGTCAGTGCCTTCTATCAGGCGTTACATCTGGCACATCATCCTTACCCAAGCATGACATTTCTATACACTCGCGCTGGTAAGGTTATTCCAGCCCGATGATGTTGTGTTAGTCCTGTAGTGTATTACCATCCCTTTGATTTTATCCCGCCTTGTGCGGGATTTTTTTTGCGCGTCCAGTGTGCTCAAGGTATTACCCCGGCTGGCAGCGGTTAGATAGCGAGGTGACTTGCTGGTCAAGAGGGGGGGGGGAGCTTATAGTGATCCACTTTTTCTGCACAATTGAGGGTTATGATAAGCCAGTTATTAGCCCGTTTGGGCTAACACTGCATTTCGTAACTTTATGCCCGGTTCCTAGCCGGGCTTTTTTACCCCTAGGGTCTGCTTAAGCTTGCTGCTTTACCATCACTACCCGTACTGGCCTGTGGGCCTGCGCCGAAACTGTCAATTTAGTTGTCGATCTCCAGCCCGCCCGCAGCTCTTTACGGGCTTTTCTCATTGCGCTTCTGCTGGCGTTGCAGGAAAATAACCCATAAGTAAGAAGAATCTTAACCTTATACCCTTATAATTTCTCATGGTTTGTTATTTCAATAGCGTTAACAATTTAGACTATGCTGTTAACAACCATGTTCGCTAAAGGGATGAGTCCAGCGAACAGGGTTTTACATTGTCATCGGCGAATTAAACTAATAAGACACGATAGGGTTTTTGATTGATTTAATTGACCATTTTAATGGGCGTTGTGGTTCGTTGCGACTTTTTTGGGGAAAGAAAGCATGCTTATAGTCAGTGTTGTTATTATTGCCTCGCAGGTTATTTCATGAGCGTAGAAAGACAACGTTTGCCAGCGACGGTTTTGTTGGTCAATGTATTTTTATTGGCTTACCTACTTTCCTTGTTTGGCATTTTCACCCGTCCGTTAGGGTCGCTCTCCCTGTTTTGGCCGGTGAATGCTATTTTGCTTGGCTTGATGCTGCGTAAACCTGGCTATGCGACGATGTTGGGGGGGATAGGTACCTATCTTGGCATGATCGCCGCCGATCTCAGCACCGGCGAAAACTGGCCATTGGTACTTTGGCTAAATGCCTGCAATATGGCGCTGATTGCCACCGGCTATGCCGTGATGTCGATGCTGCCCAAGTCTCAACGGCGTATGGGCAAGCCCCAGGCAATTTTGTATATGTTTACTGCCTGTCTGCTTGGGGCCGCGCTGTCGGCAACGCTGTCGGTGTTACGCACTGACAGTCAATACAACAATACGCTGATCATTGCCTGGATGTCCTGGTTTAGCGAACAGTTCTCGACCAACCTGTTAATCCTGCCGGTCGTGCTTGCCGCCCCACGCTTAAAACAATTGCTGAGCCTGCAATTTGGCTGGCAATTGCGCTCCAGCCTGCCTTTGCTGGCGTTGTTGCTTTCATTGGCGCTTAGCGTGTATATCGGTGGACCGGGCGCCATAGCCTTCCCCATCCCTGCACTGTTATGGTGCGCCGTGCGTTATCATTTATTTACCGTCACCTTGCTGACGTTTCTTACCGGCGTGACGGAGATTGTCAGCATTTCTGCCAATCTGATGCTGTATGAAACGCCGGGAGCGCGAGGGGCGGTGATGGACAGCCTGATGTCAGCCCGTTTGGGCATCGCCATGCTGGTGATGGGGCCACTGATTTTGTCCAGCTCGATTGCCGTTAGCCGTAAACTGCTGCGCCGGCTGGAACACAGTGCTAATCACGACTTCCTTACCGGGACTCTGGCGCGTAGTGCTTTAACGCGCAAAGGCAAGGAAATGCTGGAACAGAAGCAGCGTACGAAAGAGGCGGTGTCGTTGCTGTTAATCGATATCGATCACTTCAAACTGATCAATGATACCCATGGTCATGCCATCGGTGACCACGTTCTGGCGGCATTCGCTCATATTTTGCGGCGTGAACTGCGCCACGACCAGTTATTTGGCCGACTGGGGGGCGAAGAGTTTGCCATTATGCTGCCGCGGGCGCTGGGGACGCAGGCCGTGGCCTTAGGGGAACATTTGCGTCGGCGGATAGAAAGCGCCGAACTGAACCCCAACGGCAAGGCGCCATTGCGGATCACGATTAGTGTGGGTGTGGCGAGTTTGGCAATGAATGAGGATAAATCACTGGAACAGCTGATGAATATGGCCGACATTGCGCTTTATCGTGCCAAGTCCCAGGGCCGTAACTGCGTCGAATCGTTTAACATGGTCAGCGGCAACAGCCTCAACCATGTCATATTCAAATAGCGTTTCAGCCCTGTTTTGGTGCGAATTGCGTGCCGCAGTTAGGGCAAATCAAGGTGCTGAGTTTACGCAGTTTTGAACATTGCTGTTCGGTAACATAAGCACACTTTGGGCAGGCAATTTGAGTGGTGCGGTTATTGTAACCTTTAACGCTGGTGGATTCAGACATATCGCGTACCTGTGTCAGGTGAAAACCCACGCTAACACAGGTGCTATTAAATAGCTTCCAATGTTTTCAGGGGCTATAGGGTCTTCAACGCCTGCACGGTTTCATCGATATCGATTTCATGCTCAGAGAAGACGTGAGTCGCGTTCTGGAAGGTGGTGATTGAGAGCATACGCAGCGTTTCCGTGGCGGTTTGTGGCGCTTCGGCGACTTGCGGACGGATACGGTTCATCAGCAACCCAACGGACAACACGGTGTTCTCTTTATCGACCTCCACCTTGACCGGCACTTCTTTGGTGAAGGTATCGAAGGACTTGATGCTGGAGATTTTGATTCTCTCGTTGGCGATGGTGATGTACTTGCTTGGTGCTTGTACCTTTACCGCATAGGCCGATGGCCCTTTGGTATTGTTGGTTGGCTCAAAGGTTACCAGCGCGTTTTTCTTAATCAGCTCTGGGTTTTGCACTTTAATCACGTGAAAATAACGATTTTCCCCGTTCTCGTCGGTGATAAAACCGAAGCCTTTGTCTTCAAAAAAAGTCGTTATCTTGCCGTTCATGGTCATTCTCATCAGGTCGTTCGTAACAGCGCTAATGATAACGCGTAATGCCTTGCAGTGACAGGGGGGACGGTGTTTCATCAGCAAGACGAAAACCTAAAAACGGCGGGTTCAGGGGCAACAATGGGCCACATAGGTGTTTAATCGGTCTCTCAAAGGTTTTTTGGCTGATTGGGCTGCCTTGGCCGTCTCTGGTAACCGCGGACATCAATTTACAGGGTAAATAACCGACTTTTTCACTTTTTATCGATTTTATGTGATCTGTGTTGTGGACAAAATCCCGTCTAATTGCTGTACTGTATTGGACACACATTTTGTGTCTTACATTCACGTTAAAGGTAAGTTTGATGTCTAAGATTAAAGGTAGCGTTAAGTGGTTTAATGAATCTAAAGGTTTCGGTTTCATTACTCCTGAAGATGGTAGCAAGGACGTTTTCGTTCACTTCTCTGCCATCGCTAGCAATGGTTTCAAAACTCTTGCTGAAGGCCAGCGTGTAGAATTTGAAATCACGAACGGTGCCAAAGGGCCATCTGCTGCTAACGTTATCGCTATCTAAGCTACAGTAGCCAAAATTGTTAAAACCCGCTCCATGAGCGGGTTTTTTATGCTTTTTTTTCAGGCCAGGGAGGTTAAGAGAACAGGTAAACCTTGATGAAGGCCAGGACGATCAGCACGCACGTCAGGGTGACAATCCATTCAGTAGTGGTTTTTGGCAGGGTAAACATTCAATTCCTCACTCAGCACAGGTTACTGAGCGAGGATTATCCCGATGGCAGATTAAGAAAACATTAAGCCCCGAGTTTTCATTGGCCGTAGAACGCTCTGACCAGCATAAAGGCCAACAGCGTCATCGCCAGCGAACCCGCCAGGTTGAGCAGCATATTGGTGATGGCCCAGACAACGCGCCCGTCCTGCAACAGATAAACCACTTCAAGCGAGAAGGTAGAGAAGGTAGTCAACCCGCCGCAAAAGCCGGTTGTGATCAGCAGCTTCCAAACTGGGTCAATGTGTGTCATACGGATAAACAACGCCAAGGCCAGCCCGATGATAAACCCCCCCACCAGGTTTACGGTCAAAGTGCCCAAGGGAATATGAGGATGTACAGGGTTGAGCTTAAGGCTCACTGCCCAGCGCAAGACGCTACCCAAACCACCGCCAATAAATACAGCCAGTAAAGAACTCCACATGGTGATAAACCCTATCTAAAGATGGAAGATGCTCAGAAAGGTTCAGGCAAGCGCCTACGCACCTCTCTGAGAGGTTACGTAGACATCATCAGCCTGTGAAAGGCGGTTATGGAGGAATGTCATTTCCGTTTGTTGGCGCGAAACAATCGCGCGGGGCAGATTTTACACCTTGTCGCTGTGGTTTTGTAGTAGCTTCAGCCAGACAGGAATTACTCACTTCAATAACCGCAGTTAACACCGCACACCTGTTACGCTATTTCTCGACGCCATTTCTCCAACCAATTTATCAAGTCATTAAGCTATCAACTTAATAAACTAGTGGGCTAGCATTGATGTACGGCGAGTTCCTGCCGGTTGCGGCCATTATTTTTTGCCCGATACAGTGCGGTATCGGCGGCCTTCAACCATTCCTGGTAGCCGGGCATTTCGGGCTGGTAATCGGCGACCCCGGCGCTGATATTCAGCTTTAACCCAGGGGCTTCACGGAAGACGACCTCGTTCAGGCGCTCCTGAATGCGGTGGAGCGCCAGGCTGGCCTGTTCGGCACTGGTATTTGGCAACACCGCGCCAAACTCATCACCGCCGTAGCGCCCCACGATATCCATCGCCCGAAGCCCTAACACCAATTCTTCCGCCAGAACGATCAGCGCCTCATCCCCCAGCCCATGGCCGAAGGTGTCGTTGATGGCTTTGAAATGGTCAATATCCATCAGGATCAGCGTAGCCGGATGGTTATAGCGCCGGCAGCTATCAAACTCATTGTGCAGCAGGTGTTCCCAATGGCGGCGGTTAAACACGCCGGTCAAGCCATCACGCGTGCTGATGCGCAATAACTCCTGTTGCTTTTCTGCCAGCCGCTTGGCGGTTTGGTAGGTCACATAACCCAGGAAGACTGGGTAGATGAAGATCATCGGCAGACACAGATAAACCTGCAGCGGTGTGGATTGTGGCGTAAAGGGGAAGCCCAGTATCGCACTGGTCACCAGCGCCCCGATAATTTGCGCTATCAGGCCTTTGAAATACAGAGACGGCCCACCGGAAGCGATATTATTCATCCCCATCATCGACAGGATCACCACGGCGGGGAGCGCATTGAAACCCATGATGGCAACCCACATCCCACCTAGCAGTGCATCGATGAGCAGGTTGCGGATCTCGGTGGCGTAGGGGGCTTCGCTGCGGATAGACCATTGATAAGCGACATGTGGCCAGATAAAACCATTCACTGCCAGCAAGATCCACACGCCAACCGGCTGATGAACTGGATAGAGCGCCGTCAGTACGCACAAGAAACCAATCCCCAGGCCGACAATACGTGGCAGGTAGAGGCGCCTGGCGAAGTTGAGGCCCGCACGCCGGGTGTTAATAGCCGATAGAGCTGTTGGCATCCCATGTATCCCTGTGATGAATTATGCAGCCGGCCTGGAGCCGGAAAAAAGCGAATAGCTAAGAATATGCCCTATAATCTAAGCATAGAACATCTTGGGTAGATCTCACCTTGTTACAACTGGTTGTTGTTATAGCCGAAATAAAGTCGCTAAATACCCATAGACAAAGTTTGTTCCAGCGCTGCGTCCTGCAGCCATAAATGAATAAAGAAGGTAAATATGGAAGGTATCAGTATTACCAAGCTGCTGGTCATTGCGGTGTTGATCGTCTTGCTGTTCGGCACCAGCAAACTGCGTACTCTGGGCGCGGATCTGGGTGCTGCGCTGAAAGGCTTTAAAAAAGCGGTGGGCGATGACACCCCTCCTGCACAGAATACGGCTGAAACGCCTACCGCGCAGCAGAGCGTCGAAAAGAAAGACGTTTAAACGTTTCTGCTGTTGAGCCATAAAAAACGGATGCCGCAAGGACATCCGTTTTTTGACGTTAATCGCAGGTGAAGCGTAACAAAAGATTACCGCGGTTACTTCACTTCCAGCCCTTTGGCCTGCAAGTCCGCATGATAGGACGAGCGCACAAACGGGCCGCAGGCAGCATGGGTAAAGCCCATTGCCATCGCTTCTTCTTTCATTTCGTCAAACTCCGCCGGGCTGACATAGCGCTGCACTGGCAGATGGTGACGGCTTGGTTGCAGATACTGCCCCAGCGTCAGCATGGTTACGCCATGACGGCGCAGATCGCGCATCACTTCCACGATTTCCGCGTTGGTTTCACCCAAACCCACCATCAGGCCGGATTTGGTCGGGATCGAGGGGTGAGCTTCCTTAAAGCGCTCCAGCAACTTCAATGACCACTCGTAATTAGCCCCGGGACGTACCTGGCGATAAACACGCGGCACGTTTTCCAGGTTGTGGTTAAACACGTCTGGTGGCGTGGCGGTAAGGATTTCCAGCGCACGATCCATACGGCCACGGAAGTCTGGCACCAGGGTTTCGATCTTGATGTTCGGGCTTTTGGCTCTGATGGCGGTAATGCAGTCGGCAAAGTGCTGCGCGCCACCGTCACGTAAATCGTCACGGTCAACCGAGGTGATCACCACATAGCGCAGTGCCATGTCGGCAATGGTTTGCCCCAGCTTTTCCGGCTCGTTGGCATCGGGAGCCACCGGGCGGCCATGGGCCACGTCGCAGAATGGGCAACGACGGGTACAGATGGCCCCCAGGATCATGAAGGTGGCGGTACCGTGGTTAAAGCACTCAGACAGGTTGGGGCATGACGCCTCTTCGCAGACCGAATGCAGGCCATTTTTGCGCATCGCGGCCTTGATGCCTTGAATGCGCATAGAGTCGGCAGGGAGCTTGATCTTCATCCACTCGGGTTTGCGTAACAATTCCTGGCGCTCGGTGATGACCGTTTTTACCGGGATCAACGCCATTTTGTCTGCATCGCGGTATTTGACGCCGCGTTCCATCTGAATCGGTTTACTCATAATCGTGCAGGTTCCAGTTACGAAGCTCGACCGTCTGGTAGCCGAGTAAATGTACAAATTCCTGTACCAGAATGGGATGCACATCGGCGATCCCGACACCTGGTGCCAGCGCGCTGACTTGTGTCATCTGCATTCCGGCATAACCGCAGGGGTTGATGCGTTGGAAAGGGGTGAGATCCATAGCGACATTCAGGGCCAGGCCATGAAATGAGCTACCTTTGCGGATCCGCAAGCCTAATGAACAAATCTTTTGTTCACCCACGTACACGCCGGGCGCATCCGGGCGCGCGCGTGATTCGATCTTGAAATGGGCGAGGGTATTGATAACGGTCTCTTCCAAGGCCGTGACGAGTTGGCGAACACCCACCTTGTTGCGCTTCAGATCCACCATCACGTACATCACCTGCTGGCCGGGGCCATGATAGGTGACCTGGCCGCCGCGATCGCTCTGGATCACCGGGATATCGCCTGGCATAAGCAGATGTTCTGCCTTACCGGCCTGCCCTTGGGTGAACACGGCTTGATGCTGCACCAGCCACAATTCATCGAGCGTGGATTCGTCGCGGTGATTGGTGAAGCTGTGCATGGCTTGGGATACAGGCTCATAGGGCTGCAACCCTAGCTGACGGAGAATGATCTTATTGTGTTGCAAGCGGGGCATCGTCAGGTTACAGAAGTGGTAAAAACATTATACCGGGCGCTCTGGCCCGCGACCAGCATTTATCCCTGGCGAACCAGAGCAACCCGGACAGCGGTGGCGCTGAACCAGGTTGGCTGGCAGGGAGTTATGCTGTAATTACAGCACCATACGGACAATTTCAATATTGCCCAACTCTTCATATAACGTTTCCACCTGATCGATATGGGTGGCGGTGATGGTGATGGAAACGGAGTGGTAATTGCCTTTGCTGCTCGGTTTGACCTGAGGATTGTAATCCCCTGGAGCATGGCGTTGCACCACTTCAACCACCTGGTCTACCAGCTCGGGGTGTGCCAGACCCATTACCTTGTAGGTAAAGGTACAAGGGAATTCGAGCAGTTCGTTCAGTTTAGTCTTTTGCATGTAGGTGCGCTCCAGCTGTGGCGGATCTCTAAATTATAACTCCCGCCGGGGCGGGAGTTAGTGTTAATTGTTATATGGGGCCGAACTCAGCCGATTCAAGGGTTAACCGAACCAGTGATGGAACATCAGGCGGATATAATCCACGATGCGGCCAAAGAAGCCACCTTCTTTCACTTCGTTCAGCACCACCAGCGGGCGCTGATCGATGGTTTTGCCATCCAGCTGGAAATTGATGGTGCCAACGACCTGGTTTTTGGCCAGCGGAGCATGAATTTCCGGGGTGTTCAGCACATAGCTGGCTTTCAAATCTTTCATCCGGCCGCGTGGGATGGTCAGGTAGGCATCTTTGTCTACGCCCAGCTCAACGCGATCGGCATCGCCGAACCAAACGGGTTCAGAAGCGAACTCTTTGCCTGCTTTCAGTGGTGCGACGGTTTCAAAGAAGCGGAAGCCCCAGGTCAGCAGTTTTTTGCTCTCGGTTTCGCGGCCTTTATAGGTACGGCCACCCAGCACGGCGGAGATCAGACGCATCTGGCCTTCCGTCGCTGAAGCTACCAGGTTATAACCCGCCGAATTGGTGTGGCCGGTTTTAATCCCATCGACGTTCAGGCTGGTATCCCACAGCAGACCGTTACGGTTCATCTGACGGATATTGTTGAAGGTGAACTCTTTTTCTTTATAGATAGCGTATTCGTCTGGCACATCGCGGATCAGCGCCTGGCCGATCAACGCCATATCACGCGCCGAGCTGAACTGACCTTCCGCATCCAGGCCGTGCACGGTTTGGAAGTGGGTGTTTTGCAGGCCGAGCTGTTTGACGTAGGTATTCATCAGGTTCACGAACGCATCCTGGCTACCCGCGACGTAGTCCGCCATGGCGACACAGGCATCGTTACCGGATTGCAGGTTGATACCACGAGTCAGCTTGGAAACCGGTACGCGGTCCCCCGGTTTGAGGAACATCAGTGAGGAACCTTTGAACACCGGGTTGCCGGTAGCCCAGGCATCCTGACCCACGGTGACCAGATCGTCCTGGCCAATCTTGCCGGATTTCAGCGCCTGGCCGATGACGTAGCTGGTCATCATTTTGGTCAGACTGGCAGGGTCGCGGCGTGCGTCGGCGTTCGATTCCGCCAACACTTTACCGGAGTTGTAATCAATCAGGATGTAGGCCTCGGCATCAATCTGCGGCACACCTGGGATCATGGTTTTAATATTAACGTCGTCTGCGTGGGCAACTGACGCTGCGCTGAGCGCGATGGCAGTGCCAAGCGTGAGGCTTTTGATTAAGCGAAAAGAGGTTACCTGTTTCATGATCGGGACTACAACATCCGTAAAAGTTAAGTTAAAAAACGAGTCACACTATAGCAGACGGGGCCCCGGCAGGCATTAGCCATTCGGCCGACAGTAGGGGGTTTACACAGATTTACCTGAAAGAAAATGTTTCAGATAAGTCAACGACCTGCTGTCGGCGGCATCGGCCAGCCGAGTTTCACGACTAGGGTGCGGCAGTGATAAAGGACTGTTGTTGTGCCTCACTGGCCAGACGCTGTTGCAGCTGTGCGGCCTGTTGACGATTGCTGAACGGGCCAAGCTGCACGCGGTAGACGGCGCCGTTGGCGGCGACCTTACCAGGAACGCCAAACTGCTGGCTCAGCTGTTGTTGCCAGCTTTGCGCACGCTCGGCATTACTCAGGGCACCTACTTGTACGACATAGCTACCGCTGGTACTGGCTGCGGCTGCGGTGGCCACAACCGGGGTTGCAGTTGGCGCGCTGATGACCGGTTGGGGTTCTGTCCCTTCCAATACGCCAGGGGCTAACGGCTGCGGCGCACCAAGGAAACCACCGCTACGACCAGTGGAGGCGGCAGGGGTAGTGCTGTTGTCGTTGTAGTTCATGCTGCCGTTGTCAATCGTTTGAGCGGCAGGGGCGGCAATCGGTGCTGATTGCTGCATCGGTGCATCCATACCGCTGCCGGAACTGAGATCCGGGCGTGGAGGCAGGGCGTAACTCTGTTTGGCGACGACGGTACCCACGGTACCAGGACCGCTCAACGTGCCGTCTGGAGCAACCTTGATAAAGTCGACCTTCACCTTGGTGTTGCTGGACAGGTTGAGGCGATCGGCGGCAGCTTTGGACAGATCGATAATCCGGCCAGAAGTATAAGGGCCGCGATCGTTCACGCGTACCACCAGTTGACGACCATTGGCCAGGTTAGTGACGCGTACATAGCTAGGAATAGGCAAGGTGGGATGTGCAGCGGTCAGCGCATTGGGATCGAACCGCTCACCAATGGCGGTAGTGTTGCCGTTGGCCTCTTCACCGTACCAGGCCGCCAGGCCGGTTTGCGAGAAGTTCTGCGGATCTTGCACGATACGATAAGTGTCGCCATTAACCTTATAATCCTGCAGGGTACCAGGGTTATAGGGTTCATAGTGAGGCTCCACGCCGCCGATTTCGGTCACCGGCCCGTTGTAGGCTTGTTGCACCGGAGCCTGTGTTTCTTCCGTCGTGGTACAGGCGGAAAGTAATACCGCAGCAGCAACCGCGCCGACCCAAAGCCATTCCTTACGCATTGCACACCTCTTATAGATTTTTAGACAACATTTTCCGATGCGTGTGGATCGACATCACGATGCCGAACCCAGCCATGAGTACGATCAGCGCCGACCCCCCGTAACTGACCAAAGGCAAAGGTACGCCAACTACCGGTAAAATGCCACTGACCATACCAATGTTAACAAACACATAGACAAACAGGATCAGCATCAGCCCACCGACCATGACGCGGCCAAAGGTGGTCTGTGCCCGGGCGGCAATCATCAACCCGCGGATAATCACCAGCAGATACAGCACCAGCAGCACCAGTACGCCGATCAGGCCAAGTTCTTCCGCCAACACCGCGAAGATAAAGTCGGTATGGCGTTCCGGCAGGAATTCCAGCTGAGACTGAGTGCCGTGCAGCCAGCCTTTACCCGATAGGCCACCAGAGCCGATGGCGATTTTCGACTGAATAATATGGTAACCGGCCCCTAACGGATCGCTTTCCGGATCGAGCAGCATCATCACGCGGTCACGCTGATAGCCGTGCATCAGGAAGAACCACAACACCGGGATAAAGGCGGCCAGCGCTACGGCAGCCACAGCGATCAGCTTCCAGCTCATTCCCGACAGGAACAGCACAAACAGGCCAGAGGCGGCGATCAGGATCGAGGTGCCCAGATCGGGCTGTGCGGCAACCAGCAAAGTGGGCAGGAAGATCAGCACTAGCGCGATGCCGGTATTCTTCAGCGAAGGCGGGCACACGTCACGGTTCATAAAGCGTGCCACCATCAGTGGCACGGCGATCTTGGCGATTTCCGAAGGCTGGAAACGCACAAAGCCCAGATCCAGCCAGCGCTGCGCCCCTTTACTGATTTGGCCAAAGGCATCCACCAGGATCAGCAATATCACGCAGAAAATATACAGGTAGGGTGCCCAGCTTTCATAAACCCGCGGTGGGATTTGCGCCATCACGCCCATCACGATCAGCCCCATCAGGATCTGGCCGATTTTGCGCTCCATCATGCCCATATCCTGGCCGCTGGCACTCCACATCACCACGGCGCTGTAGATCAGCAGGGCCAGAATAAACAGCAGGAATGTCGGGTCGATATGGATTTTGGTCCAGATAGAGCCCTTTTGTTGGCTTTCAGTCATGTTCTACCTTAATCACCTTCTATACCTGGCGGCAGCGGTACTGCATCCGGTAATTGCGTATTGTTGTCGCCCAACAGGATGTGGTCGAGGATCTGGCGGGTAATGGTACCTACCGCCGGGCCTGAACCGCCGTTCTCCAAAATGATGGCCACCGAAACAGTTGGGTTATCGTAGGGCGCAAAGGCGGTCATCAATTTATGGTCCCGCAGGTGTTCAGCGAGTTTGTGGGCGTTATAGGTTTCATAGCCGAATACCTGCGCGGTACCCGATTTTGCCGCGGCTTTATACGGTGTCTTGTCAAAGAACTTGCGCGCCGTGCCGTTAGGCCGGTTGGCAACGCCGTACATGCCGTCTTTGGCTATTTCCCAGAAGCCTGAATGGATATCGCCGATCTGCTTGCTCTCTTTTTGCTTGAACGGCACCAATACGCCGTTGATCTTGGTACTTTGCAGCAGATGCGGATCTTTGACGTTGCCGTCGTTAATCAGGGTGTTCAGCGCCTTGGCCATCTGGATTGGCGTAGCGGTCCAGTAGCCCTGGCCGATGCCCACCGGAATGGTGTCGCCCTGATACCACGGTTTCTTGTAACGTTTGAATTTCCAGTCGCGGGTTGGCATCAGGCCGGAACGCTCTTCGGAAAGATCGATACCGGTATATTCGCCGTAGCCGAATTTGGTCAGCCAGGTGGATAGGCGATCGATCCCCATGTCGTACGCTACCTGATAGAAATAGGTATCCGCAGATTCCTCCAGCGCTTTGGTGACGTTGAGGCGGCCATGGCCCCATTTTTTCCAGTCGCGGAAGCGTTTCTCTGACCCTGGCAATTGCCACCAGCCCGGATCGAACACGACGGTATTTTTGGTGATCACCCCGGCACTTAGGGCGGAAACGGCAATATAGGGTTTAACCGTGGAGGCCGGAGGGTACACCCCTTGGGTGGCACGGTTGATCAGCGGGCGGTTCGGATCGTTGAGCAGCCCCTGATAATCCTTATTGGAGATACCATCAACAAACAGGTTGGGATCGTAGCTAGGGTTGGAAACCATCGCCAAAATTCCCCCGGTGCGCGGATCGCTGACCACGACGGCGGCACGGCTACCCACCAGCAACTGCTCGATATAGCGTTGCAGGTTGAGATCCAGCGTCAGATAAACGTCTTTACCGGCGGAAGGGGGTTGCTCATGCAATTGGCGGATCACCCGGCCACGGTTGTTGACTTCAACCTCCTCATAGCCGGTTTTGCCATGCAGGACATCTTCATAATAGCGTTCGATACCCAGCTTGCCGATATCATGGGTGGCGGCATAGTTGCGTAGCTGGCCGTCTTTGTCCAGGCGCTCGAGGTCGCGGTCATTAATTTTCGACACGTAACCGATCACGTGGGTGAGGGCAGACCCATAAGGATAATAGCGGCGTTGATAGCCTTTGACTTCCGCGCCGGGGAAGCGGAATTGATTGACGGCAAAACGGGCCACCTGCACTTCGGTCAGTGGGGTTTTCACCGGGATCGAGACGAAACGGCGCGAGCGCTTGCGTTCTTTTTCAAAGTTGGCGATATCGTCGTCGGTGAGATCGACTACCGGGCGTAAGGCCTCCAGCGTGGCTTTTAGATCGTCCACCTTCTCCGGCATCAGTTCCAACTGGTAAATGGTGCGGTTAAGCGCCAGCGGGGTTCCGTTACGATCGTAAATTATGCCGCGGCTGGGGGCGATAGGCAGCAGCTTGATGCGGTTTTCATTGGAGCGGGTGCGGTAATCTTCAAAACGCACGATTTGCAGATTATACAGATTGGCAATCAGGATGCCTGTCAGCACCAGAATGATAAAAAACGCCACCACGGCGCGGCGTACAAACAGGGCGGACTCGGCCGTATAGTCGCGAAAAGGGTTACGTTCTATTTTCATCCCGCTGCTTTTTTTCACTCTGTTACTGTCACCACCGGTTACTCCCGGTGGTAAGGATGATTTGTAGTAATACTCCAGGCGCGGTAGAGGCTCTCTGCCACCAAAACACGCACTAAAGGATGCGGTAACGTTAACGGGGAAAGCGACCAGCTTTGCTCAGCTGCGGCTTTACAGGCCGGAGCCAGCCCCTCAGGGCCGCCAATCAACAGGCTGACGTTGCGGCCATCCTGTTTCCAGCGCTCGAGCTGTTGTGCCAACTGGGGCGTTTCCCACGGGGTGCCAGGGATATCCAACGTAACGATGCGGTTACCTTTGCCCACCGCTGCCAGCATCTGCTCGCCTTCTTTTTCCAGAATGCGTTTGATATCCGCATTCTTGCCGCGTTTGCCCGCCGGGATCTCGGTCAGTTCAAACGGCATATCTTTCGGAAAGCGATGCAGGTAATCCATAAAGCCGGTCTGCACCCAGTCGGGCATTTTGGTGCCGACTGCAACCAATTGCAGTTTCACCGCTTAACCCCAGAGCTTTTCCAGTTCGTACAATTGGCGACTTTCTTCCTGCATCACGTGCACAATCACTTCGCCCAGATCGACCACTACCCAATCGGAAACGGCCTGGCCTTTCATGCCATACAGTTCCATACCGGCATCGCGGGCTTCTTGCACGACGTGTTCGGCAATCGACATCACATGGCGGCTTGAAGTGCCGGTACAGATGATCATGCAGTCGGTGATGCTGGATTTACCCTGAACATCTAGAGCGACAATATCCTGGCCTTTCATGTCATCAATTTTATCGATAACGAAATCTTGGAGCGCTTTACCTTGCAAAGGTTCCCCCTCGGGTTGTTCTGTTCATCAGGAAGCTGAGGGCAACTGCCCAAAGTCACTGGCCTGAATCGTGATGGTTTCGGCAGGATGCCGCTGAAAGCCTGCTGGTTTTGCCCAGCTAGCCAAGATCCTTGGGGTTTTCAGCGGATACCTGAAAAATAGCGGCGCAGTATAGCATGCGGCCTATCGATATAAACCCTGTAACTCGATATAACGCTGCACCGGGCGCGGCAGTAAATCGTCACAACTGATGCCTTGGTGACGGCGCTGGCGTATCTCGGTGGCGGATATCTCCAGTAAAGGGGTATCTGCCAGGTAGATAAACCCGTGCGGCTGGCGGCTGAGCAGGGCGGCATCGGTGATTTGGTGCTGTTCCAGCCAGCGTTGCAGTTCTGGCGTATCCATCTGCTGGTTATAACCCGGGCGCGCCAGCACCAACAGGTGGCAGAAGTGCAACAGGTCTTGCCAGCGATGCCATTTGTGCAGGCTCAGCAGCGAGTCCTGGCCAATAATAAACGCCAGAGGCGCTGCGGCGCCACGTTCTTTACGAATCGTTTCGAAAGTCTCGATGGTGTAGGACGCGGTGGTGCGGTGCAATTCACGATCGTCCACGGCAAATAACGGGGTACCTGCGATGGCCAGCTCAACCATGGTTAGCCGCTGCTGCGCGTTGGCCTCCGGCTGTGGCCGATGAGGAGGCACATGGTTGGGCAACAACGTGACCTTATCAAGGCCGACTTCTTCAGCCAAGGCCGCCACCGGGCGCAGATGGCCGTAGTGGATTGGGTCAAAGGTGCCACCGAAAAAGGCGTGCAGGGTATGTGGCTGTTGCGGGCTAGTAGGCATCGGTGACACTCGTGGCCAGAGGTTTGCCGCAGAGCAGCATCGACAGGGTTTCCAGCTCCGGCCAAACCGACTGGCCGTAGTCTTTCTTGAGGGTGAGCTCAATTTGCGCCAACAGGTGCACTGCCTGCCGCAATTGTTCACCCGAAAGGCGTTGTAGAGCCTGAGTGATCAGGCTGCGGCGGTTCTGCCAGACCTTGAGCTGATCGAATAGCGTACGCAGCGGGGTGTGTGCCATGCGGCGTTGCAGGTTCAGCAGCATCAGCAGTTCCCGTTGCAGGGTACGCAGCAAGATCACCGGCTCGACATCCTCTTGCTGGAGCTGCCGCAGGATATGCCAGGCACGTTTGCTCTTGCCTGCCAGCACGGCATCCAGCCAATGGAACGGGCTGAAGTGGGCTGCATCGTTTACTGCCTGCTCTACGCGGGGCAACGTCAGTTTGCCATCGGGGTGCAGCAGCGAAAGTCGTTCCAACGCCTGCGAAAGTGCTAGCAGGTTGCCTTCATAGCAGTAACACAGCAGTTGATTGGCTGCGTCATCGAGATCCAGCTGCATGGATTTGGCTCGCTGGGCAACCCAACGCGGCAGCTGTGCCTGTTCCGGCGTTTGGCAACTGACCATGACGCCATTGGCGCTGAGAGCCTTGAACCAGGCGCTGTTCTCCTGGGCTTTGGTCAGGCGTGGGCCGCGCAGTACCAACAGGATATCGTCATGCAGCAAAGCGGACAGCTTGACCAGTTGCTCGCCGATCGGGGCCGTTGGGCCGTTCTCGGGGAAAATCAGCAACAGGGTTTGCCGGCTGGCAAACAGGCTCATGGCTTGGCAGATACTGAAGATGGCATCCCAGTCGCTATGAACATCCAGGGAAATGCTGTAGTGCTCGGTGAACTGTTGCTGTTGGGCAGCCTGGCGGATCAGATCCTGGCTTTCCTGCAGCAACAAGGGTTCATTACCGCTCAATAAATAACAAGCGCGCAGCCCCTCTCGGAGCTGCGCGGCAAGTTGTTCAGGATAAAGACGGATCATTGTGCTGGGGTACTGGCCGCTTTTTCAGCAGCGATAGCGGCTTTTTCTTGCGTTTCTTGCACTGCCGCGTGCACCGCCAGCATCTTACGCAGAATTTGCTGGGCAGCCTGCTCACGCATTTCCTGCATAATGATGTCCTGCTCGGCGTCTTTGGCCAACGCAGTCAGTGGGTTATCAAAGAAAGAGCGGAAGACTTTGACGTTGATCGGGTAGATATCATGCCCTGGGATCAATACCTGGGCCTGAACCGTCATCACCAATTGAAATTCGGCCGTTTTACCGTCCTGGAAGATCGAAACCGTATCCTGACTCTGCGTCGAATTGACGATGCGCAGTGACGGGACTTCCTTGTGGGCTGGATCGTATTTGACCACGGTTGCCCCGCTTAGACGCAATTGCTCGCGCACGGCACGGGTTAGTGGGCCAAAGGGATCATAGCTATCCAGGATCAGCGTATGTAATTCTGTGGGCACCTGCGCGGTGCCGCGCAGATGAAAACCGCAGCCGGCGGTGACAAGCACCGCCAACCCCAGCAACAACGTCAGAATACGATGTCGCACAAAGCCTCCTTGAGTTAACCCACAACCAGGTTAAGCAATTTGCCTGGAACATAGATCACTTTACGTACCGTGACCCCTTCCAGATATTTGGCCACCAGATGTTCCTGGGCGGCGCGCTCACGCACTTGTTCTTCGGTAGCATCGGCTGGCACGGTGACTTTTGCCCGCACTTTGCCGTTAACCTGTACCACCACCAGTTTGGAATCTTCCACCATGGCGGCTTCGTCTGCTACCGGCCATGGTGCCGTGTCTACGTCGCCTTCGGCGTTCAACGCCTGCCACAGGGTGAAGCAGACGTGCGGTGTGAACGGATACAGCATACGTACCACGGCCAGCAAGGCTTCTTGCAGCAGCGCGCGATCCTGTTCACTTTCCTGCGGCGCACGGCCCAGTTTGTTCATCAGCTCCATCACGGCGGCGATGGCGGTGTTGAAGGTCTGGCGGCGGCCGATATCGTCGGTGACTTTGGCGATGGTTTTATGCACGTCGCGGCGCAGGGCTTTCTGATCTTCATTGAGCTCGCTGACGTTCAGTGGCTGAACCGCCCCTTGCTCAACGTGGTCGTAAGCCAGTTTCCAGACGCGCTTGAGGAAGCGGTTTGCCCCTTCAACGCCAGATTCTTGCCATTCCAGCGTCATTTCGGCTGGGGAAGCAAACATCATGAACAGACGCACGGTATCCGCGCCGTATTTTTCTACCATCACCTGCGGGTCGATGCCGTTGTTCTTCGACTTCGACATTTTGCTCATGCCAGCATAGACCAGTTCGCGGCCTTCAGGATCGGTTGCTTTGACAATGCGGCCTTTCTCGTCGCGTTCGACGGTGGCATCAACCGGAGATACCCAGACGCGTTCGCCGCTGGTGCCGGTGTAGTAGAAGGCATCGGCCAACACCATGCCTTGGCACAGCAGGCGTTTGGCAGGCTCGTCTGAATCGACCAGGCCAGCATCACGCATCAGCTTGTGGAAGAAGCGGAAATACATCAGGTGCATGATGGCGTGTTCGATCCCGCCAACATATTGATCGACCGGCAGCCAGTAGTTGGCCGCAGCCGGATCCAGCATGCCTTTATCGTACTGCGGGCAGGTGTAGCGCGCGTAGTACCAGGAAGATTCCATAAAGGTGTCGAAGGTGTCGGTTTCACGCAGCGCCGGCTGGCCGTTAACGGTGGTTTTTGCCCACTCGGGATCGGCTTTGATCGGGCTGGTGATGCCGTCCATCACGACATCTTCCGGCAAGATGACCGGCAACTGGTCTTCTGGCGTTGGCATTACGGTGCCGTCTTCCAGAGTGACCATTGGGATTGGAGCCCCCCAGTAGCGCTGACGGGACACGCCCCAATCGCGCAGACGGTAGTTCACCTTGCGCTGGCCGACGCCTTTGGCCACCAGCTTGTCGGCGATGGCGTTAAAGCCTGCCAGGTGATCCAGGCCGTCGAATTCACCGGAGTTGAACAGGGTGCCTTTTTCGGTCATCGCTTCGGCGCTGACGTCTGGCTTGCTGCCATCCAGGTTCAAAATGACCGGTTTGATCTGCAGATCGTATTTGGTGGCGAATTCCCAGTCACGCTGATCGTGGCCAGGGACGGCCATTACCGCGCCAGTGCCGTATTCCATCAGGACGAAGTTGGCGACCCAGATTGGCAGCTTCTCACCGCTCAACGGATGGATGGCAAACAGGCCGGTGGCCATGCCTTTCTTCTCCATGGTGGCCATTTCGGCTTCGGCAACCTTGGTGTTGCGGCATTCGTCGATGAAGTCTGTCAGCGCCGGGTTGTTGACCGCGCCCTGCTGTGCCAGCGGGTGACCTGCGGCAACGGCGACATAGGTAGCCCCCATAAAGGTGTCTGGGCGGGTGGTGTAAACGGTGACTTTCTCAGCGCTGTCGGCAACGTCGAAGGTGATTTCTACCCCTTCGGAACGGCCAATCCAGTTGCGCTGCATGGTTTTCACCTGCTCTGGCCAGCTTTCCAGCGTGTCCAGATCGTTGAGCAGTTGATCGGCGTAATCGGTGATTTTAATAAACCACTGTGGGATCTCTTTACGCTCAACCTTGGTATCACAGCGCCAGCAGCAGCCGTCGATAACCTGTTCGTTGGCCAGTACGGTCAGATCGTGTGGGCACCAGTTCACCGCCGAAGTCTTCTTGTAGACCATGCCTTTTTCGTACAGCTTGGTGAAGAACCACTGCTCCCAACGGTAGTAGTCAGGATCGCAGGTGGCGATCTCGCGATCCCAGTCATAGCCGAAGCCCAGCAGTTTCAGCTGGTTCTTCATATATTCGATGTTGTCGTAGGTCCAAGGGGCCGGTGCGGTTTTGTTTTTTACCGCCGCGCCTTCGGCTGGCAGGCCAAACGCATCCCAGCCAATTGGCTGTAGCACGTTTTTGCCCAGCATACGCTGGTAGCGGGAGATCACGTCGCCAATGGTGTAGTTCCGAACATGACCCATGTGCAGACGACCAGAAGGGTATGGCAGCATGGATAGGCAGTAATACTTTTCCTTGCTGGCGTCTTCGGTAACCTTGAAAGTTTGCTTCTCTTGCCAGTGAAGCTGTACGTTCGATTCTATCTCTTCGGGGCGGTATTGCTCTTGCATGGCGGCCGATGGTCCTGTAGGTGTGTAACAGCTACATCCGTAGCATTCTGTGAGTATCTTTAGATCTGCATAGCATAGCTGATAAGACCTGCCAGCAACAACACCAAGCGGTCTGACTCGACGTATTAAAAAAATATCTGTGCCATGATGTGACTCACAATCTGCCAAAACCTCACCTAGCCAAGCCACATCAGTGATTTACGACTAAAATAATAACGAGTAGTTTTAGGGGAGAAGTCCTGTCGCAGTAGTTCATCGAGGAGAAGCTATGAACAAGGTTGCTCAGTATTACCGCGAGTTGGTGACATCACTGACGGAACGTTTAAAGAATGGTGAGCGTGACATTGACCAATTGGTCGCCAGCGCCGAGAAACGTTTGAACGAGGTGGAGGAACTCAGCCGTACGGAAGTGGAGCAGTTGACCCGGGCGGTGCGCCGCGATTTGGAAGAGTTCGCCCGCAGCTATCAAGAGAGCCGGGAGGAATTCACCGACAGCGTGTTTATGCGCGTGATTAAAGAAAGCCTGTGGCAGGAACTGGCGGATATCACCGATAAAACCCAGTTGGAGTGGCGTGAGGTGTTTAAGGATGTCAGCCATCACGGCGTCTACCACAGCGGCGAGGTGGTCGGGCTGGGCAATCTGGTGTGTGAGAAATGCCATCACCATCTGGCTTTCTATACGCCGGAAGTACTGCCTCTGTGCCCGAAGTGCGGCCACGATCAGTTCCAACGCCGGCCGTTTGAGCCTTAAGGCGATTTCCCCTCATGTTGCGTGAGGGGAATTTACAGCTTATTGAGAAAGCATCACTGGCAGGGGGAGTCCCCTCTGTTATTTTGCACCAGAATCTGCGCATCTTCCGTCAGGGCGATATTGGTGCCGTCAGCCAGGCACAATATCGCATAGGAGAGTTCAGTATCCCCTTTTGCAAAGTCCATAACGGCGGCAGCGCTAGCTTTTTCACCTTTCAACTTTACCAGATAGTGGTCGCAATCATCCTGGCAGTTACTCATCGGTGCAAACTGACTCAGACCGAGTTCTTCTATGGTCACTTCACCTAGATGTTCTTTGACGATGCTGTTTTGGTTAAAAGCTAGTGTGGCATCCTGCTTAAGTTCATACCGGACCCAAAAAAACAGTGCCGCGGCCACAATAACGACGGCTAGCAAACCGATCAGTAACTTGCGAAAATATCCTTTCATTCGTCTCTCCCTGTATCATTGTGGCTGCATTGTCTTGTTTTATCGGACGAAAGTAAACCAGTCCGGAGTTATTGCTCTATGTCGAGATAAAGCCCAATCGGTTGATATGGGCTAGCACCTTGACGTCGGTATGATGTCTACGGTGAGTAGCTGATTGTGACGGTACTTCAGCTGGGGATTATGCAGAACGCCGACACGCCGTAAACCCGTTCATGGGGGCTCGCAATCGCGCCTCCTTGCGCTCAGCGGTTGGCTAACCTGCATAATCCTCACCTGCCAGAGGCCTCGGCGTAGCGGTAAAAAGCGGGTTCGGAGTTGTGCTCAGTTGCAGGTGTTAGTTTGTTACAGGACTGATGTAGATAACGTAGTTGAGGATGTGGCACGTTCTGTCCCCTCACCCCAGCCCTCTCCCAAAGGGCGAGGGGGCTGTTCGGAGCGCGTGGTTGGTTCGTGCTGCTTCGGGAAGTAGGGAGTAAAGGTATTATGCAGAAAAATCAGCGAGTCCTCTTATCTAAGGCGCATCACCGTATTTTCAGGCCTGCTCGATCGGTTCCCTCTCCCTGTGGGAGAGGGTTAGGGTGAGGGGTCATTTAATAACGTGAAACACACTCGACCATCAGATCGATAAAGCCCTGGCGGTTGATATGGGTCAACACCTCGACGTTCGCCGGTTTACCGTTTTGGCCAAACTCATCCACTACCGTCATGCCCACGGTGTAGTGACCTTGGGTCTCCACACCCACCCACAGCTCACGGCTTTCAAACAGCTCCGGGGCCAGCAGCCAGGCGATGGTGCAAGGATCGTGCATGGCGGCACCCGGCAGGCCGCGCGGGTGGCTGAGATACAACGGCAGGTAGAAATCGAGCATGCTGGCTACCGCTGCCGCTACCGGATTATTAATGCTACGGATGCGCTCGATATCCTGTGGTAACACCAATGCCTGATGGGTGACGTTCAACCCGGCCATGGTTAGGGGCACGCCGGATTGCAGCACAATTTCGGCCGCTTCCGGATCGACGTAGATATTGAATTCGGCCACCGGCGTGGTGTTGCCAGCATTCAGCCCACCGCCCATAAACACGATGCGTTCAATCTTGCTTTTCAACTCTGCGTGCTGTGACAGCAGCAAGGCAATATTGGTCATCGGGCCGGTGACCACCAGCGTAATCGGCTCTGGGCTGGTACGTAGCAGATCGGCAATTAACTCGACCGCAGTTTGCTTGACTGGCTGAAAATCCGGTACTGGCAGATGGGTGTTTCCCATACCGGTATCACCGTGCACGTAATCGGCAATGACCAGATCGCGCATCAAGGGCTTGGCGGCACCGCCAGCGACCAGAACATCTTGCCGTTGCATCAGCGTCAGCAGGCCGAGTGCGTTATGCAGGGTTTTTTGCGGTGTCTGGTTACCGGCGGAAGTGGTGACGGCTTTAACATCCAACGTAGGGGCACGTAGCGCCATGGCAAGGGCAATAGCGTCATCAAGGCCTGGATCACAATCGATAATAATAGGGCGGGACATCACTTTCTCCTTCAGCGTTATCATTATGCTTTGAGGATCGGGGGAAAGTGCGAAAGAAACAAGCACTATTGATGCGCCCTGGGGGGCAGGGCGCATCTGGTAAATCAATGCAGGATTTTGGCCAAAAAGTCTTTGGCACGTTCTGACTGCGGGTTGTTGAAGAAGTCATCCTTATTGGTGTCTTCCACAATCTTCCCTTCATCCATAAAGATCACCCGATGGGCTACCTTACGGGCAAAGCCCATTTCGTGGGTCACCACCATCATGGTCATCCCTTCCTGCGCCAGCTTGACCATTACGTCCAACACTTCGTTGATCATTTCTGGATCGAGCGCGGAGGTGGGCTCATCAAACAGCATGGCGATCGGATCCATACACAGCGCACGGGCAATCGCCACGCGCTGCTGCTGGCCACCAGAGAGCTGCCCTGGGAACTTTTCGGCATGTGCCGACAGGCCCACGCGCTCCAGCAGCTTCAAGGCTTTATCGCGTGAGGCGGCCTTGTCGCGCTTGAGGACTTTAACCTGCGCCAGCGTCAGGTTTTCAATGATCGACAGGTGAGGGAACAGTTCAAAATGTTGGAACACCATCCCCACTTTGGAGCGCAGTTGCGCCAAGTTGGTGCTCTTGTTGTTGACCTGAATACCGTTAACCTCGATATCGCCTTTCTGGATCGGCTCCAGCCCGTTGACGGTTTTAATCAGGGTCGATTTGCCTGAGCCGGAAGGACCGCAGACCACCACCACTTCGCCTTTTTTGACTTCGGTGGTGCAGTCGGTCAGAACCTGAAAGTGACCGTACCACTTAGAAACATTTTTCAGGGATATCATCAAACAGTCCTTTTCTTCAAATAGCTTACCAGCGCCGAGGCGGCGAGACTGATAACAAAATAGACCAAACCGGCGAACAGGATCATTTCCACCTGTGTACCGTCACGCTCACCAATGGTTGACGCGGTGCGGAAGAAGTCGGCCAGGCTAAGTACGTACACCAGCGAGGTATCCTGGAACAACACGATCCCTTGGGTCAGCAGCAGCGGCACCATGGCGCGGAACGCCTGCGGCAAGATCACCAGCCGCATCGATTGCCACTGGGTCATGCCCAACGCCAGTGAGGCAGAGGACTGACCGCGCGAGACGCTTTCAATGCCTGCCCGGATAATTTCCGAGTAGTACGCGGCTTCAAACAGCGAAAAGGCTACCATAGCCGAGATAAGGCGAATATCGGTTTTCGGTGACAGCCCAAGAACTTGTTGTAATAAGCTTGGAACCACCAGATAGAACCAGAGCAGCACCATCACCAGCGGTACGGAGCGGAACAGGTTGACGTACAGCGCCGCAAACCAGCTGATCGGCTTGATCGACGACAGGCGCATCACCGCCAGAACGGTGCCCCAGAGGATACCGAACACAATAGCCGTCACGGTAATTTTCAGCGTGACGACCAGCCCCTGCAGCAGATACGGGAAGCTTGGGACAATCGATCCCCAATCAAATTGGTACATTATTTACTCCCCATATGGCCAGGTAACTGCACTTTCTTCTCGACAATACGCATAAACAGCATGATGACCGCGTTGATAGCGACATAGGCGAGGGTGATGGCAGTAAAGGATTCATAGGCGTGTGCGGAGTAATCCAGCAGCTTCCCGGCCTGAGCGGCCATATCCACCAGCCCGATGGTTGAGGCAATGGCGGAGTTTTTGACCAGGTTGAGCATTTCCGAGGTCATCGGTGGCACGATCACTCGATAGGCGTTGGGCAGCAGCACATAGCGATAGGTTTGTGGCAGCGTCAGGCCCATGGCCAGCCCGGCAGCCTGCTGGCCGCGGGGCAGGGATTGGATTGCGGCACGCACCTGCTCGCAAACGCGCGCAGCGGTAAACAACCCAAGGCACAGCATGGAAGAAACAAAGAATTGCACGTTGGGATCGAGCTCGCTCTTGAACCACATGCCGATATCGGCTGGCAGCAGCTCCGGCATCACCAGATACCAGGTAAAGAATTGCACGATTAGCGGCACGTTACGGAACAGTTCGACGTAACAGGTACCTAGTGAGGAGAGAAAACGGTTGGGCACGGTACGCAAGATACCGAACAGTGAACCGACAAAGAAGGCAATAATCCACGCACAGACGGAGAGGGCGACCGTAACCTGAAAGCCGGACCAGATCCAGCCCAGGTAGGTGGTATTCCCAAACGGGGCCTGCTGCAGAAAGATACCCCAGTTCCAATCTATTGACATAACTAACTCCGGCAAACAGGTGCAAAACACCTTACAAACCTTACAACTTGATGACCGTGCAATCGTGGCGCACGCCAGTCAGGCTGGCTTTTTGGTGTGCCTTGAGTCGTGTTGAGGAAAGAATGCGGGAGGGGAACGGCCTCCCGCATACCTGTCTGTCCTATTACGGTCATCTACAACAGCCAGCTTGGCTGGCTTGATCTTTTTAGATTAGTTCAGTGCTTTGTCGTTCGGCTCTTTAAACAACTGCTTCATGTCGTCGGACAGATCGAAGTTCATGTTGAGGTTTTTTGGTGGGATTGGCTGTTTGAACCAAACCTCAAACCATTTGGCTGCCTGGCCAGAAGTCTGAGCTTGAGCGATAGTGTCATCCACCAGCTTTTTGAACTGTGGATCGTCTTTACGCATCATACAGCCGTAGGCTTCTTTGGACTGTGGAGTGGCAACGATTTCCCACTGATCCGGCTGTTTGGCCTTGGCGCGCTCGCCCGCCAGCAGGGCATCATCCATCATAAACGCCACCGCACGGCCACTTTCCAGGGTGCGGAAGGAGTCGCCGTGGTCTTTGGCACTGATAATGCGCATTTTCATCTGATCTTTGTCGTTCAGCTTGTTGAGCAACACTTCAGAAGTGGTGCCTGAAGTGACGACTACGGCTTTACCGGCCAGATCTTTAAAGTCTTTGATGTCGGAGCCTTTCTTGACCAGCAGGCGGGTACCGACGACGAAGATGGTATCAGAGAAGGCAGCCTGTTTCTGGCGCTCAAGGTTGTTGGTGGTCGAGCCACACTCAAAATCGAAGGTGCCGTTTTGCAACAGTGGAATGCGGTTTTGCGAGGTGATCGGCAGCATTTTCACCTGCAGATTGGGCTCGTTCAATTTCTTCTTGATGGCATCAACGATTTGGTTGGAATAATCCTGGGAGTAACCCACAACTTTCTGCTGATTATCGTAGTAGGAGAACGGAACTGAGGATTCACGGTGGCCAACAACAATCACGCCGTTATCTTTGATTTTCTTCAGCGTACCGGTCAGTTCTTCCGCATGGGCTACGCTACTCGCCATTCCGATCAGCAGTAACGATAACGCCAATTTGCGCATTTGCATGGTCCAACTCCTATGCTGTTGTGATTGCCCGCACTCAGGGAGAGCGAGTTTATACGGCTGAGCTATAAAGATAGTCCTAATGCCGATTTACGATAGAAAATAACCGATTGTGAACAAGATGAAACTAAGTTGTTTCATTTTTTGAGACATCACGCGCACCAAATGAATGCAATAAACTCCTGGTGCACCACCGAGGTGCGAGGCTTGCGCTGGAGTTGTGCACAGATGCGACAAGATGTCAGTTAAAGTAAATCAGCAACGTTCTACAGGGTAATTGAAGCAAGGAGCATGCCAGAAACATCAGAAGGGAAGGGGCAACAAGAAATGAAGGGGGCACGGTAAGGCACCGTGCCCAACGAGAACTTATCTACGGCGCCAGCTAATGAGCAGCGCGATGCCACCCAGCAGCACGGTGATGATCCACACTGGCGCAGAGCCAAAGCGGGCATACGGCGTGATACCGGTAGTGGGTGTCACCTTCACTTCCAGCACCTTACGGGTGAATTGTGGGATGGATGCCAATACTTCGCCGGTTGGGCCAACGGCAGCGGTCACGCCGTTATTGGTACTACGCAGCAACGGCCTGCCCAGTTCCAATGAACGCATACGCGCCATTTGGAAGTGCTGCCATGGGCCGATGGAGTGGCCGAACCAGGCATCGTTGGACACGGTCAGCAGGAAGTTGGTATCCGGACGGAAGTTATCGCGCACCTGCTGGCCCAGCACGATTTCATAGCAGATGGCTGCCGTCAGGTTATAACCGCGTACGCTGAGCTGCGGCTGCACATAGTTACCACGGCTGAACGAGGACATCGGCAGGTCGAATAACGGAGCCAACGGGCGCAGCAGCGTTTCCAACGGCACAAACTCACCAAAGGGCACCAGGTGATGTTTGTCATAGCGATTGGCTGCCGGGTAGCTGTAAGGCTGTTCCTCGCCAAGCACGATCACGCTGTTGAAGAACTGCGTGCCTTGCTGGGTAGCGCGAGCGTCCACGATACCGGTGATCAGGCTGCTGTTCTTGGCGCGCATCAGATCGTCCATCATGGTCAGGAAACCGTTCTGATTGCTCTCTACATCGGGAATGGCGGACTCCGGCCAGATGATGATAGGCACTTTGCCCATCAACGGACGGCTCTCATCCAGATAGGTTTGCAGCGTACTGAGCAACGCCTTCGGATCCCACTTCATCGACTGCTCGATATTGCCCTGCACCATGGCGACGTTCACCGCTTTATCCGGCTGCGGCGTAAACCAGTGGATCTGGCGCAGCGGCCACGGCAGCAACAGCATGGCGATAGCAATGACCGCCGGGATGATGCGCCGCTGATTGAGGGCAAACACCAGCAGGCCGCTGAGGGACATCAGGATCAGCGTGATCGCATCCACGCCGAGCAATGGCGCAATGCCTTTTAGCGGACCGTCGATCTGGGTATAACCAAATTGCAACCAGGGGAAACCGGTCAGCACCCAACCGCGCAGGAACTCGGTCAGTTGCCATAGCGCCGGGGCGGCAATGGCCAGCCGCCACCAGGTGGTACGTGGCCAGATCCGCGTCAGTAAACCGGCGAACAACCCGGTATACAGCGAAAGATAGGCGGCCAGCAGCACGACCAGGAAGATATTGATGGCAAACGGCATACCGCCGAAGTCGGCAATGCTGACGTAAACCCAGTTCACGCCGCTACCGAAAAGCCCCATGCCCCAGCAGAAACCGAGCAGGGCGGATTGTTTGGTCGTGCGGTTGAGGGTTACGGCCAGCAGGCCGAACAGCGAAACAATCGCTGCAGGCCAGATATCGTAAGGGGAGAAGGCCAGCGTGCCACAGGCACCGGTCAACAGCGCCAGCAGGGCGCGAACCCGCTGGCGATCAAGTAATGAGGCTTTAGCCATGGATAAGTTATTCTTCCAGTTTCGGTTGCGGGGCGTCGTCCGGAATTTTGACATGAACCTGGATGATACGTCGACTGTCGGCCATCGCAACTTTAAATAGGTAACCTTCGATTTCAATGGTTTCCCCGCGCGCAGGCAGGTGGCCGAAGGCTTGCATCACCAGACCGCCGATGGTGTCCACCTCATCGTCGCTGAAATGGGTGCCGAAGGTGTCGTTGAAGTCTTCGATAGGCGCCAGCGCCCGCACGGTGAACATGTGGCGGCTCAGTTGGCGAACGTCACGATCTTCCTCATCGTCATATTCGTCCTCAATTTCTCCGACAATCAGCTCCAGAATATCTTCGATGGTCACTAGGCCAGAGACACCGCCAAATTCATCAATGACAATCGCCATGTGATAACGCTGGGAGCGGAACTCCTTGAGCATCCGGTCAACCCGCTTGCTTTCCGGTACCACCACGGCGGTACGCAGCACCTTGTCGATGCTGAACGGCTCGGAGTCTGCGCGCATAAACGGCAGCAGGTCCTTGGCCATCAGAATGCCTTCGATGTGATCTTTATCTTCGCTGATCACCGGGAAGCGCGAGTGGGCGGATTCGATAATCACGTCCAGGCACTCTTCCAGCGTTTGGTTACGCTTGAGCGTCACCATCTGGGAGCGCGGGATCATGATGTCGCGCACGCGCTGTTCGGCGATATCCATCACGCCTTCCAGCATGTCACGGGTATCGGGATCGATCAGGTCGTTTTGCTCGGAATCACGGATCAGCTCTACCAGATCGCCACGGTTTTTTGGTTCACCATGGAACAGCTGGTTAAGGATAAGAGTAAAGAACCCCTTCTTGGGACTGGGGCTGTCATTGCTTTGTGAATGGTCGTCGCTCATGGCGTTTTAGTTAATATCACTCTATTGAGTTATCAAAATTAGCGACAGCCCCAATCGGGGCTGCGGGGTGCTCAGCTAACATCAGGTGGGATCTTTTTCCGCGAGGTAAGGGTCTGGGTAACCCATCTCCTGCATTATCTCGGTTTCCAAAGATTCCATTTCTTCGGCTTCATCGTCTTCGATGTGGTCATACCCTAGCAGATGAAGGCTACCGTGAACAACCATATGCGCCCAGTGTGCTTCCAGCGCTTTCTGTTGCTCAACCGCTTCCTGTTCAACCACTTGACGGCAAATAATCAAATCACCCAACAGCGGCAGTTCGACTTCCGGCGGTGCCTCGAACGGGAATGATAACACGTTGGTGGGCTTGTCTTTACCACGATAGGTCAGATTCAGCTCATTGCTTTCCGCCTCATCCACCAGGCGGATGGTGACTTCGGCCTCTTCCTGGAACTGTGGCAATACCCCTTCCAGCCAACGCTGGAAGGTGGCTTCATCCGGTAATCCTTCACTGCTGGCGCAGGCAATTTGTAAATCCAGAATAACCTGGCTCATGGTGTTTCCTGTTCAGAGGCAACCGGTGCCTCACGTCTACGTTGTTCGGCGATGGCGTCTTTGCGTTTTTGTTCGGCGGCTTCCCAGGCTTCATAGGCGACCACCACACGGGCCACTACCGGGTGGCGCACCACGTCTTCGCTGTGGAAGAAGTTAAAGCTGATCTCTTCCACCTCAGACAGCACTTCCACCGCATGGCGCAGGCCGGATTTCTGATTACGTGGCAGGTCGATCTGGGTCACGTCGCCGGTGATCACCGCTTTCGAGTTGAAACCGATACGCGTCAGGAACATCTTCATCTGTTCGATGGTGGTGTTCTGGCTTTCATCGAGAATGATAAAGGCGTCATTCAGCGTACGGCCACGCATGTAGGCCAGCGGCGCAACTTCGATCACGTTACGCTCGATCAGCTTTTCCACGCGCTCGAAGCCCAGCATTTCAAACAGGGCGTCATACAGCGGGCGCAGATACGGATCGACTTTCTGGCTCAGATCACCCGGCAGGAAGCCCAGCTTCTCGCCAGCTTCAACCGCCGGGCGGGTCAGCAGGATACGCCGGATTTCCTGGCGCTCCAGCGCATCTACCGCAGCCGCAACCGCCAGATAGGTTTTACCGGTACCCGCCGGGCCAACGCCAAAGGTGATGTCATGGGCGAAAATATTGGCGATGTATTGCGCCTGGTTCGGCGTGCGGGGCTTCACCATGCCGCGCTTGGTCTTGATGGTGACCGATTTGCCGTAATCCGGCACGCTCTCTGCCACCTGCTCCAGCACCCGGCTCTCTTTGATGGCCAGGTGGATCTGTTCCGGATCGATATCTGGGGTCACGCCACGGATCGGCGCGGTATCCACATACAGATGGCGCAGAATATCGGCGGCGGCAACCACGCACAGGTTTTTACCGACCAGCTTGAAACGGTTGTCACGGCGGTTGATTTCAATCCCCAGCCGACGTTCGAGTTGTTTGATGTTGTCATCAAACGGGCCGCACAGGCTCAACAGGCGTTGGTTGTCTGCGGGCTCCAACAGGATTTCTTGTGTTGCGACGTTCAAACGATTCCTCAAGGCTCAACAGGGCCTGGTTGATGTCACGTAACGCGATTTCAGCGCGGGCATTCAGGGCAACCCCCGAACAGCTCTACCCTGAATTATTCATGGTGTACCGCACTGGCGCAAGTTTACCTCTGATCTATCTGTGCGCAGCGAAGGGAATTCAAGGGGGGAGGGGGCAGAATTGGGCCAAATAGTTTGGCCCAACAGCAGGTTAACAGCGGAAATCAGCTCTTCTTCACAAATTCGGATTTCAGCTTCATCGGGCCAAAGCCGTCGATTTTGCAATCGATGTTGTGATCGCCTTCGACCAGGCGGATGTTCTTCACCTTGGTGCCGATCTTCAACATGGAAGAGCTGCCTTTAACCTTCAGATCCTTGACCACGGTCACCGCATCACCATCGGCCAGCAGGTTACCGTTGGCATCTTTGACAATCAGGGTATCGGCATCTTCAACGGCCGCGCTGTCGCTCCACTCATGGGCGCACTCAGGGCAGATGAACAGGGCGTTATCCTGGTAGGTGTATTCGGAATTGCACTTCGGGCAGTGTGGGAGTTGCATTATTGTGTCGCCTCATAATCAAAATAAAAAAACAAAATTACCGGACAATGACTGCCCGGCAGAGAAAAAGGAAAATGCCAAGGTGGCGGGGCGATCAGGGTTGGTAGCTACCGACGCCCAGCTCATCTTCCTTACGGGTACGTGCAATCACCGCTTGAGGGGATTGGTGCACGCGCAGTTCCATCTGCTGTTCGGTGCGGACCAGGGTACCGCGCAGAGAGTTGGTTAACACTTCAGTAATTTCGACGTCAACGAACTGGCCGATCAAATCCGGTGTCCCCTCAAAGTTGACCGTCCGGTTGCATTCGGTGCGGCCAGAGAGTTCCATCAGGCTCTTGCGTGAGGTGCCCTCGACCAGAATACGCTGCACGGTGCCCAGCATACGGCGGCTGAACTGCATCACCTGCTGATTGATCCGTTCTTGCAGCAGATACAGACGCTGTTTTTTCTCTTCTTCGCTGATGTCGTCAACCATGTCTGCCGCCGGAGTACCGGGGCGTGAAGAGTAGATAAAGCTGAAGCTGGTGTCGAAATTCACCTGGGCAATCAGGTTCATGGTCTGTTCAAAATCGGCCTGGGTTTCCCCTGGGAAACCGACAATGAAATCGGAGCTGAACTGGATATTGGGCCGAGCCTGACGCAGCTTGCGGATAATCGCTTTGTATTCCAGCGCCGTGTGGGCGCGTTTCATCATGGTCAGAATGCGATCTGAACCGCTTTGTACCGGCAGATGCAGGAAGCTGACCAGCTCGGGCGTATCTTCATACACCGCGATAATGTCATCGCTGAACTCAATCGGGTGGCTGGTGGTAAAGCGGATGCGATCGATCCCGTCGATGGAGGCCACCAGGCGCAGCAGTTCGGCAAATGAGCAAATGCCGCCATCAAAGGTTGCGCCACGATAGGCGTTGACGTTCTGGCCCAGCAGGTTCACTTCACGTACGCCTTGGGCGGCCAACTGAGCGACTTCAAACAGCACATCATCGCTTGGGCGGCTGACTTCCTCACCGCGAGTGTAAGGCACCACGCAGAACGTACAGTATTTGTTGCAGCCTTCCATGATTGAGACAAAGGCGGTTGGCCCGTCGGCACGGGGTTCCGGCAGGCGGTCGAACTTTTCGATTTCCGGGAAGCTGATGTCCACGATCGGGCTATGCGAACCGCGCACGTGGTTGATCATCTCCGGCAGGCGGTGCAATGTCTGCGGGCCAAAAACGATGTCAACGCAGGGCGCGCGCTGGCGCAGATGTTCCCCTTCCTGTGAAGCAACGCAGCCGCCGACGCCAATGATCAGATCGGGGTTGTTCTTTTTCAGTTGCTTCCAACGGCCCAACAACGCGAAAACCTTTTCCTGCGCCTTCTCGCGGATCGAGCAGGTATTGAGCAGCAACACATCTGCTTCTTCAGCGTTTTCAGTCCACTCGAAGCCGTGTGTGCTTCCCAGTAAATCTGCCATTTTCGATGAGTCGTACTCGTTCATCTGGCAGCCCCAGGTTTTGATATGTAGTTTTTTCGTCATTGACTTGCCATTACTCAGTGCGGAGAGAAAGTTGCGTTACGCGCCATGCAGGAAGGCCATTGTAATCATTTGGCGCGCTGGTGACCAGCGGAGTGGCAGTAGCATGCGACCTGAAGCCAGATTAAAAATCCGGTACACTGAACCAAGATGCCCTTTTAACCAAAAGTATAGCCAAAATGAACACTTCACAAAAATGCTTTGATGCCGTGGTGGTTGGCGGTGGGATGGTGGGAGCCGCTGCCGCACTGGGGCTGGCTCGCGCCGGGTTATCGGTCGCTTTGTTAGAGCATGAGGCTCCCGATACGTTCGATCCCCAAAGCCCGCCGGACCTGCGGATCTCCGCTATTGGCTGCACCTCCGTTGGCTTGTTGCAGCAGCTTGATGCCTGGCCTGCGGTGTTGCAGATGAGATCGGCACCCTACCGCAGGCTGGAAACCTGGGAATGGGAGTCATCACGGGTGGCGTTTGATGCTGCAACGCTAGGACTGCCAGAACTGGGTTTTATGGTCGAGAACCGTATTTTGCAGCTCGCGCTATGGCAGCAGTTGGTACAGTGCGAGAATTTAACGCTGTACTGCCCTGCCAGGCTGCAGGCGATGCATCGAGCCGATGACCAATGGCAGGTGACATTAAGCTCGTCAGAGGCCATACAGGCGCGTTTGGTGGTGGGTGCCGACGGTGCTCACTCACAGGTGCGCAAGTTGGCGGCGATTGGCACCAGCGGTTGGCAATACCGTCAGTCTTGCATGTTGATCACCGTGGAAACCGATCAACCGCAGCAGGATGTGACCTGGCAGCAATTCCTCCCCACTGGCCCACGCGCGTTTCTGCCGTTGTACGACCAGTGGGCAACGCTGGTGTGGTATGACAGTCCGCAGCGTATTCGCCAGTTGCAGGCGTTACCTATGGCGCAACTCGAACAAGAGATTGCGGCGGCTTTCCCCTCCCGCTTGGGCACGGTGAAGGCTCATGCCGCCGGATCATTCCCGCTGGTGCGCCGTCACGCGCAACGCTATGTGCAATCCGGGCTGGTGCTGCTCGGCGATGCTGCGCATACCATCAACCCGCTGGCCGGGCAGGGGGTGAACCTTGGCTATCGCGATGTGGATGCGTTACTGGAGATCGTGGCCGACGCCCGTGAGCAGGGAGAGGATTGGGCGAGTGAAGAGGTGCTGATGCGCTATCAGCGCCGTCGTCGTACCGATAACCTGCTGATGCAAAGCGGCATGGATCTGTTTTATACCGCGTTCAGCAATAACCTGGCTCCGCTGGGCGTGGCGCGCAATTTGGCGTTGATGGTGGCGGAAAGGGCGGGCAAGTTGAAAGAGCGGGCGCTGAAGTATGCATTAGGTCTGTGATGACATGGGGCGCCGAATGTTGCGCCCATTTATCCAAACGTAGAAACGCAGAAAAGCAAAAAGCCCGCCGAAGCGAGCTTTTCTAAATTTGGCTGGGGTGCCAGGATTCGAACCTGGGTATGCTGGTATCAGAAACCAGAGCCTTACCGCTTGGCGACACCCCAAATGTAAAACAGACAGCATGGTGGCTACGACGGGATTTGAACCTGTGACCCCATCATTATGAGTGATGTGCTCTAACCAGCTGAGCTACGTAGCCATTTACTAATCTTTGTGACTTTCAATTGCGTTGTATGGCTGGGGTACCTGGATTCGAACCAGGGAATGCTGGTATCAAAAACCAGTGCCTTACCGCTTGGCGATACCCCAATAACACAATCAAATTGTTACAGCGCCCCATCCTGAAAAAGATGGCTGGGGTACCTGGATTCGAACCAGGGAATGCCGGTATCAAAAACCGGTGCCTTACCGCTTGGCGATACCCCACCTGCTGCATGCACGACGATGAAAGAAAATGGTGCGGGAGGCGAGACTTGAACTCGCACACCTTGCGGCGCTAGAACCTAAATCTAGTGCGTCTACCAATTTCGCCACTCCCGCAAAAAAGATTGGTGGCTACGACGGGATTCGAACCTGTGACCCCATCATTATGAGTGATGTGCTCTAACCAACTGAGCTACGTAGCCATCTTTTTCGCTCAACCTTCATCGGCGTTGCGGGGCGCATTATGCGTATATGGCCGATTTGCGTCAACAAGTTTTTTCCCGAAAAAGCGACTGAACGGGTTGTTTGACTGGGTTGTGAACATTATGGTGATAAATTCGGCAGATTAGGCCATTAACGGTTGAAAACATCCACAAAAAAGCGGGCCATCAGGCCCGCCGAAGGTAAAGCGCTGACGGTTTACTTATAAGCGGATTGGTGTACGCCTACTGCGCGGCCTGATGGGTCGTCCATCTTTTTGAAGGATTCGTCCCATTCAATGGCTTTTGCCGACGAGCAGGCTACGGAAGGGCCGCCAGGGACACATTCCGCTGCGCTTGGCAGTGGGAACAGTTCTTCGAAAATTTCGCGGTACAGGTAGCCTTCTTTGCTGTTTGGCGTGTTGTACGGGAAGCGGAAACGTGCGGTTTCAAGCTGTTGATCGCTAATCTGCTTGGCAGCGACTTCTTTTAGCGTATCGATCCAGCTGTAACCGACACCGTCGGAGAACTGTTCTTTCTGGCGCCAGGCCACGCTAGCTGGCAGGTAAGACTCGAAGCATTGGCGAATAATGTGCTTCTCCATCTTGCCGTTGCCGCACATTTTATCCTGCGGGTTGATGCGCATCGCCACGTCCAGGAAGTTTTTATCCAGGAACGGCACGCGGGCTTCTACACCCCAGGCAGACATCGCTTTGTTGGCGCGAGCGCAGTCGTACATATGCAGCGCCAGCAGCTTACGCACGGTTTCCTCGTGGAATTCTTTGGCATTTGGCGCCTTATGGAAGTACAGGTAGCCGCCGAACACCTCATCAGCCCCTTCGCCGGACAGCACCATCTTGATGCCCATCGCTTTAATCTTGCGTGACATCAGGTACATCGGCGTGGAGGCGCGGATGGTGGTGACGTCGTAAGTTTCGATGTGGTAGATCACATCGCGAATGGCATCCAGACCTTCCTGTACCGTGAAGTGGATTTCATGGTGGACGGTACCAAGGTGGTTAGCGACCTCTTGAGCCGCACGCAGATCCGGGGAACCTTCCAGCCCGACGGCGAAGGAGTGCAGCTGTGGCCACCAGGCTTCACTGCGCTCATCATCTTCTACCCGGCGTGCGGCATATTTTTTGGTGATGGCAGAGATCACCGAGGAATCCAGCCCGCCGGAGAGCAGCACGCCATAAGGCACGTCGGACATCAGGTGGCTTTTGACCGACTCTTCCAGCGCGTTGCGCAGGGCGTTGGCATCGGTGACGTTGTCTTTGACGTTGTCATAGTCGAACCAGTCACGCTGGTAGTATTCGCGGATTTCACCGTCCTGGCTCCACAGGTAGCTGCCCGCCGGGAACTCTTTAATGCTGCGGCAGACCGGCACCAGCGCCTTCATCTCAGAAGCGACATACAGGTTGCCGTGCTCATCATGCCCCATATACAGCGGGATGATGCCGAGGTGGTCGCGGCCAATCAGGTAGGCGTCTTTTTCAGTGTCGTATAGGGCAAAGGCAAACATACCTTGCAGATCGTCCAGGAAGTTCGGGCCTTTTTCCTGATACAGCGCCAGGATCACTTCGCAGTCGGAGCCGGTCTGGAACTGATAATGCTCACCCAGTTGCTGACGCAGGGCCTGATGGTTATAAATTTCACCGTTAACCGCCAATACGTGGGTGTGCGCGGCGTTGTAAAGCGGTTGAGCACCGTTATTCACATCAACAATCGACAGGCGCTCGTGAACCAGAATGGCTTTATCGCTGGCGAAAACGCCGGACCAGTCTGGGCCGCGATGGCGCATCAGGCGCGACAGTTCCAACGCTCTTTTACGCAATTCAACCGGATCGGACTTCAGATCGAGCACACCGAAAATAGAACACATACAAACTCTCCTAACGACATTTTATGGCGGTGATGTGATGTACAGCGTGCCTGCATGTTCAGTAACGGTGCGGCTTTGCTGCCTTCTGATAATGAAAATGCGTCAAAAGCTGAGGTAGATGCAAGCGATTTAACGTTACGCTGAAAAATAGTCTTGGGGTGGGGGGCTAAAATTAGCGGATATGCATTTTTTAGCGGTAAAAATTGACGAATATCTAATTTATTACCGAATGAGGCGAGGGCGAGATAAATTTTCAGACATTTTGATGATCGATGTTTCCCCTCACCCCAACCCTCTCCCACAGGGAGAGGGAGCCAGCGCAGAGTCGTTGTCACGTGCAGAAGTTTGATCTGCAATAAGGGGGATGTTTAAGGCGAACCTTTGCTACTGAGGGAAGAACGCCAAAACATCAGCGAACTGGATCGGTCCCCTCTCCCTGTGGGAGAGGGTTAGGGTGAGGGGCCATTGCTTGCGGCTTAAAAAATGGTGATATCCGCCACGGAAGGGAAGATATGGCTCGGGCGGAACGGCATGGATTCAACATCGTCCAGGTTTGAGACACCAGACAGCACCAGCACGGTTTCCAACCCGGCCTGGAAGCCAGCCAGGATATCGGTGCGCAGGTTGTCCCCGACAATCACCGTCTCTTCCGAATGTGCCTGCATCTTGTTCAGCGCGGCGCGGATAATCCACGGGCTAGGCTTGCCGACATAAAACGGCTTACGGCCGGTGATCTTCTCGATCGGCGCACACAAAGCCCCACAGGCCGGTGTGAAACCATGGCCATGGGTATCCGGGTTGGTGGCAATAAAGCGTGCCCCGTTGTTCACGAAGAAGGCCGCTTTATGCATCATGTCCCAGTTGTAGGAACGGGTCTCACCCACGATCACGAAATCCGGGTTGATATCGGTGATGGTAAAGCCGGCTTTGTAGAGTTCGTGGATCAGTGCGCCTTCGCCCACCACATAGGCTTTTTTACCTTCCTGGCGGCGCAGGAAATCGGCCGTCGCCATCGCTGAGGTATAAAAAGCGCTTTCTGGCACGTCCAGGCCAGCGGCGGCAAAGCGGTTGGCCAGGTCCTGGGCGGTTTGCGATGGGTAGTTGGTTAGCACCACCAGCGGCATTCCCTGCTCCTGAATACGAGCCAGGAACAGATCGGCTCCAGGGATCGGGGTATTGTCATGCAGCAGCACGCCGTCGATGTCACATATCACGTTTTTGATAGTCATTGTTGCTGGTCTCATGATAAACGGCAGGGCAAAAAAGCCAGAAGTGCATCCCTGCCAAACAGGCAGTTTAACTTTCTAACAGCCGTTGGAGAAGTACACCGTTGAGCATTGCCCGTTTTGCCAGGGCAAAAGCGCCGATCGCTGAACGATGATTGAGTTCGGAAGTGACCACCGGCAGGTTTCTGCGGAAATCCTTCAGCACCTGGGTGTTGATGCAGCTTTGGATGGCGGGTAACAGCACTTTGTCCGCTTCGGTGATTTCACCGGCGATCACCACTTTTTGCGGGTTGAACAGGTTGATGGCGATGGCTACCGCCTTGCCCAGATAGCGGCCAACGTGTTCGATCACTTCGCTGGCCAGCAAATCTCCGCGATTGGCGGCTTTGCAGATGGCGGCAATGCTACAGTCTTCCAGCGTCATTTTGCTTGGGTAGCCCTGACTCAGCAGGTGGCGTACGCGTTGTTCGATAGCAGCGTTGGCCGCCACGGTTTCCAGGCAGCCGAAGTTACCGCAGTGGCAGCGCTCGCCGAGGGGATCGATTTGAATATGACCAATCTCCCCCACGTTGCCGTTATTGCCGAGGAAGATTTTGCCGTTGACGATGATCCCGGCCCCGGTGCCCCGGTGCAGGCGCACCAGAATGGAGTCTTCACAATCCCGGGTAGCCCCGAAGTAGTGCTCCGCCAAGGCCAGGCTGCGGATATCGTGGCCGACAAAACTGGTGACGTTGAAGCGTTGCTGCAGACTTTCGACCAACGCCCAGTTATCGACGCTGATGTGCGGCATATAGCGCACTACACCTAAAGCCGGATCGACCAGGCCGGGCAGGATCACGGCAATGGCGATCAGTTCGCGCAGTTTGCGCTGGTAGCTTTCGATAAACTGCGCAATGGCGTTGAGCAGTGCGTTTTCCAGTGTCTCCTGGGTGCGTTCCGGCAGAGGGTAGTGCTCCTCGCCGAGCGACTTACCGCCCATATCGTACAGGGTGATGGTGGCATCATGGCGGCCCAGGCGGACGGCAACGGTGTGGAAATTGCGGGTTTCACTGACAATGGAAATGGCACGGCGGCCACCGGTGGAGGCTTGCTGATCGACCTCTTTGATCAGCCCGCGCTCCAACAGTTGGCGAGTAATTTTAGTGACGCTGGCGGGGGCTAGCTGGCTGAGTTCGGCAATCTGAATGCGCGAGATCGGGCCTTGCTGGTCGATCAGGCGATATACTGCTGCGCCGTTAAGTTGCTTAACTAAGTCAACATTCCCTATTTGTGCTTGTCCGCCAGTGCTCATCAATAATTCTACTCGCTGTTCATGGATTAAACCTCGTTGCCGTTAACGAGGGTCTTGGTGATTTGGTAATCACGGGTAAAGGCGGTCAGGTTGGCGACCTTGCCTGCTTCGATGGTGCCTAAACGCTGTTCGACACCGATAGCGCGAGCCGGGTAGAGCGTTGCCATACGCAGCGCTTCGTCCAGTGCGATACCGACATGCTCTACGCTGTTCTGCACCGCTTCGATCATGGTCAGTGCGGAACCGCTCAGTGTGCCGTTTTCGTCAACGCACAGGCCGTCACGATAATAAATGGTTTTACCCGCGAAAATAAACTGATCGATATCCGCGCCTGCTGGTGCAGTAGCATCGGTGACCAGCACCAATTTATCACCTTTTACCCGCTTGGCGTTACGGATACTCGCCCAGGCCACGTGGTGCCCATCGGCAATGATGCCGGTATACACTTCTGGCGTGTCGAAGATCGCGCCCATCAGGCCCGGCTCGCGGCCACTGATGTACGGCATGGCATTGTACAGATGGGTGGCGAAGGTAATGCCTGCGGCGAAACCCACGCGTGCCTGATCGTAAGTGGCGTTGGAGTGGCCTGCGGACACCACGATCCCGGCGTCGCTCAGCTGTTTGATAAAGTGTGGTTCCACCATTTCTGGCGCCATGGTCACTTTGCTGATCACGTCGGCATTGGCACACAGGTAGTCGATCATCTCGCTGGTAGGCTTGCGGATAAACGCCGGGTTGTGGGTGCCTTTCTTCTCCAGGCTCAGGTACGGCCCTTCCAGATGCAGGCCAAGGGCCTGATTGGGATGGTTCTTCAGATAAGCGCGCATCACGTTGATGCCGTGCTTCATATAATCGTCGCTGCAGGTGATCAGCGTTGGCAGATAGCTGGTACAGCCGGATTTCTCGTTGGCATGCTGCATGATTTCCAGCGTGGTTTCCGAGATGGCTTCCAGTGAGTCGTTAAATTGCACGCCGCCGCAGCCGTTAAGCTGCACGTCGATAAAACCGGGGGCTAGGATGGCGCCACCCAGATCGCGCGTTTCGATGCCTGCTGGCAGCTCGGCCAGTGGGCAGACTCGTTCAATCAGGCCATCAGCAATCACTACCGCATGGTCATCAAGCACGTCGTGGCCGGTAAAAATCCGGCATTGGGTTAAAGCGAACATGTAGCCCCCTGCAAAAAATTAAAGACTATTAACGCTTTCCGCTTCCAACTCGCGGAAATACTTAACGGTTTTCACCTTCAGTTCCATGGTGGACGGTTCGTCACAAACTACCACGGCTTTGGCATGCAGCTGCAGGCAACTGATGGTCCACAGGTGGTTGATGCTGCCTTCCACTGCGGCTTCCAGCGCCTGTGCCTTGCCACGGCCAGTGACCAGGATCATCACTTCTTCCGCATCCAGCAGGGTACCTACGCCAACGGTCAGGGCATATTTTGGCACCTGGCTCACGTCACCGTCGAAGAAGCGGGAGTTGGCGATGCGGGTCTCTTCGGTCAGCGTTTTGATACGGGTGCGTGAAGCCAGTGAAGAGGCTGGTTCGTTGAACGCAATGTGGCCATCGAAGCCTACGCCGCCCATGAACAGGTTAACTTTACCGTAGGATTTCATCTTGGCTTCGTACTGACGGCACTCTTCGTCAACGTCTGGTGCGTTGCCGTTCAGCAGGTTGATATTTTCACGTGGGATATCAACGTGGTCGAAGAAGTTACGGTACATGAAGGTGTGGTAGCTTTCCGGGTGTTCCTGCGGCAGGCCAACATACTCGTCCATGTTGAAGGTCACGACGTGCTTGAAGCTGACTTCACCGGCTTTGTGCATCGCGATCAGGTGTTTGTAGGCTTCCAGCGGGGTGCCACCGGTTGGCAGGCCAAGGACGAACGGGCGATCTGCGGTCGGTTTGAAGGCGTTGATACGCTGAACGATATGGCGCGCGGCCCATTTGCCGACTTGAGTAGTGTCTTGTAGTGGGATAAGTCTCATCGTACACCTCTAGGTAGAATAAACTGTGTCTATACTGGTACGGGCAACAACCGTAGCTTAAAGCGTAACTCAGCTTTGTGAAGCGGGTATTCGGGATTACTGCTCGTTGATTTTTTGAATGATAAAATAAGTTTTGTGCGATGGCTAGCAATGTGGCGGTTTAACACTACTTTTTGGTGACATTTGTCACAAAAAAGGAGGTTTTAATTTGCGATACGAAATAATTTTTTTACACTCCGCATGAGTGATACGTGCCAAGCGTTATTTCTAAAAAGGTAGTGAGTTATCTCAATAAACTGCCAATAGGGTCCGGCATCGGACGAATAGGGGGAAAAGGTGAACATTCTTAGTTATTTACAAAAGGTGGGTCGGGCCTTGATGGTTCCGGTAGCCACACTGCCTGCCGCGGCCATCCTGATGGGTGTCGGCTACTGGATTGACCCGGTTAGCTGGGGTGGGGACAATGCTCTGGCAGCCTTGTTCATCAAATCTGGTGCGGCCATTATCGATCATATGTCGGTCCTGTTCGCCATTGGTGTGGCTTACGGTATGTCCAAAGACAAAGACGGTGCTGCTGCACTGACCGGTTTTGTCGGCTTCCTGGTAGTGACCACGCTGTGTTCACCTGCCGCCGTGTCAATGATTCAGAAGATCCCTCTCGATCAGGTTCCAGCCGCCTTTGGCAAAATTGAGAACCAGTTCGTGGGTATCCTGGTGGGTATCATTTCTGCCGAAGTCTACAACCGTTTCAGCGGTGTTGAACTGCCGAAAGCGCTGTCATTCTTCAGCGGCCGCCGTCTGGTGCCAATCCTGATCTCCTTCCTGATGATCCTGGTTGCCTTCATCCTGATGTACATCTGGCCGGTGGTGTTCAACGGTCTGGTCAGCTTCGGTGAACAGATCCAAAAGCTCGGCTCTGCCGGTGCCGGTATCTACGCTTTCTTCAACCGTCTGTTGATTCCGGTCGGTCTGCACCATGCGCTGAACTCGGTATTCTGGTTTGACGTTGCTGGTATTAACGATATTCCTAACTTCCTGGGTGGCTCGCAGTCTATCGAAGCGGGTAAAGCGACTGTCGGTATCACCGGCCGTTACCAGGCAGGCTTCTTCCCAATCATGATGTTCGGTCTGCCTGGTGCAGCACTGGCCATCTACCACTGCGCGCGTCCTGAGAACAAAGCGAAAGTGTTGGGTATCATGATGGCGGGGGCGTTTGCTGCCTTCTTCACCGGGATCACCGAGCCGCTGGAATTCTCCTTCATGTTCGTTGCGCCTGTGCTGTATGTGATCCACGCCATTCTGACCGGTATCTCCGTGTTCATCGCGGCCAGCATGCAGTGGATTGCCGGTTTTGGCTTCAGTGCCGGTCTGGTGGATATGGCGTTGTCAACGCGTAACCCACTGGCGACTCACTGGTACATGCTGATCCCGCAAGGCCTGGTGTTCTTCGCTATTTACTACGTGGTGTTCCGCTTCACCATCAAAAAATTCAACCTGATGACCCCAGGCCGTGAACTGGCGGTTGCCGGTGACGAAACCGACGGTTATGACGTGGATACCGCTGCGGGTAAAAACGAAGATGAAACCACTACCCTGGCTCGTCGCTATGTGAGCGCCATCGGGGGTTCTGACAACCTGACCGGGATCGATGCCTGTATCACCCGTCTGCGTTTGAACGTCAAAGATTCTGCGTTGGTGAACGATGCTCTGGCTAAACGCCTGGGTGCTTCTGGCGTGATCCGTCTGAACAAGCAAAGCGTGCAGGTGATTGTCGGGACTCGTGCCGAACTGATTGCCAGTGCGATGACTAAAGTGATTGCAGCAGGCCCGATAGCGGCAGCCTCTGCTCCAGCCGCCGCAGCCGCTGCGGCAGAAGTTAAACCGCAGGCCGTTCCTAACGTTGCTAAAACCGTGTTGGAAGCGCTGGTGGCGCCGGTAACCGGTGAAGTGGTGGCTCTGGATCAGGTGCCGGACGAAGCCTTCGCCAGCAAAGCGGTCGGTGACGGTGTGGCTATTCGCCCAACCGATAAAACCGTCGTGGCGCCAGCTGATGGCACCGTGGTGAAAATCTTCAACACCAACCACGCTTTCTGCCTGGAAACAGACAAGGGCGCGGAGATCGTCGTGCACATGGGTATCGACACCGTGGCGCTGAACGGTCAGGGCTTCAAACGCCTGGTGGAAGAGGGTGCTGAGGTGAAAGCAGGCCAACCTATCCTGGAAATGGATCTGGAATACCTGAACGCCAACGCGCGCTCGATGATCAGCCCGGTAGTGGTCAGCAATGCTGACGACTATGCTGGCCTGACGGCGCTGGCAACCGGCAATGTGGTTGCTGGTCAAACCAAGTTGTTTGAGATCCAGAAATAAGTTGGGTTTAACCCTGGCTCCGCCCGGGCGTTAAACGGGCGGTAAGCAGTATCAGCGGGAAAAGAGCGATCTTTTCCCGCTTTTTTTGTTTTTGCAGCACGGGAACTTGACGAATAACGGTTGTTTCTGGGCGCGGCTTATTGGAACATAGAAGGTTATATGTGTAGCGCTTTGCATTTGAGGAATAGTGACATGAGTGAGGCAGAAGCCCGCCCAACCAATTTTATCCGTCAGATCATTGATGAAGATCTGGCATCAGGGAAGCATACGTCGGTTCATACACGTTTCCCACCGGAGCCTAATGGCTATCTGCATATCGGCCATGCCAAGTCCATTTGCCTGAACTTTGGCATCGCCAAGGATTATCAGGGCCAATGTAACCTGCGTTTCGATGACACCAACCCGGTAAAAGAAGACATCGAATTTGTCGACTCCATCAAGCACGATGTGGAGTGGTTAGGCTTTACCTGGAGCGGCGACGTTCGTTATTCCTCGGACTATTTCGATCAACTGCACCAGTATGCGGTTGAGCTGATCAACAAAGGCCTGGCCTATGTTGACGAGCTTTCTCCCGAGCAGATCCGTGAATACCGTGGCTCGCTGACGGCTCCGGGCAAAGACAGCCCGTACCGTACCCGCACGGTTGAAGAGAACCTGGCGCTGTTTGAGAAGATGCGTAACGGCGAGTTTGCCGAGGGTACCGCTTGCCTGCGCGCCAAGATCGATATGGCCTCGCCGTTTATCGTGATGCGCGATCCGGTGATCTACCGCATCAAGTTTGCGGAACACCACCAGACCGGGAACAAATGGTGCATCTATCCGATGTACGATTTCACCCACTGCATTTCCGATGCGCTGGAAGGGATCACCCATTCGCTGTGTACCCTGGAGTTCCAGGATAACCGCCGTCTGTACGACTGGGTGCTGGATAACATCACCATCCCTTGTCATCCGCGTCAGTACGAGTTCTCACGCCTGAATCTCGAATACGCCATCATGTCCAAGCGTAAGCTGAGCCAGCTGGTGACCGAGAAGATCGTTGAAGGCTGGGATGACCCACGTATGCCAACCGTGTCCGGCCTGCGTCGTCGTGGCTATACGGCCGCCTCTATTCGCGAGTTCTGCCAGCGTATCGGCGTCACCAAACAGGATAATAACGTCGAGATGATGGCGCTGGAGTCCTGTATTCGTGACGATCTGAATGAGCACGCACCGCGCGCCATGGCCGTGCTGGATCCGGTGAAGGTGATCATCGAGAACATGTCGCAAGACGTGGAAATGGTGACCATGCCTAATCACCCGAACCAGCCGGAGATGGGCAGCCGTGAAGTGCCGTTCAGCCGCGAAGTGTATATCGATCGTGCAGACTTCCGTGAAGAAGCCAACAAGCAGTACAAACGTCTGGTGCTGGGCAAAGAAGTGCGCCTGCGCAATGCGTATGTGATCAAGGCTGAACGCGTAGAGAAGGATGCAGAGGGTGAAATCACCACCATTTTCTGCACCTACGATCCCGATACGCTGAGCAAAGATCCTGCCGATGGCCGCAAGGTGAAAGGCGTGATCCACTGGGTGTCTGCTGCACACGCCTTACCGGCAGAAATTCGCCTGTACGATCGTCTGTTCAGCGTGGCTAACCCGGCGGCGGCAGAGGACTTCCTCGCCACCATCAACCCGGAATCGCTGATTATCAAGCAAGGCTTTGTTGAGCCAAGCCTGGCAACTGCCCAGCCGGAGAAAGCCTACCAGTTCGAGCGTGAAGGCTATTTCTGCGCCGACAGCCGCCATTCTACGGCCGATCGTTTGGTGTTTAACCGCACCGTAGGCCTGCGTGACACCTGGGCCAAGATTGGCGCTTAAGCTTAGCCAAGCCTAGCGTGTTTCCTTGCCTGTTTGTCTCTTGATCGGATCTTCTGGTCAAGAGACATCTTCTGTTTTGCTTTGAATGCTACCCTCATGTCGTTTCCCTTCCCGCTGACTGTCCCTGATTTTGGTCATTTGGCCTGCGTGCTGTTAACTGTCACTATAAGCCCATAATAAAATCAGGGTAATAAACTCGCGGGATTTATCTGGCCTGCATTTTATTTTGCGTAAATTTTGAGTCGCTCACCTTGGCTTATTCCTATTACTAAATATCGAAATAACGAAAGGTTGCGACCACTTATACTTATATTTTTGCGCTCTGCGTATTAGCCATAAACTTATTGATCTGCGTTAGTTGATCGGCTATTCTTGCCCGAAATACAGGGTGGTAAATAATAATCAGCATGCTTTAATAAAGGCATATTTCATTGTGTCTTTATACTAAGCATGGTTATTTTCTATCAAGATAGATAATGCCAAGGCTGATTTATACTCACTATATAAGGATTATGTTGTGAAAAAGCTTACTGTTTCTCAAGCCAACTCAATCGTCGGCGGTACCTGTAAAACCTGTACGACCAAATATGTCGCCTCTGGTTTCAAGTGCAATATGGTAACAACCTGTACCGACAAAACCGGTAAAGTCATCAGCCAGGACTCTAAACCTACTGCGCTGGCCAATTGCGGTATTATTGAGCAGTAATACTGAGTAAAGGTTTCCTGCTGCCACCGTCCTTACTACCCTTGAATAGAGGGTTATTGAGTCCGAGTTACGCTCAAGCCTGTGTCCAGTAAGGGCGGGTAACGTGGACCCTTATTCAGCGTTTACTTCAGTGCTGATGCGACTTTTTCGTGTCAGCCTGTTTCGCAACGATAAAGCTAATTAGCAGGCCTTTTTAGGACGAGTTTTTATGTTCAGAACCCCTCTGTTTATTACCCTGTATACGTTAGTGGTTATTATTGTTTCATCACTTATGACGACAGCCTATTTTCACTATTTTGTATTGAATACTAGTGACGATCAGCAAAGCCTGATCGCTTTCGATAATAATAAGGTTAATAATAGTCCGATCAAAGAAGGCAATACCCTTATCGAACTCTTCTCTTATGGCTGCCACTACTGCGCCCTGAATGAAGAAAACCTGGATAAGCTGGAAGCGCGGATGCCTGCCGGGAGCAAGTTGGTCCGTTTGCATATCAATAACGAGCAGATGAATGGTTTGGCCAGTTTTTCCTCGTTGTTTGCGACGTTAACGGTAATGGGCATTGAACCGCAGCACCGTCAAAGCGCCTATGACGCAATTATCCGGGACAAGGTCGATCTGAGTAACCCTAAAAATCGTGATATCTGGCTGCAGGAGCAAAATATCGATCCCGCGGAGTACGCCCGTGTTAGCCAGACCCCGCAGGTGAAAGCCTTGCTGAGCTATATGACCGAGGTCTCCCGCTATTACAACATAGACGCAACGCCGAGCTTTATCGTCAACAGGAAATGGTTGGCACTGCAGGATCGTGAGTTCCCAGCGTTTGCTGATCACCTGTTGTCGCTGTTACAGCATGACAAACCGCTGGAGCCCTAATGCGTTTCTTTGCTGTATGGGCCTATCTGGCATGGCGAAATAGCCTGGCAACGCTGATGCGTAGTCTGGCACCTTTGCGCAAAGCACAGAGAGGTGCCGTCTGTTGGTTATTGCAGCACGGTGATTATCGTTGGTTTCTGGTGCTGGCGGCGTGGGGCAGAAGGTTGCGGCTGGGAGACCGAGGGGAGCGTAGGCGTGCTTTTGTGGCCGCCGCCAATAAGCAGTGCTTGCTTGGCGATGGCCGTAAATTGGATTTTGCCGGGATGAGCTATCGTCGGCGGCTATTGGATCTGGCGGCTACCTATGGGCAAAGCCCACAGATACAGGCTCAGATGGAGCGTTGTAAAGCGCAGTTGAATGCCGTGGTGGAGCCTTTGCATCAAGCCGGTTCGCCGGTGGTGCTAGCTCCGTTGCATATGGTTTCCGATGTGTTGGCCGGGATGGTTGGGGGGGCGGCTTTCCCTGGTCAGGCAACGGTGATCGTTTCCAGCAGTGTGGAAATCTATCAGGAACAAGTCCGCCAGCTAGGGAAGGTCAATCTTGCTTATTGTTCGATCCATGACGATAGCCGGGAAATTGCCGGCAACCTGATGGCGGCGATCATGGAGGCCGCGGATCATCGGCGCAACATCATGATCTTCCCTGATATCACCCCTGATTACACCGTCAATGCCAATACGGCGGCAACGGCAAAACTACCTTGTCGGCTTTTTGATCGCCCTGCCAATCTGCACAGCGGAGTGATACGCATTGCCCGGGCGTTATCGGCGCAGGTGGTTTTTTATTACCTGTATTACGACCAGGAACTCAAAATCCATATTGAGCCACCGGTGCAGGCTCGCAGCCTGAAGGCCAGGCTGCCGGAAATCATTGAAGCGTCGATAGCTCGGCATCCTGAAGACTGGCTGTTATGGCACTCGCATTCGTTATTTTTTATCAATGAATAATCTGGAAATTGAAGAAGTCAGATCATGGAAAAGATAATCCCGACGCAGGTTTTTCAAGGTGAAACCAATGAGTGTGGGTTGGCCTGCATCGCCATGCTGGCGCAGACGCAGGGCATCGATGCCCCGCTGGAGAACTTGCGTGAACGCTATCCAGCGTCGCAGCATGGCACCTCGTTGACCACGTTATGTACCATTCTCTCTGAGCTGGCCATACCCGCTTACCCGGTGATTTTCGACCATGGGGAGCTGGCGGAGCTGCCCCTGCCTGCCATTTTACACTATGGTGCCAGCCACTATGTGCTGCTGGCGTACCGCCAAGGCAACTATGTCTGCGTGATGAACCCTGCGATAGGCCAGCAGCTGTTGCCCATCGATGCATTAAAACTGGAAATCAGCGGCTACGCGCTGGTGCTGGACAGTGAAAGACAACCCGACCCAAAGGCACAGGCTGATAAAAAGCGCAGTACGGGTTTTAAAGCCCTGGAGTGCATGAGCCTGAAAGAGACCGCCAGGATGCCGGGTATCTATCGGCTGATGGTGCTGGCCTTTCTGATTTCCTTAACCCTGTTCATCATGCCGACGATGGTAGGCAGCGCCATCAATCAGGTTTACTCCTCGGCGGGTGACGCCGACTTCCCGTATTTCTATTTCCTGCTGGCGTTTTTTGTTTCTACCCTGCTGGCCTTCGCCGTGCGTTGGGTTACGGAGCGGTTTATCAAACGCTTTGTGGTGGTCAACAGCGTTGCCGGTTTCTCGCGGTTACTCGGTAATTCGCTCAACTTCTTTGCCAAACGCGCACCGGGCGACGTGTTCAGCCGCTTTTCCAACTGGCAGCTTGCGTCCGGCATCAAGATTGAGCTGGATAACGGCCTGCGTACCGATTGGATTATCGGCGCTATCGCGTTAGGCGTCATGTGTTACATGAGCCCGCTGCTGGCGATGGTCTCTGGCGTTGGCGTGACGCTAATGGGATTGATCAGCATCTGGGCCATCTATCGCGATCGCTATTACACCCAGCAGTTGCAGGTAAAAACGGCGGAGCAAAGCGATTTTATTCTGGAAAGCATTCAGGGTTTTTCCACCATCAAATCCGCTGGGCTGGACAGCCAGCGCAAAAGCGTGTTTGCCCGCTACGCGCTGTCTCTGTTTACCTGCCAGCAGCAGCAGAGGATCTATGAGCAGGTCAAAAGCAGCCTGTATCAGCTGATCGGCAGCCTGGAGATGGTGTTTTTCATGCTGCTGGCGTTGCCATTGTTGAAAAAGGGGGTCCTGACGCTGGGGGAGTTTTTTGCCTACAGTTTTGTGCGGGAGATTTTCACCTCGTATATCACCAAAATATTCTACGCCATTTTGCAAAAGAACCAGCTGCACGTCATTGATACCCGTGCGCGGGATCTGTTTCCTTCCAGTTCAGAGCATGAAGCGGCACCTAAAACGCTCCCGCAGTTCAGCTCTCGGTTGAGTTTTCGCCATATTGTCTTTGCCTACGATGCCCAGTTGCCGGTGCTGCATGATTTGTCGATATCGCTGCAACCCGGCCAACGGATTGCCATTGTCGGTGAGTCGGGGACGGGCAAAAGCACGCTGCTGAAAGTGATGACCGGCCTGATGGCTCCGCAGCAAGGTGAGGTGGTGGTCGATGGTCAACCGGTCGATTATCGGCAGCTACACACCTTGTTCTTCCTGCAAAGTCAGGAAGATATTTTGTTCAATGCCTCGGTGCTAGAGAACATCACGCTGTTTGATGAGAACGTGGATGAGCATCAACACCAGCGGATTAAACGTTCCCTTGAGGGGCTGAATCTGCACTCGGTCGTTGAAAAACTGCCGGGTGGCCTCAACGCCCTGATCCGTGAAAGCCATGCCGGGTTGTCCCTGGGGCAGCGCCAACGCCTGTTATTGGCACGGGCAATGTACAGCAATTGCCCGGTGCTGGTGCTGGATGAACCCACGGCCAACCTGGATGAAAATACGGCGCATCAGGTGATGACGACCTTGCTTGCCCATTGCCGTGAACATCAAAAAACGCTGATCACCGTGACACACAGCGAAAGCGTGCTGTCGATGTTTGATCGGGTTTATCGCATGGACAATGGGGGGATGGCGCAGGTTGATACCCTGTTCGCATCGCAACCAGACCTGACAGCGGCAGCATACTCATGAAAATTAAAATGACAGGGACGAAGTTGCTGATGGTGGTGTTGGCATTGGCCGCATTGAGCGGTGCGGTTGTCTGGTATTTCATGACGCCAACATCAGAGGGTGCCCTCAATACTGCCGAAATTACCCGTGGTGACATTGAGAAAACGGTGCTGGCTACCGGGGTACTTAAACCGTTGCTGCAAGTCAGCGTCGGGGCGCAGGTCAACGGGCAACTGCAAAAGCTGTATGTGAAACAGGGGGATCGCGTCACTCGCGGGCAACTGTTGGCGGAGATTGATCCTACGTTGCAGCAGAATGCGCTGCGTAAATCAGAAGCGGCATTACAAAGCGCGCAGGCGCAGAAACAGGTCACTCAGGCGATGCTTAAACAGTATCAGCAGGAACTGACCCGGCAGCGCAGAATGGATCGCGAAGGCTCTGGCATAAAAAGTGAGTTGCAGAAAGCCCAGGCCCAGCTCCAGACGCAGGTCGCCCAGCTAAAGGTGAATGATGCCCAAATCGTTCAAGCGCAGATGGAGCTGGAAACGGCCCGCGCCAACCTGGGCTTTACCCGCATTGTCGCGCCGATTGATGGTGAAGTGTTGGGGATTGTCACCAAAGAGGGGCAAACCATTGTCTCTTCTCAAACCGTACCCACCATTTTGGTGTTGGCGGATGTCGATACCATGTCAGTGCATACCCGTATTTCAGAAACGGACATCCTCAAGGTTCGCGTTGGGCAGCCACTGTGGTTTTACGTGGTTGCCGATCCGAAAAAGCGCTATGAGAGTGTGATGGGATCGATCCAGGAAGCGCCTGGCGAGGCCTTGCTGGACGACAGCCTCGCGACGTCCTCCAGCCAACAAGCCTCTGCGGTGTATTACAACGGCGTATTTGTGATCGCCAACGCCCAGCGTTTGCTACGAACCTCAATGACTGCCCAGGTGTTTATCATCACCGAACAGGCCAGGAATATCCTGCGAGTGCCGGTTGCCGCCTTTGGTGCACAGCGGGATGCAGACCGCTATCAGGTGCAGGTGATGAATGGCAAGCAGCTTGAGCTACGTTGGGTCCGTATTGGGCTTAATGACCGGCAGTTTGCCGAAGTCAAAGAAGGGCTCAACGAGGGAGATCGCGTGGTGTTGAGCTCCTCGGTGACGGGAAGCGATCATCATGGCTGAACATAATGAGCCTGTGATCGCCCTGCGCGGCGTATCCCGCCATTTTGTGTCCGGATTGCAGACGGTGGCGGTGTTGAAATCTATCTCACTCACCATTCAGCGGGGTGAAATGGTGGCGATCATTGGCGCTTCCGGCTCGGGGAAATCCACGCTGATGAATATTATCGGCTGCCTGGATAAGCCGACGCAGGGGGAAATGTCCATCAAGGGTATTTCCACCCCCCAGGCCAGTAGCGAACAGTTGGCTCAATTACGCAGCCAGTACATTGGATTTATTTTCCAGCGCTATCATCTGATGCCGTACCTCAGCGCCGCTGAAAACGTCGCCATCCCGGCTCTGTATACGGCGATGCCGACGGCTGAACGTCAGCAACGGGCCGAGTATTTACTGACCCGGCTTGGGTTGCAGCAGCGTATCCATTACAAACCGGCCCAGCTTTCCGGTGGCCAGCAACAGCGGGTCAGTATTGCCCGGGCACTGATGAACGGGGCGGAAATCATTCTGGCTGACGAACCGACGGGGGCGCTCGATCGTGCCAGCGGCCAGGAGTTAATGGGGATCCTGCACGCGCTGCACCAGGCAGGACACACTCTGATTATCGTGACCCATGATCGTGATATCGCCAACCAGGCACAGCGCATCATTGAAATCAGCGACGGTGAGATTATTTCCGACAAGGCCAATCATGCCGTCGCGCCGTTGGAGGCCCCGCCAGCGCTGCCGGTTGCGGTGGCTACTGGCCGTACAAGGTTTTGGCAAAGCGTGAAAGAGGCCGTCAAGATGGCCTGGCGGGCCTTGTTGGGGCACCGCGCCCGGGCCTTTCTGTCGATGCTGGGTATCATCATCGGTATCTCTTCGGTGGTGTCATCCATGGCGGTCGGGGAAGGGGCTAGGCAAAGTATTCTCAATGAAATCAGCCAGCTGGGCACCAGTACGCTGGAGATCCGGCCGGGACTGGGCTGGGATAATCTCCGCCCCGATTTTGCGCGGGCGCTCACGGTGGCCGATGTCGAACTGCTGGCGGAGCAACCTTATGTCGATAGCGTGTCGCCGTTGGTCAGCAATACGGTAAAAGCGGTACGTGGAGGCAAGCAGGCCATGGTGTCGATTTCCGGCATCAGCAACGCGTATTTTCGCGTGCAGGGCCTGCATTTCCTCTCCGGCAACGGCTTTACCGGGCGCGATCTGGACGAGCGTGAGCCGGTGGTGATCATCGATCCAGAACTGCGCGCCACGCTGTTTGAGCCAGATGAGTTGCCCGAGGGGGAGATCATCCAGTTGGCGGGGACGCCTTACCGGGTGATCGGTATTGCCGAGCGTAAAGGCGGCAAGTTCAGCGGCATGATGCTTGGGGCGTGGATGCCTTACACCGCGTTGCTGGAGCGGATGTCCGGCAATATGCCGATCGAATCGATAACCCTGCGGGTCAATGACGGCATTTCATTGCGTGAGGTGCAAGGCCGGGTAGAAGCATTACTGGAGCAGGCGCATGGCCAGCGTGACTTTTTCACCCAGACCAATGACCAGATGACGCAGGCCATCCGCAAGGCGTCGGACTCCATGACGCTGCTAATCACCGCCATCGCCGGAATTTCCCTGCTGGTGGGGGGCGTTGGCGTGATGAATATCATGCTGGTCTCCGTGACGGAACGAACCCATGAGATCGGCATCCGCCTGTCGGTTGGGGCGCGTCCTGCGGATATTATGCGCCAGTTCCTGATCGAAGCGATGGTGATCTGCGCGCTGGGCGGGCTGATTGGCATTATCGGTGCCGGGCTGGCCGGGGTGATTTTCTCCTGGGTAACGCAGGAGTTTTCCATGATCTTTACCTGGCCACCGATGGTGCTGGCCTGCGGATTCTCGGCGCTGATCGGCCTGGGGTTTGGCTTTTTCCCAGCGCGTAATGCAGCGCGCCTTCACCCTACGGAGGCGCTGGCACGCGAATGATGATGGGCAAACTTCCCTGGACACTGCTATTCCCCTTGTTGCTGACGGGGTGTGGCTCATTAGTCAAAAGCGACTATCAGCAACCCATGCTTTCTGTGCCCTCCGAATGGCGGCAGCAGGAGAGCGGGGCAGGTTATTTACAGCACAGCCAACGCTGGTGGGACAGCTTTGACGATCCACAGCTCTCGACACTGATTGGTCGGGTGCTGACCAGTAACAACGATCTGGCGATTGCCGGATTGCAGCTACAGCAGGCGCGGCTGGCTGCGGGGTTAACGAATACCAACCTGACGCCGGACGTGGTGGTTAGCGGCGGCGCAAGCAATGAAAAAAACCTGCGCAGCAATACCACCCCGACGGAGTCTTACCGCACCTCGCTGGATCTGAGCTATGAACTGGATTTGTGGGGCAAGCTGGCGCGGGCCAGAGAGCAGGCTCAGTGGCAGGTTGAGGCCTCGGAGCAGGATCGGCAAAACACCGCGCTGATATTGATCGGTGATACCGCGCGCTATTACTGGCAGATCGCCAGCTTCAATCAGCAGATCACGCAACAGCAAACCGGGCTGCAAATCAGTAAGCAGACGCTCGACATGGTGCAGTCCCGTTACGCAGCAGGCGCGGCTGGGCAACTTGATGTATTGCAGGCGCAGCAATCGGTGCTCGAGCGTGAAAACCGTCTGCGCCTGTTGCAACAACAGCGCGAGGAGGCCCGCAACGCGTTGGCCATCCTGTTCAACCGTTCGCCCACCGATCGTCAGGTAGAGCGATCTTCTCTGGACACCCACCAGGATGTACCGATAGCCAAGATGCTGCCGGTTGAGGTTATCGCCCGCCGCCCGGATGTGAAAGCGGCGGAAAGCCAGCTGCGCGCGGCGTTGGCAGGTTCGGATGTGGCCCGCCTGGGCTTTTATCCGACGCTTTCGCTGAGTGCTTCACTCGGGGCTGCCAGTCATGTTTTCCAGCAGTGGTTCAGTAACCCGGCCAGAACACTGGGCGCTAACGCTGCCTTACCGTTTGTGGAATGGAACACCGTACAACTGACCATCGAAAAGTCGGATCTGGATGTCAGGCAGGCGGCGATTGTGTTTCGCAGCACGGTCTACAGCGCCTTATCCGATGTGGATAACGCCATGACGCAGCGGCTTGGCTATCAGCAGCAAAGAAAAAACCAGCAGCAGAATCTGCAGCTAGGCCAGCAGCGTTTAGCGCTGGCGACTAGCCAATACCAGGCGGGAGCCGTTTCTTTCCAGACTCTGCTGGATGCAGAAGATGCCCTGCTGACCATTGAAAATAATCTGGCGGATCTGCAGTACGGTTACCTCAATGCCACCATGAAACTCTGGCTGGCACTGGGCGGCGGTGTGACAAAAGACAATGACAGGGAAAGGGGAAATCATGAATAAAGGTTTAATGCCGCGCCGAGTGGTGGTCACCGGTTACGGGGCGGTGACGCCGCTGGGAATGAATGCAGCGCAAAGCTGGGCGGCGATCATGGATTATCAGCTAGGTTACCGTTATTACGATAAATCCAGCGTCGGGATCCAGTCGCGTTTTCTGGGGGTGATCGACGAGGAGCCTAGCTTGAAAGGGGTTCCTGCGGCGATCCGTCGCCGTCTGCCGCGTTTTGCCCGGCTGGTGTTGGCAGCGGCCCGTGAGGCTATGGGCATGGCGTTTCAGGGCGACAGCCCGGCGGCCCATTACGATCTGCTGGAGTGCGGCACGATTATGGGCAGCGGCTGGGCGGGGCAGGATGAAACCCATATGAATTATGAAGGCTATCTGCGCACGGGTTTGGGGTCACCGTTTGGCTGTTTCCTGTCGATGCCGAATGCGGCTACGGCGGCGTGCAGCCTGTTCTGGGGCCTGCGCGGTTATCAAAACAGCCCGATTGCGGCCTGTGCGACCGGGACGATCGCCATCGGTGATGCTTTTGAGGTGATCCGCAGTGGTCGCGCCTCCATGATGCTTGCCGGGGCCGGGGAGTCGCTGCGTACCGATGCCGCAGTGTGGAACATCGACATCCTTCGTGCGTTGGCGAGCGAGCAGGAAGATATCCGCAAGGCCTGCTGCCCGTTCAGCCTGGATCGCAACGGTTTTGTGCTATCCGAAGGGGCGGCCGTTTTGTGCCTGGAGGAGCGGGAAGCCGCGCTGGCTCGCGGGGCAACTATCCTTGGCGAAATCAAAGGTTACGGTAATTATTCCGATGCCGTCGATTTTACTGCCCCCGCCGAAGACAAGCTTGCCCGGGTCAAGACTATCGCGCGAGCATTGGATCAGGCGGGATTGGCGGCGGCGGATATCGACTATATCAATGCGCATGGCACTTCTACGCCGCTCAACGATCTGAACGAAACACAGGCCATCAAACTGGCCTTCGGTGAAGCCGCTTTTAGCACACCGCTTTCCAGCACCAAATCTTACTCCGGGCATCTGATTGCGGCGGCGGGCAGTTTTGAATCCATTATTTGCCTGCAAGCCATGCAGCATCAGGTGATGCCCGCGACCTGTCACCTGACGAATGCCGATCCACAATGCGATCTGGATTACATCGGTGAGGGGCATCGCTCTGCAGCGTTACAAAATACGCTGAATCTGAGCTTTGGTTTTGGCGGTGCCAATGCGGCCTTGGTCATCGGGCAGGCATGAGCATGGACCTCACTTATACCGTGCAAGATGCTGAAGCCTGGGCCGCATTTTCTGGCGATTACAATCCGATCCATTTTGATCTGCAACAGGCGCGCAAAATCGGTGTGGCGAAGCTGAGCGTACATGGGATGCGTGCGATGCTGGATATGAAACGCCACCTGAGCACAGCCCTGCTGGCTGCAGCGCCGGATCAGGATGGCTATACCTTCCGCGCACGTTTGCGCCAGCCAGTGTTGTGCCAGACGTCCTATCAGTTGCAGATAGCCAGCAAGGGAAGCTCGGTGACCGGTACGTTGCTGGACAGTACCAAGCAGGAACGCTGTTTTAGCAGCACGCTGACTTCGGCACCACTCTTGCCATTGAGTGTTGGCGTGAAGGAACACTCGCTGACGATGGCTGAAGTGATGGCATTAGCCCGCCGATTTCCCGGAGAGGTCTCGGATATCACTCAGACTTGGGGGTTCTTTGATGCGCTGTTATTTCAGCTGTTGGTGCAATCGCCGGCAACGCTGGCGACGCTGAGCGCAGCGTTTCCCGAACTGGCTGCCGAGACGCTGCTCGACGTGTTCGCGCAGATCCCGGTGGTGCAGACACACCATGAGACCCACTTTAGCGCCCAGCTTTTTACTCCCGATCCCCATTTTCACCTTGCCGAGCGGCTGTACTACCAGATTTCGCCAATGTTGATCATGGGGGATAAACACAGCGGCTGGGTGTTACGGGCGGAGATCCAGGCTAACACGCTGTCGCAACCGCTGATAACAACGGCAGTCACCTTGAAAACCTGGCCGTTGGCCAGTTAAAAACATAAGGATATACCATGGAAAAGTACCAACAAATTTACCTCACCGTCAGCGAAATGATCTGTGACGCCAAAGATCTCGAGATGGACGACCTCTCGCCAGAGATGCCCTTGCATCAGCTAAAACTCGATAGCCTGGATTACGTCGAACTGATGGTGCTGGCCAAGCGTGAATTTGGCGCCACGTTGAGTGCCGAAATGTTTATCGATAAACCCAATATGACACTGGGTGAACTGTGCCAATCTCTGGCCGAACAGCATAAATAAGCCTATGACCAGACAATGGGTTTTAGTGACCGGCGGTAGCCGGGGGATTGGCCGCGCGCTGGTGGAAGAGTTGGCCAAACGGTGGAACGTGGTGCTGACCTGCCGTAGCGATCGATCGCCCTCAGCCGAGGTGATTGAGGCCTGTGCCGGCTTGCCTGGCTGGGTGGAAAGCGTTGTTTGCGATGGCAGTGATGAGCAGGCGGTGAACCTTGTAGCACCAGAACTGTTGATCCGCCTCGGAGCGCCTGTGGCGGTGATCCATAATGCAGGGATCACCCAAGACAGTTTGCATATCCAACAAACTAGCGAGCGCTGGCGGCAAGTGATCGACACTAACCTCAATGCCGTATTCTACTGGAACCGGCACCTGCTGCCAGCCATGATGGGGCAGGGGGAAGGAGCTATCGTACTGATGTCTTCGGTAACGGGGATCAAGGGCAATGTGGGGCAGACGGCATACGCTGCCAGTAAATCGGCGATGATAGGCCTGGCCAAGTCGCTGGCGTTGGAGGTGGCGCGCTTTAACATCCGGGTGAATTGCCTGCTGCCGGGGATCATTCACAGCGAGATGACAGACGCGATCCCACCGGAGGCGCTGAAGGCGCTGCGCAAACAAATCCCGCTGCGGCGTTTGGGCAAGGCCAGCGAGGTCGCCAGGGCGGCTGTATTTCTGATCGGCGATGACAGTCGTTATATGACAGGACAGAGCCTGATCCTCGACGGAGGGTTAACTGCCTGACCCACTTGGGACGAACATGTTCGTCCCCTACAAATTTCCGCACCTAGTCCCGTGCACACAAGCTGCACCCTTTTCGGCTTTCTTTATCCCTAAAACCAACCCTCCCTTGCGCTGTTGTTAGCGGTGATCACGCTTGTTTTTTTCTAAGAATTAACTTGGTTATCACTGCGTGTCATTTTTCATCATCTCGACTTATATATTCGCGATGCGAATTAATATCATTTATAGAGCGCTCTCATTTTTAGCGCCAATCGGCGTTTTTCGCTTGCTGAAACCTTTCAATCCACAGGGAATTAGCTTTTTTAAGATTTTATTATCTGATTTTATTGGGAATTATTTATAAATAGTGACCTTACTCATTATTGTAACGAATTATCATCAATGTGTGCACCTTGTCATACTTTGACAAATCTCTCTCACTTTTCATTTGATAATTCGCGTCGCGAAAAATAGTCTAGCTACAGTATCAAGGCCGAGGTGAATTTTATCACCCGGCACAATTTTACCCGATTAGGGTTTTTATATTAGCGACCGTGCAGGGCAGTGGTGAACGCAGGCGGGCGCACTTTAAAGTCAAAGTCAAAGAGGAATTTTCTTATGGGTACGCACGGTGCTCAGCGTAAAACGCTGGCGCTCGCAGTCGCGGGTGCACTATTAGGAAGCGGATTCGTTCTGGCCCCAGAAGCGCAAGCGGAAGGGTTTATCGACGATTCTACGCTGACCGGTGGGGTCTATTACTGGCAACGTCAACGCGATCGTAAAGACGTTGAAACCGGTGATTTTAAAACCAACCTCTCTCACTCTACCTGGAACGCCAACCTGGATTTCACCTCCGGCTATGCGGCGGACATGTTTGGTCTCGATGTGGCGGCGTTCACCGCCATCGAAATGGCCGAATCCAGCGAGAGTGGCCACCCGAACGAAATCGCGTTCTCCAGCCGTAACCGTACCTATGACGAAGATTACTCCGGCGATAAAAGCGGTATCAGCCTGTATAAAGCGGCCGGTAAGTTCAAGTATGGCCCGGTCTGGGCGCGTGCCGGTTATATCCAGCCAACCGGGCAAACGTTGCTGGCCCCGCACTGGAGCTTTATGCCGGGTACCTACCAGGGGGCTGAAGCCGGTGCCAACTTTGACTATGGCGATTCAGGTGCGTTGAGTTTCTCCTACATGTGGACCAACAAGTACAAGGCGCCTTGGCACATCGAGATGGACGATTTCCGTCAGAACGATCGCAAGACCAACGTGTCCTACCTGCACTCGCTGGGTGCCAAATACGATTTCAAAAACGACCTGGTGCTGGAAGCCGCGTTTGGCCAGGCGCAAGGCTACGTGAATCAGTATTTCACCAAGGCGTCTTACAAGTTTGACCTGGCTGGCAACCCAATGACCACCAGCTACCAGTTCTACGGCGCAGAAGACCGCATCGGTGATAATCGCGATCCGAACAGCATCTATGATGGTCTGGCATGGTTGCAGGCGCTGACCTTCGGTTATACCACCGGCCAGTTCAACTGGCGTCTGGAAGGCACCATGGTCAAGGCGGAAGGTAACCAAGGCTTCTTCCTGCAGCGTATGACCCCGACCTACGCCTCATCAAACGGCCGCCTCGATATCTGGTGGGATAACCGCTCCGACTTTAACGCCAACGGCGAAAAAGCCGTGTTCGGTGGCGTGATGTATGACCTCAGCAATTGGAACCTGCCTGGCATGGCCGTCGGCGCTTCCTACGTTTACGCCTGGGACGCCAAGCCAAGCACCAACCCGATATACGATCAGAGCCAGCGTCTGAGAGAGAGCGCTTACAGCCTGGATGCGATGTACACCATGCAGGACGGGCGCGCCAAAGGCACCCTGTTCAAACTGCACTTCACGCAGTATGACAACCATTCCGATATCCCAAGCTGGGGCGGAGGTTACGGCAACATCTTCCAGGATGAGAAAGACGTCAAATTCATCGTTATCGCACCGTTCACCATCTTCTAATGCGCCTCCCCGGTGGCCAGGCTGCCGGGGAAATGCCACAGGACTTTAACCATGAAAAAACTGATGCTGATTATGGTCGCGGTTGCCGGGCTTAGCGCCTGCTCGCAGTCGGCCGCGCCACCGGAAGACGTCAAGCTGCGCCAAGCCTACAGCGCCTGTATCAATACCGCGGAAGGTTCACCAGAGAAATTGCAGGCCTGCCAGGCGGTGCTGAACGTGTTGAAGCAAGAGAAACAGCACCAACAGTTCGCTGAGCAGGAAACCGTGCGGGTGCTGGATTACCAAAGCTGCATCCAGGCCGCCCATACCGGCAATGGCCAGGCGTATGACGCCAAATGCGGCAAGCTGTGGAAAGAAATTCGCGCTAACAACAACTGATTACGCAAGAGGTTGCAGATGAACAAGTTTAAGATGAGTGCTCTCGCCGCCCTGACGGCTACCGTTGGGTTATTGGGCAGCGTGGGTTCTGCCATGGCCAACCAGCAGGTGGTTGATCAACTCAGCCAGTTGCAGGTCAATCTGAAGATGTTGGACAACCGTGCCGCCGAGAACGGCGTAGACTGTGCCAAGCTGGGTGCCGACTGGGCGTCCTGCCACAAGGTGCTGATCACCTTGACCAACGGCAATCAGGAAATCAAAGATAAAGACTGGGCGATCTATTTCCACAGCCCGCGCCAGACGCTGAAGGTCGATAACGACCAGTTCAAAATCACCCACATTACCGGCGATCTGTATAAGCTGGAACCGACGGACAAATTCACCAGCTTCCCGGCCAATCAGGCGGTGGAAATCCCGATTATCGCTGAATACTGGCAGCTGTTCCGCACCGACTTCCTGCCGCGCTGGTATGCCACTTCCGGCGATGCTCAGCCGAAGATCCTGTCGAATACCGATACGGAAGATGTTCACCAGTTTGTTGCCCCGTTCACCGGCGACCAGTGGAAGCGTACCAAGGATGACAACAACATTCTGATGGTGCCGGAAAGCCGCTTCACCAAGAACCAGGATCTGAAAGTGTTGCCGATGGCATCGCTGCGTGGGCAAATCATCCCAACCCCGATGGAAGTTAAAGTCCATGCTAAGGATATTGACCTGAGCAAAGGCGTGGCGCTGGAACTGAGCGCCTTGACCAAGCCAGCGGCAGATGCCGCAGCCGAGCGTTTTGCACTGCTGGGCATTGAGAGCCAGGCGAACGGTTATCCAATCAAGACGGATATCAAGCCAGCGGCATTCAAAGGCGATCAGGCCGTGCCTGGTGCCTACCAGCTGAAGATCGGCGAGAAAGGTGCCGAGATCGTCGGTTTCGATCAGACTGGGGTGTTCTATGGTCTGCAATCCATCCTGTCGTTAATCCCTTCGGATGGCAGCAAGAAGATCGCGACGCTGGATGCCAAAGATGCACCGCGCTTCCAATACCGCGGCATCTTCCTGGACGTGGCGCGTAACTTCCACCAAAAAGACGCCGTATTACGCCTGCTGGATCAAATGGCAGCCTACAAGCTGAACAAATTCCACTTCCACCTGACCGATGACGAAGGTTGGCGCATTGAGATCCCTGGCCTGCCTGAGTTGACCGAAGTGGGAGGCCAGCGTTGTCATGACCTGAGCGAGACCACCTGCCTGATGCCACAATATGGCTCTGGCCCGGCACCGCACGGTGGCTTCTTCTCCCGTCAGGACTATATCGACATCGTTAAATATGCTCAGGCACGCCAGATTGAAGTGATCCCTGAGATCGACATGCCGGCGCACGCCCGTGCGGCGATTATTTCCATGGAAGCTCGCTATAAGAAGCTGCTTGCCGAAGGGAAAGAGAAAGAGGCCAACGAGTTCCGCCTGGTGGATCCGACCGATACCTCCAACACTACCTCGGTGCAGTACTTCAACCGTCAGAGCTACCTGAACCCATGCCTGGATTCGTCCAAAAACTTCGTGGACAAAGTGATTGGCGAAGTGGCCCAGATGCACAAAGAGGCCGGTCAGCCGCTGAAAACCTGGCACTTTGGTGGGGACGAAGCGAAGAACATCCGTCTGGGTGCTGGCTATACCGATGTGAAAAACCCGGAAGCGGGCAAGGGCATCCTCGATCTGAGCAAAGAAGACAAGCCGTGGGCCAAGTCGCAGGTTTGCCAGGCCATCATCAAAGACGGCAAAGTGGAAGATATGGAACACTTGCCAAGCTACTTCGGTCTGGAAGTCAGCCAGTTGGTGAAAGCACACGGCATTGACAGAATGCAGGCGTGGCAGGACGGCCTGAAAGATGCCAAAGACTCGAAGGCCTTCGCGACCAACCATGTGGCGGTGAACTTCTGGGATACCCTGTACTGGGGTGGTTTCGACTCGGCTAACGACTGGGCGAACAAAGGCTATGACGTGGTGATCTCTAACCCGGACTACGTCTATATGGACTTCCCGTATGAAGTCAGCCCGGACGAGCACGGTTACTACTGGGGCACCCGTTTCAGCGACGAGCAGAAGATCTTCAGCTTTGCACCGAATAACCTGCCGCAGAACGCCGAAACTTCGGTGGACCGTGACGGTAACCACTTCACCGCCAAGAGCGATAAACCTTGGCCGGGCGCATACGGTCTTTCCGCCCAACTGTGGAGTGAAGTGGTGCGTACCGACCAGCAGATGGAATACATGATTTACCCACGTGCCGTGTCGCTTGCAGAACGTGCATGGCACCGCGCCAGTTGGGAGCAGGATTACAAAGCTGGTCGTGAGTACAAAGGTGGCGAAACCCATCAGGTCGATACCAAAACCCTTGATAAGGACTGGCTGCGCTTTGCCAACCTGATTGGCCAACGTGAGCTGGCCAAGATGGATAAAGCGGGGGTGAGTTATCGCCTGCCGGTCCCTGGTGCACGCATCATCGGTGGCAAGTTGGAGGCGAATATTGCTCTGCCTGGCCTGGGAATTGAATATTCCACCGACGGCGGCAAACAGTGGCAGCGTTATGACGATAAAGCGCGCCCTGCGGTAGCGGGAGATGTGCAAATCCGCGCGATTAGCCCGGATGGCAAACGCTTCAGCCGTGCCGAGCCAGTAAAAGCGTAAGTGAGAACTCCGCCCGCCTACGTGTCGGTAGGTGGGCTGAGATAGTGCGAGGTGAGAGAAAACTGCAATTGTGATAATTGAGTGGATATTTTTCCCCGGGCCTGTCCGGGGATTTTTTTATCTGTCATTTAGGCATAAAAAAACCGCCGTGTAGGCGGTTTTCGCGTTCTGGCGGGCCAGGATCAGTTCTTGTTGTGCAGCGTTTCGTTCTCGCGGCAATCACCGGTTTCACAGTGGCCGTACAGGTACAGGCTGTGGTTGGTGAGCTTGATACCGTGTTGCTTGGCGATATCGCGCTGACGCACTTCGATGGATTCGTCGCTGAACTCGATCACTTTGCCGCAGTCCAGGCAAATCAGGTGATCGTGGTGGTGCTGCTGAGTCAGTTCGAAAACCGACTTGCCACCTTCAAAATTGTGGCGGGTCACAATACCTGCGTCGTCAAACTGGTTCAGCACGCGGTATACCGTGGCCAGGCCAATTTCTTCACCCATATCTATCAGTTTTTTGTACAGATCTTCCGCACTGACGTGATGGCATGCCGGATCCTGCAAGACTTCCAGGATTTTGAGTCGCGGAAGAGTGACTTTTAAGCCAGCCTTCTTCAATGCGGAGTTGTTATCAGTCATGCGGATTCAGTCCTGTTACTATGCTAATCAAGTTGAGGCGTTCTCGCCTATGGCATCGGTTGGCACAAAGCGTTAATTGCGTCTCATTATAGAACCGGTTGCTGCAAATAGAAACCGCCGGTTGTTAACAAACATATCTTTGCACGTTTACAGGGTAATCATGCAAAGCTTTGATGGATGGGATAAACCGATATCTCAGTCTACCGTGGCGAGGTAGGAAGTTACAAACTTGTAGCTTCTATTGCTCTAATCCGTGATGCCGATAACAGAAGGGCGCGCTCTACGGCGCCCTTACTGTGTGCTACGTATCCGCCGGGGCAGAGGCTTAGCCGACGATCTCGGCCAGGCTCAGCTCTTCACTGATTTGCTTGACCCAGGCGTCTACACGTTCGTTGGTCAGCTCAGGTTGACGATCTTCGTCAATGGCCAGCCCGACAAAGTGATTATCATCAGCCAGACCCTTGGAGGCTTCAAAATGGTAGCCTTTGGTTGGCCAGTGGCCGACGATGGCCGCACCGCGTGGTTCAATGATGTCGCGGATGGTGCCCATCGCATCGCAGAAATATTCCGCGTAGTCTTCCTGATCGCCACAGCCAAACAGCGCCACCAGCTTGCCGTTAAAGTCGATGTCTTCCAGCGTCGGGAAGAAATCATCCCAGTCGCACTGGGCTTCGCCATAGTACCAGGTTGGGATACCGAGCAGCAGGATATCAAACGCTGCCAGATCTTCTTTGCTGCTTTTGGCGATGTCGTGGATTTCTGCCACGTCGTTGCCGAATTTTTGCTGAAGCGTCTTTTGGATCATCTTGGCAATGTTTTCGGTATTGCCAGTGTCGCTGCCAAAGAAAATGCCTACATGAGCCATAGTAAAGATAACCTTTTAATTCAAATGAATGTGTTGCGTAAACGCGGCCTGAGGCGCTGCCAAGGGCAGGCTTGCTCAGCCGTAAATGCGTATCATGCCAGAAATTTGCCCTGAGGTTTTATCGCGTTTATGCGATGCCTCTGCGGAGGTGGAACCGATCTGGCGTCATCCTTAACGCCGTGCCGCGCGTGCGGCGGCAGAGATCAGTGTTCTGGCTGTTCTTCTGCCAGTTGGGCCAACAGCATTTGTTCGATCAATTCGCTGCGGCTGATATTGCGCTGGTCGGCCAGTTTGTTGAGAGCATCTACCGCGTCTGCGTTGATTTTCAGCTCCACACGCCGTAATCCACGCACTTTGTCCCGTCGTAGCTGATTACGCTTATTAATTCTAAGCTGTTCATCACGGGAAAGAGGGTTGGTTTTCGGGCGCCCTGGACGGCGTTCATCTGCGAACAGATCCAGCGTCGTGCGATCCGTTTGTTCTTTTGCCATTGTTGCGCTACTGCAAGGGAGTTTGCATCAAAAAGCGGTTTACGCTTCCAGACGGTTCGATTTACACAATTCGGGCCAATAAACCCTAACCCAAATTCACCCCCAGCCAAGCGCAGCTTCACACCTGGACAGGGTGGCAAAATTATAGCGCGCCATATTACCCCAGCAGATGGAGCGACGACAATGCCTAACTTAGCTACAAACGCGCTAAGCTATTCTCTCTAGCGCGTTTTTTCGCCACTTGAGCTTAGGGCTGGTCAATAAAACGGTGAATTGCCCGTAATACGGCGTCCGGCTTCTCTGCATGGACCCAGTGGCCGGTGCCTGTAACCACATAGGCGCGTGCCTGCGGGAACTGGCGGGCGATGTCATCGCGGTAGCTATCCTGCACGTAAGGTGAGAGGCCGCCACGGATAAACAGCGTCGGGTGTGGCCAGGGCGGAACCTCTTGCCAGCCGATAATGTTCTCATATTGCTCGATCAGCACCGGCAGGTTGAACCGCCAACTGCCAGCATGGAAAGATTTCAGCAGAAACTGGATCACGCCTTCTTCATCCAGCGTGGCTCGCATGAGCTGTGCAGCCTGCTGACGCTGGGTGATACCCGCATCGGTGACGGCTTGCAGTGCGGTAAAGATCTGGTCATGGCGGCGGGTGTCGTAATCCACCGGGGCGATATCGATCGCTACCAGCCGTTCAATCCGCTCTGGGGCTAGCGCGGTCAATGCCATTGCCGCCTTGCCGCCCATCGAGTGGCCGATCACGATGGCTCGCTCGATTTGCAAATCGTCCAACAGCGTCAACAGATCCTGCGCCATGGCCGGGTAGGTCATCTCCGCTGCACGCGGTGACAGCCCGTGATTGCGCAGATCGACCTTGATCACCGTATGCTGCTGGTTCAGGTCGCGCGCCAGTACGCCCAGGTTATCCAGATTGCCAAACAGGCCGTGGATCAGCACGATCGGTAGGCTCGCTGGCGTGGCAGCCGCTGCGGCCAGTAATTGATAATGTAATTTCATGGTGAAGTTCATGATCTTGAGATAATGAGTTAGGTTAACATGACCAGAGAGATTATTGGTTGGTTCGCAGAATTTTGCCGATATTTCATGGTATGGTGAGGGGTTGGCGGCCAAGGCGATTGGCTAAAGTCTGCTTTTGCCGTTTGGGAGAACATTGTAGTGTTCGCGCCCGCGCTTTTAACCTTATAATCCCATGGCTTGAATGCACCAATTGGCTTCAGGTTCATAAGTAGAAAAAACGTACTGGATAAAGATGAAAACTATTGAAGTCGACGAAGAACTTTACCGCTATATTGCCAGCCACACGCAACATATCGGTGAAAGTGCGTCTGATATTTTACGGCGTATGTTGAAGTTTACAGAAGGCCAGCCTGTGCGCACGGCCCCTGTGGTTGCCAGTGGCCAGGCAGAGCCGTCAGCGGCTGCTGTTGCAGCACAGCGTCCGCGCGATCGCGTGCGTGCGGTGCGCGAGCTGCTGCTGTCGGACGAATATGCCGAACAGAGCAAAGCTGTAAATCGTTTTATGCTGGTACTTTCCACCTTGTACACCCTCGATGCGGCGGGCTTTGCCGCGGCAACGGATTCGTTGCATGGCCGTACCCGTACCTATTTTGCTGGCGATCAGCAAACGCTGCTGGCCAACGGAACGCATACCAAGCCCAAGCATGTGCCAGGTACGCCTTACTGGGTTATCACCAATACCAACACCGGCCGCAAACGCAGCATGATCGAACACATCATGCAGGCCATGCAGTTCCCTGCGGAACTGATCGAGAAAGTTTGCGGCACCGTCTAATTTAGCGAACAGCCCGTTACGGTGGCCGTAAGCGACTCATTGCCCGGCCACAGTACTGGCATTTTAGGGAGTAGTCGATGGCTAATGACCCACGTGCCGGGCAACCCGCTCAGCAAAGTGATTTGATCAACGTAGCCCAGCTGACGTCGCAGTATTATGTACTGCAACCCGAGGCCGGTAATGCTGCACACGCGGTGAAATTTGGTACCTCAGGGCATCGCGGCAGCGCGCTTCGTCAGAGCTTTAACGAAGCACATATCCTGGCGATCGCTCAGGCCATTGCCGAAGTGCGTCGTCAACAGGGCACCACTGGCCCTTGCTACGTGGGTAAAGACACCCATGCGCTGTCCGAACCCGCCTTTATTTCCGTGCTGGAAGTGCTGACCGCCAACGGCGTTGACGTGGTGGTGCAGGAAAACAACGGCTTTACGCCAACCCCTGCCGTGTCACATGCTATCTTGTGCTTCAACCGTAAAGGGGGCGCGCAGGCAGACGGCATCGTGATTACGCCTTCGCATAACCCACCTGAAGACGGCGGCATCAAATATAACCCGCCAAACGGTGGCCCAGCCGATACCAACCTGACCTCCGTGATTGAAAAGCGTGCCAACGAACTGCTGAGCCTCAAGCTGCAGGGCGTGCAGCGTCAATCGCTGGATAAAGCCTGGACTGGCGGCCATCTGCATGCGCAGGATCTGGTGCAGCCTTACGTGGCAGGGCTGGTGGACATTGTCGATATGCCAGCCATTCAGCGTGCGGGCCTGAAGCTGGGCGTCGACCCGCTTGGTGGTTCCGGCATTGCCTACTGGCAGCGCATTGCCGAGCACTATAAGCTGGATCTGACGTTGGTGAATGACTCCATCGATCAGACCTTCCGCTTTATGCACCTCGACCATGACGGCATCATCCGCATGGACTGTTCGTCCGAATCGGCAATGGCTGGCCTGCTGGCCCTGCGCGACAAGTTCGATCTGGCGTTTGCCAACGATCCGGACTATGACCGCCACGGTATCGTCACGCCTGCGGGCCTGATGAACCCGAACCACTACCTGGCCGTTGCCATCAATTACCTGTTCCAGCATCGCCCGCAATGGGGTGCCAACGTTGCCGTCGGTAAGACGCTGGTTTCCAGCGCGATGATTGACCGCGTAGTGGCCGATTTGGGCCGCAAGCTGGTGGAAGTGCCGGTCGGTTTCAAATGGTTTGTTGACGGCCTGTTCGACGGTAGCTTCGGCTTCGGCGGCGAAGAGAGCGCCGGGGCTTCGTTCCTGCGCTTTGACGGTACGCCTTGGTCTACCGATAAAGACGGTATCATCATGTGCCTGCTGGCGGCCGAGATCACCGCAGTCACCGGTGAAAACCCGCAGCATCACTATAACGATCTGGCCAAACGCTTCGGTGCGCCAAGCTACAACCGTATCCAGGCTCCGGCAACCTCCGCACAGAAAGCGGCGTTGTCCAAGCTGTCTCCGGAAATGGTCAAGGCCAGCACTCTGGCGGGCGATCCTATCACCGCGCGTCTGACTGCAGCTCCGGGTAACGGCGCATCTATCGGCGGCCTGAAAGTGATGACCGACAACGGCTGGTTTGCCGCTCGTCCATCGGGTACCGAAGAGGCTTACAAGATCTACTGCGAAAGCTTCCTGGGTGCCGAGCACCGTGAAAAGATCGAGCATGAAGCGGTCGAGATCGTCAGTGAAGTGTTAGCTTCAGCCAAGTAATCTCTCTTTCGATAATGAAAAGGCGCTGTTTTTACAGCGCTTTTTTTACGCCTGCAATTTAGATATATCTAAATTGCAGGTTACCTATTGCGCATTTAGATATATCGATCTAGATTAGAGCCATCGACGTATTTTAGATATATCTAAATGCATCGATGCTCATATCATCAATCAAGAGGTAACAACCATGATGTTTAATCGATTTACACGTCACCACGACCAGCGGGAAGAGGGGCATTGCCACCACCGCCGTGGCGGCCGTCATCATTTTGCTGGCCGCGGGGAACACGGCCGTGGTGGTGAAGAACATGGCCGGGGCGGGCGCGGGCGTCATCGCCTGTTTGAGCACGGCGATCTGCGCCTGGTGCTACTGGCGCTGGTAGAGCGTAAACCTAGCCACGGCTACGAACTGATCAAGGCGATCGAAGAGGCTTCTTCAGGCCTGTATGTGCCAAGCCCAGGCGTGATTTACCCAACCCTCACGCTGTTGGAAGAGCAAGACTTCCTGGAACCCGCGGTGGCTGGCAATGGCCGTAAGAGCTACCAAATTACCGAACTCGGCAAGCAGGAACTGCAAAAGCATCAGGCGGCCATCGAAGTGATTTTTGCTCGCCTGGCTGGCGCGGGGCGAGACCATCGCCATGAGGGTAATCTAGCCGAAGGGATCTCCGAAGTGATGAATCGCCTGCGCTATCTGCTGCGCGGCAACATGATGCGTGCGGATTTGTCCCAGGAGCAGGTCGGGCGTATCAATCAGGCACTGCTGACCGCCGTGGAGGCTATCGAAGCCGAAATGGTATCGCCAAAACAGCCACAGGAGGATAACTGATGCCAGGCCACCGTTTCCGCATTACCGTAGAAGCCCTGACAGACCGTAAAGGTGAACCCGTCGACAAGCCGGAGTTGGTGTTTGAGGTAGAAAATCACGACGATATTCTGGCCATTGTTGAGCGCATTCAAGGGCGAGAGGATCTGAACTTTGGCGAACAGAACTGCGCGGCCTTTGCCGTCGGGCTCAAGCTGTTCTCAGAAGTGATGATAGAAAACCGCAAGCATCCGCTGTTTGAGCCCCTGCGTGACTCGTTTAAGGCGTTTATGATCGGACTGAAGAAAGGGCCCACATCGTCGCAGGATTAAGGCATAAACCGATAGCCGACGCCGGTCTCAGTGAGCAGATGCCTGGGCCGCGCCGGATCGGCTTCCAGCTTTTGCCGCAGATGGCCCATATAGATGCGCAGGTAATGGCTGTGTTCGACGTAATTAGGTCCCCAGACGTGGCTGAGTAGCTGACGCTGGGTGATCACCTTGCCAGAGTTGGCCAGCAACTCGGACAGTAAACGGAACTCGATGGGCGTCAGATGCAGATCTTCACCGTTACGCAAGACGCTGCGGTTGATCAGATCGACGGTGATATCGGAGAAGCTGAACAGTGGGCTTTCCTGTTGGCTATTGGCGTGGCGGCGTAGCGCAACCCGCACCCGAGCCAGCAGTTCACCAATACCGAACGGCTTGCTGAGATAGTCATCGGCACCTGCATCCAGCGCGGCAATCTTGTCCTCTTCGGCATGGCGTGCGGAAAGGACAATCACCGGCACCGCGCTCCATTGGCGCAGATCGCGAATGTAGTCCAGCCCGTCGCCATCGGGTAACCCCAAATCAAGAATGATCAGATCCGGCTTGCGCGTGCCGGCCTCTATCAGCCCACGCTGCAAGGTTTCACTTTCAAACACCCGTAACCCTTCGCTCTCCAGCGCGGTGCGCACGAAGCGACGGATCTCTTTCTCGTCTTCCACAATCAGAATGTTAGTCGGCGATGTGGTCACGGGGCCTCTACTCTTGGGTTATAAGTCAAAATCTGTTCCATCCAGTTCGGGTGGCTTTTCCAACGGCAGCATAAAGTGGAAGCTGGCTCCGCCTTCGGCGCGGTTCTCCGCCCAGATGCGGCCGCCGTGTACTTCAATAATGGCACGACAAATCGCTAACCCCAAACCGACGCCGGGGATCGCCGACTCTTTATTACCACGGGAGAACTTGTCAAATATCAGTTGGGTCTGTTCCTCCGGTATGCCGGGGCCATTATCCCAAACCTCCACTTCCAACCAGTCCTTAACTGCGTGGGCGCGGATCCCGATGATAGCATCGGCACCGGCATATTTATTGGCATTTTCCACCAGGTTGGTGAACACCCGCTCTAACAGGCTGCCATCGCAGTTGATCAGTACCATCTCTGACGGCAACTCCACCTTGATCTCGTGCAATATCAGCAGCGGTTCCAGCATATGCAGCGAGGCGCCGACGATCTCTTCCAGCGATTGCCACTCTTTGCGCAGGTTAAAACCGCCGGACTGAATGCGCGCCATATCCAGCAGATTGTTTACCAGGCGGGTGGTACTGAGTACCTGCTGGCGGATTTGGCTGGCCTGTGGGGCGTGGCTGGAGCCTTCGGTGGCCAGATCCAGCGTCAGGATCTCTGCCTGACCAAACAGCACGGTAAGCGGAGTACGCAGATCGTGAGAGAGGGCGGCCAGCAGCGAGTTACGTAGCTGTTCGCGTTCGGCATCCAGCTTGGCCTCTTCGGCACTGCGGGCCAGATGCAGGCGCTCCAGCGCGCTAGCGATCAGCACCGCAAAGGTCTGTAACAGCCGCTGTTGCTCCGGCACCATCAACTGACGCAGATTGTTCGGTTCAATCGCCAGCAGGCCAAAGGTCTGTTTGGAGGTGCTGAGCGGCAGCAGTTGGTATGGCACGCCGGGCAGGGTGTCGGTACCGGCCCCGGCGGGTAAGCCTTTGCCATAGCTCCAGCGGGCGATGGCTTCATCTACCGACAGCAAGCCACCTTCCTCACCCACCATCTGTTGCAGGGAGCCATCTTCCTGTGGTAGCAGCAGCACGGTTTTGGCCTGGAAGCTGCTGGAGATAAAATGACGGCTGGTTTTGGCAATATCTTCTCTGCTCAACGCCTGGCTGAGCCCACGGGACATCTCATATAAATGGCGCGCCCGTTGTTCGCGATAGCGTGCCACCCGGGCCTGATAACGCACCCCGGCGGTCAGATTACCAATGGTGATACCGACAATCAGCATCACGGCAAAAGTCAGCAGGTATTGCATATCACTGACGGCGAACGACCATTCGGGCTGCACGAAGAACAAATCGAAGCTGGCGACGTTGATCACTGCGGCCAGCACCGAAGGCCAGCGGCCAAAGAACAGGGCGATAATCGCCACGCCCAGCAGATAAACCATCACCAGGTTGGCCGAATCAAAGCCCGGCAGTAACCATTGCGACAGCAGCGTGATGATCGCGCACAAAGCCACGGCAACGGCGCAGCCCCGCAGCTGGAATCGCCATTTTTCGCTAAAGGCGCGGTTATCGTGCTCTTTGGCTTGTGGCTGCGGCGTATCGTTTTCCAGCGCAACAATCACCAGGTCGAGATCCGGCCCAAGCTGACCAAGACGATCGGCAAAGCTGCCGCGCAGCTTCCAGCGCTGTTCGCCACGGCGGCCAATAATGATTTTGCCCAGGTTATGTTCCCTGGCATAACGTAATACCGCGCGTTCTTCTGAAGGATCGGAAAGGGTGGCGGTTTCAGCCCCTAATTCTTGCGCCAGCCGCAAGGCACGCAGGATGGATCGCCGTTGGTTTTCCGGCAGGCGGTGCAGCTTGGGGGTTTCGACATACACGGCATGCCAGTGGCAACCAAGGCGTGCCGCGAGCCTTGCAGCGATACGCACCAGCTTTTCGCTACCGCTGTTATGGCCGACGCATAGCAGGATGCTGTCCCGGGTATGCCAGACTTTTTCACGCCCCTGGTTATCGCGGAAGGCCCGCATTTGGTCGTCAACGCGGTCGGCGGTGCGGCGTAGTGCCAGCTCACGCAGGGCGATCAGGTTACCCTTTCGGAAGAAATGCTCGATGGCGCGTTCGGCCTGGCCGGGGATATAGACCTTGCCTTCGTTGAGCCGTTGGCGCAGATCGTCAGGGGGCAGGTCCACCAATACCACTTCGGTCGCTTCGTCAAACACGTGGTCAGGCACGGTTTCCCTGACCCGTACTCCGGTAATGCCGCCGACGACGTCGTTCAGACTTTCCAAATGCTGGACGTTTACCGTGGTCAACACATCGATACCGGCATCCAGCAGTTCGTCCACATCCTGCCAACGTTTCGGATGGCGTGACCCTTGGGCGTTACTGTGCGCCAGCTCATCCATCAGGATCAGAGCCGGATGGCGTGCCAAAGCGGCATCGAGATCGAATTCCTGCAGCAACCGGCCACGATGTTGGATGCGTTTTGCTGGCAGGATCGACAGCCCTTGCAGTAACGCCGCCGTTTCCTGGCGGCCGTGGGTTTCCACCACGCCAATGAGCACGTCTAGCCCCTGTGCCCGTTGCCGCTGGGCCTCCTGCAACATGGCGTAGGTTTTACCTACCCCGGCGCAGGCCCCGAAGAAGACTTTCAGTTTGCCGCGTGGCTTTTCATTGGCTAACGCCAGCAGGCTGTCTGGATCGGGGCGTTGCAGTTCGTCATCCACCATCAGAGTTCCTTGTTTACCCATGCAAAGCGGGTTCGGCAATGCCGAACCCTTTAGCGACGTTTTATCACGTCTTTAGTTATTTCAACGCATCCAGCGCCATATTCAGCTTCAGCACGTTGACCACCGATTCCCCCATAAAATTAGGCGTGGCGCGATCGGTGTTTTCATCAATCAGTTTGGCAATCTGTTCCTGCGGCAACTGACGAGCGATGGCGACACGTGCTAACTGGTACTTGGCGGCGGCCAGTGAAATCTGTGGATCCAGACCACTGCCGGAAGCGGTCAGCAGGTCGACCGGGATCGGCCCGCTCATCGCCGGGTTGGCCTGGCGCAGCTGCGTTACCCGCTCGCCGATCGCTTTATCCAGCGTCGGGTTGGTGGCGGCCAGATTGCTGCCGCCGGATGCCAACGCATTATAAGCTGAATCACTGGTGGCAGAAGGGCGGCCCCAGAAATACCCCGGTTGGGTGAAGTTCTGGCCAATCAACGCCGAGCCGACTGCTTTATCCCCTTGATAGAGAAGCGATCCATTGGCCGTACCGCTGAACAGCAGTTGCGACAGACCGGTGGTGAGCAAAGGGTAAGCGATACCGGTGATCGCCGTCAGCAGGATCAGCATAACCAAAGAAGGACGTAAATAAGACATCATAAATTCCCCGTATTCTTAGCCGGCCATATTCAGCGCAGTTAACAGCAGGTCGATCAGTTTGATGCCCACGAACGGCACCAGCAGGCCACCCACACCATACAGCCACAGGTTACGGCGCAGCAGTGCAGCGGCGCTCATTGCCTTATAGCTCACCCCTTTTAACGCCAGTGGGATCAGGAAGACGATCACCAGAGCGTTGAAGATCACCGCCGACATAATCGCCGAGGCGGGGGAGTGCAGTTGCATCACGTTCAGCGCATTCAACTGCGGATAGGTTGCCGCGAAAGCCGCCGGGATAATGGCAAAGTACTTCGCTACGTCGTTGGCGATACTGAAGGTGGTCAGTGAACCGCGCGTCATCAGCATCTGCTTGCCGATATGCACCACTTCGATCAGCTTGGTCGGGTTGGAGTCGAGATCGACCATGTTGCCCGCTTCCTTGGCCGCCTGCGTCCCCGAGTTCATGGCAACTGCCACGTCGGCCTGCGCCAGTGCAGGAGCGTCGTTGGTGCCGTCGCCGGTCATCGCAACCAGGCGTCCTTCCGCCTGATACTGACGGATCAGCGCCAGTTTGGCCTCTGGCGTGGCTTCCGAGAGGAAGTCATCCACACCGGCTTCAGCTGCAATGGCGGCGGCGGTCAGGCGGTTATCCCCGGTGATCATCACCGTCTTGATGCCCATCTTGCGCAATTCGGCAAAGCGTTCTTTAATCCCGCCTTTGACGATGTCTTTCAGCGCCACCACCCCTAATACGCGTGGCCCTTCGGCGACCACCAACGGCGTACCGCCGGTACGAGCGACGCTTTCCACCAACTCATCTACCGCACGTGGGAAGTGGCCATTGTTGGATTCCACGTGGCGGCGAATGGCATCCACAGCCCCTTTACGGATCATCCGGTCCTGTACGTTGACGCCGCTCATGCGGGTTTGCGCAGAGAAAGGCACGAAGGTGGCGTTCAACGCCTGCAAATCACGTTCGCGCAGGTTGAAGCGCTGCTTGGCCAGCACCACGATACTGCGGCCTTCCGGCGTTTCATCGGCCAGCGAAGAGAGTTGGGCGGCATCGGCCAGCTCTTGCTCTTTTACCCCAGGTGCCGGCAGGAATTCGGACGCCTGACGGTTACCTAGGGTGATGGTGCCGGTCTTATCCAACAGCAATACGTCAACGTCACCGGCGGCCTCAACGGCGCGCCCGCTGGTGGCGATCACGTTGGCACCCAGCATACGGCTCATCCCGGCGACGCCGATAGCGGACAGCAGCCCACCAATGGTGGTCGGGATCAGGCAGACCAGCAAGGCTACCAACACGGTGATCGACACTATGCTGCCGCTGCCTGCGGCTTCCACGCTGTATTGAGAGTAAGGGAACAGGGTAGCGGTCGCCAGTACGAACACGATAGTCAACGCCACCAGCAAAATGGTCAGTGCCACTTCGTTTGGGGTTTTACGGCGTTTGGCACCTTCGACCATCGCGATCATGCGATCGAGGAAGGTTTCCCCCGGGTTGACGCTACACTGCACCACCAGCCAGTCGGACAGGATACGTGTCCCGCCGGTCACGGAGGAGAAGTCACCACCGGATTCACGGATCACCGGTGCAGATTCACCGGTGATGGCGCTTTCATCGACCGAGGCGCCGCCTTCCAGCACTTCGCCATCGCAAGGGATGGTGTCACCGGCTTCCACCAGCACGATATCCCCTTTACGCAGGCTCTCGGCCGAGACTTTCTCGGTAGCGCCATCACGCTTCGGCGTGGCGAGTTTCTTTGCCCAACTGGTTTTCTTGGTGCCCTTCAGGCTTTCTGCCTGAGCCTTGCTGCGTCCTTCCGCTAGCGCCTCGGCGAAGTTGGCGAACAGCACGGTAAACCACAGCCACATGGCGATGCTGCCGGTAAAGGTCGCGCTACCTTCGGCGTTGCCTGAAAGCACCACCAGCCAAATGACCGAAGTCAGGATACTGCCGAGGTACACCACGAACATCACCGGGTTACGCCACTGAACGCGTGGGTCCAGCTTTTTCACCGCATCGATCAGCGCGGTACGCATCAGTGCCGGTTCAAACAGTGCGCGTTGTTTGCGAGTCATCTTGTTCTTCTCTCTGTTATGACTGTTAATTGGCCAACCACAGTTGTAAATGTTCGGCTACCGGGCCTAGCGCCAGTGCAGGAACGAAGGTCAAGGCACCCACCAGCAGGATGGTGCCGACCAACAGGCCGATAAACAGTGGCCCGTAGGTTGGCAGCGTGCCGTTGCCCGTCGGTTGGCGTTTTTTGACACACAGCGAACCCGCAATGGCCAGCACCGGCAGGATCACCCCGAAGCGGCCAACAAACATCGCCAAGGCCAGCAGCAGGTTGTAGAACGGCGTGTTGACGCTCAGGCCAGCAAAGGCGCTACCGTTGTTGTTGGCTGCCGAAGAGAAGGCATACAGCACTTCACTGAAGCCATGCGCCCCTGGATTGAGGATGCCAGCACGGCCGGCGTCGGTAGCAATCGCCAACGCGGTGCCCAGCAGTACCAAGGTCGGCGTCACCAGGATTGCCAGCGCGGTCATCTTCATGTCATAGACATCGATCTTCTTACCGAGATATTCCGGCGTGCGGCCAATCATCAGCCCGGCGATAAATACCGTCAGCAGCACGAACAGCAGCATGCCGTACAGGCCGGAACCGACGCCGCCGAACACGACCTCGCCAATCTGCATCAGCCACATCGGCACCATGCCACCCAGCGCGGTAAAGGAGTCATGCATGGCGTTGACGGCACCGCAGGAGGCCGCAGTGGTCACCACCGAGAACATGCTGCTGGCGAGAATGCCAAAGCGGGACTCTTTACCTTCCATATTGATGTTGCTGCTACTGCCAAGCGCGCTCAGATGTGGGTTGCCAGCCAGCTCAGCGTTCATCACCACGATCACCGCAACGATAAAGATCAGTGCCATGGCCCAGATCAGCGCGTGACCCTGGCGGTTTTCACCGGCCACCTGACCAAAGGCGAAGCACAGGGCACAAGGGATCAGGAAGATCGCCAGCATCTGCACAAAGTTGGTCAATACGGTTGGGTTTTCAAACGGATGCGCCGAGTTGGCACCGAAGAAGCCGCCCCCGTTAGTGCCGAGCATCTTGATCGCTTCCTGCGAGGCTACGGGTCCCATCGGCAAGGTCTGCTGCGCCCCTTCCAGCGTGGTCACATGCAGGTAAGGCAGGAAGTTCTGCAACGTCCCCTGGCTGACGAAGAACAGCGCGATCAACAGAGACAGTGGCAACAGCACATACAGGGTAATGCGCAGGATATCGATCCAGGCGTTACCAATGGTGGCGCTGGAACGGCGTGCAAAGGCCCGGATCAGGGCAAAGGCAACGGCGATACCGGTGGCGGCAGACAGGAAGTTCTGCACCGTCAACCCGGCCATCTGGCTGAGATAGCTGAGGGTGTTTTCCCCGCTGTAGGCCTGCCAGTTGGTATTGGTGACGAAGCTGACGGCGGTATTGAACGCCAGATCCCAAGATAAACCGGGGAACCCTTGTGGGTTGAGCGGTAAGGAACCCTGTGCCATCAGCAGTACCAACAGCAGCACTAAACCGAGGATATTGAACCACAGGATCGCCAGTGCGTATTGCCACCAGGTCATCTCGGCGGTGTCATTACCGCAGCAACGCCAGACGGCTGCTTCCACATGGCGCAGGACCGGTAGTGGCTCTCCCTCGATCAGGCGAGCTATAAAGCTGCCCAGGGGACGAGCCAGCACCAGAAGCACCAGCACAAAGCTGGCGATCAACAAGAAGGCTGAAGCTGCCATCAGAAGTCCTCCGCATTAAACAGGGCATAAACCAGATAGCCCAACAGCAGCAGAACCAACAGCGCACCACCAATAACGCTGAAACTCACGGGACACCTCCAGAGGTGTTGTTTTTGATAGCCTGAGTGTAGGGAGGGCAGTAGAAAGAAGATGAAAAAATAGCGGGGCCGGGTGTAAAAAAAGTATAAAAATGATTGAAATAACGGCAGAAATTGGCGGTTTTATACGCAGGAAGGGCGTGGGCGGATGGGTTGTTGGCGTAAAAATCCGTTAAATGATCCCAGCAACGCCAAGAAACCACAATGTAACTAATGTTAAGTTAGTTATTAACCTTGATGTAACAAAATTACGTTACGGAGGCCTTTTTTGTGCTCTTTTTGCGCATTTTAGTGGTCGGATGAGTTGTAAAATTACAACCTATGCGGTAATATTTTGCTCAGTTTCCATTTGGCCATCATTTATCGTTTCGCATTGCGTCGGGTCCTGACAACCTGGCGCGGATGTTTTTAAGGAGGTTCGTATGTCTAACTACCAAGCCTATCCGTTGCATCGGGTCCTCCTGCGCCGTAGCGCAGTGATTGTGATCGGTGTTCTTGCCTTGCCGGTGATGCTGTTCCGTGCCGATCGCGCACGTTTTTACAGCTATTTACACCGCGTCTGGTCAAAAACCAGCAATAAACCGGTCTGGCTGCAACAGGCAGAAACGGCGTCCTGCGATTTTTATTAATCCTGGCCCGTTGCACTACTACGAACCCTCGCCCCTTTGGCGGGGGTTTTTGCGTTTTAGGCCGCACTAACGCACTAAATCCTCTACACTTCTAGCATTAACCCGTTGGTGGGAGACAAGATATAGCGCAGGAACTGGCCAGGCTTATCGACCACTATCGCCAGGGGATGCAACCGCTGCTGGCACCGATTACCGATTACGCTGTTAAAACATGACATGGCCGAATATCCTGATAGCTATCTGGCGCAACAGCGCTATTTTGAGCCCTATCCGGAGGCGTTGTGCCTGCGCTACGGCCATTAACCTGCAAGGAGTGTTATGACCACGCATCTGGTCTGGTTGCGTAACGATCTACGCATTACCGACAATAAAGCCCTCTCTGCCGCCTGTAGCGATCCGCAAGCCAAGGTGCTGGCGGTATTTATCGCTACCCCCGCGCAATGGCGTCAGCACCATATGGCGCCACGTCAGGCGGCGTTTATCCACGCCAATCTGTTGCAGGTGCAAGCGGCGCTGGCGGCTCGGGGCATTGAACTGATTTGCCATCAGGGCGACGATTTTGCCGGTTCGGTTAACTGGCTGGAGGAGTTCTGCCAGCGCCAGCAGGTTACGGCCCTATATTATAATCGTCAGTATGAAATCAATGAGCGTCAACGTGACGCCCGCCTTGAGCAGGCATTGGCCGGGCAGGTGAGGTTCCACAGCTTTGATGATAGCCTGCTGTTGCCTCCCGGTAGCGTGCAAACCGGCAACGGCGAGATGTACAAGGTGTATACGCCTTTTCGCAAAGCCTTTCTCCAGCGGTTGGCCGAGACCGACGTGAGCTCTCTGCCAGCACCACGCCCGCGTGGGGAAGCCGTTGGTTTTACCGCAGCGGTGGCATTCGATTATCCTTTGGCTGAGGTGGGAGAGGGCTATCCCGCAGGCGAAGAGGCTGCATTGCACAGGTTGCGCGCTTTCTGCCGCGAGCGGGTGCAAGACTATGCGACACAGCGCGATTTGCCCGCCATTGCCGGCACCAGCAATCTGTCACCCTACCTGGCTATTGGCGTTATCTCTCCCCGCCAGTGCGTCAACCGTCTGCGCGTCGAGTGCCCCGATGTGCTGGAAAATCCGCAAAGCGGTGCTTTCTGTTGGCTTAATGAGCTGATCTGGCGAGAGTTTTATCGTCATCTGATGGTGGCGCATCCTGCGTTATGCAAGCACCGTCCCTTTATCGCCTGGACGGATAAGGTATGCTGGCAACGCAACGACGCGGCGTTACTGGCCTGGCAACAGGGTAATACCGGTTACCCGATTGTCGATGCAGCCATGCGTCAGCTCAATCAAACCGGCTGGATGCATAATCGCCTGCGGATGATCGTGGCCAGCTTCCTGGTCAAGGACTTGCTGATCGACTGGCGCGCCGGTGAACAGTATTTCATGTCCCAATTGTTGGATGGCGATCTGGCCGCCAACAACGGTGGCTGGCAGTGGGCCGCCTCTACCGGTACCGATGCCGCACCTTATTTCCGCATCTTTAACCCGACCACTCAGGGCGAACGTTTTGATCCAAAAGGCACTTTTATCCGTAAATGGTTGCCTGAACTGGCGGATGTACCGGACAATGAGCTCCATCAACCCCATCGCTGGGCGGAAAAGCAGCAGCAGGTTCTGAATTATCCGCCGCCGATAGTCCAACACCAGCAGGCTCGGCTGGAGACGTTGGCGGCTTTTGAAGCGGCCAAGCGAGGGGGACATTAAAGTAACAGCAAGGAGCTTCCTGATGATGAAGAAACTACTGGCCCTGTGCCTGGTGGGCTATTCCGCGTTGGCCGTGGCCGGTTTTGACGTAGTGGCGCTAGGCGTCGACGGTGGCGTCAGCGACGGCAATCTGACTTCTTATCTGATCCGCAGTGATAACCAGACGCAGTATCTGGCACTGGATGCCGGGACGCTGCTGCCGGGGATTGCCAAAGGGCTGGAAAAGGGCAGTTTTCCACAGGTCACACCCGAGCTGGCGGCTCCCTATACTCCTCAGGGCTATATTTTCCGTCAGCTGATTGGCGGTTACTTCATTAGCCACGGCCATCTGGATCACGTGGCTGGGCTGATCCTCGGTTCACCGGAAGACAGTAAGAAAACCGTTTATGCGCAGGCCGATACCGTATTGACGTTGCGCAATCATTATTTTAACTGGAAAGCCTGGCCCAATTTTACCGATGCCGGTAATGGCTCGCGGCTAGGCACTTACCGCTTGCAAACGGTGCGCCCGCTGCAGCGTGTGACCCTGGGCCTGACCGGTTTGAGCGGGGTGATGTACCCACTTAGCCACGATCGCTACCCCTCTTCGATGTTGCTGGTGGCCGACCGTGAAGGGTCATTTGCCTACTTTGGCGATACCGGGCCGGATGCGCTGGAACAGTCACGCAATCTGGATGGTGCCTGGCGCGCACTGGGGCCGCTGATTGAGCAGAAGAAGCTGAAGGGCATGATTATCGAAACCTCTTACCCGAACGAGGTGGATGACAAGCATCTGTATGGTCATCTGACCCCGGCCTGGCTACTGAAGGAGCTAAAAAACCTCCAGCAGTACAGCGGTGGAGAGGGATCGTTAAAAGATCTGCCGGTGATCATCAGCCACATCAAGCCCAGCCTGAAACAGGGGGAAGATGTGCGTGCTACCATCAAGCAACAGCTGGATCAGGGCAACGATCTGGGGGTGAAATTTATCCTGATGGAACAGGGCGATCGGCAACAATTTTGAATGAGAGTGAGATGACTATGCATAACCTCGATCTGGAACATCTGATCAACAGCGAACTCAACTGTGCGGCCTTCCAGGACTACGCGCCAAATGGCCTACAGGTGGAAGGGCGGGCACATGTGCAGCGTATCGTGACGGGAGTGACGGCCTGCCAGGCGTTGCTTGATGCGGCGGTGGAACATCAGGCGGATGCCATAGTGGTGCATCATGGTTACTTCTGGAAAAACGAAGCACCCGCGGTGCGCGGCATGAAGCGTAACCGGCTGAAAACTCTGCTGAGCAACGATATCAACCTGTATGGCTACCACTTGCCGCTGGATGCACACCCGGAACTGGGGAATAACGCGCAGTTGGCAAAGGCGTTGGGCATCCGCGTGATCGGTGAGATCGAACCTTTGGTGCCGCACGGCGAATTTGAGCAACCGCTTAGTGCGGGTGAATTGCAACAGCGTATCGAGAGCCGTCTTGGCCGAGCGGTGTTGCACTGTGGCGATAATGCCCCGCAGGCAATCCGTCGGGTGGCCTGGTGTACCGGTGGCGGCCAGGGATTTATCGACAGCGCGGCGCGATTTGGCGTTGATGCGTTTATCAGCGGAGAAGTTTCTGAGCAAACTATTCATACGGCGCGGGAGATGGGCGTGCACTTTTTTGCCGCCGGTCATCACGCGACGGAATGTGGTGGGATCAAGGCGTTAGGCGAGTGGTTAGCGCAACATCACGGCTTTGACGTCACCTTTATCGATATCCCCAATCCGGCCTAATTTGCCTATGGGTTCGGTAAAACGAACCCTTTAGCGCCGCTAATCCCTTATATTCCCGAAGGTTGCTCTCTTGACAGCCGACGTTACGTCCCGCATAACTGATACGCTTTTCAAATAATAAAATACCCTGTGAACTTCAAGTTGCTACCCAGTGACCCGCTCATTCGTTCGTGAGCGGTCAGTCATGCTGCGGCTTGAAACACGACGAGTATAAGGAGATAGGGGTGCAACGAGCACAATATTACCTGCTAGGGGAACGCGCTGTAGTGCTTGAATTGGCACCCCCGGTGACGCTGCAAAGTCAGCAGCGCATCTGGGCATTGGCAGAAAAGTTGAATCACCACACTGACGTACGGGAAGTGGTGCCGGGAATGAATAACCTGACGCTGTTGTTGTATACGCCGCAGGCTGATGCCGAGGCGATGCTGGAACTGCTGCGTCAAGGATGGGAGGGCAACGAAAGCCTGGTGCCAGAGTCCCGCGATGTCGATATCCCGGTGATCTATGGCGGCGAATATGGCCCCGACCTGGATGAGGTGGCGCGCCATACCGGTATGACGCCGCAACAGGTGGTGGAATGCCATTCGTCCACCGCGTATGTGGTTTATTTCCTGGGCTTCCAACCTGGTTTTACCTATCTGGGGGGGATGCCGGAGCGTCTGGCCACTCCACGCCGTGCGGAACCTCGTTTGTCTGTTGCTGCGGGTTCTGTGGGGATCGGTGGCGGCCAGACGGGGATCTATCCGCTGGTCACGCCGGGCGGTTGGCAACTGATTGGCCGCACGCCGTTGGCGCTGTTTAATCCGAATGAAATGCCGCCGACGCTGCTGCGCCCAGGCGACAACGTGCGCTTTGTGCCGCAAAAGGGGGGCGTATGCTGAAGATCTTGCGAGCCGGTATTTACACCACCGTCCAGGACCTGGGGCGTAACGGTTTCCGGCGTTTGGGCATCAGCCAGGGCGGCGCTCTGGATATCCCTGCGCTGAAAATAGCCAACCTGCTGGTGGGCAATTCGCCCGAAGCGGCTGGGTTGGAGATCACGCTGGGGCAATTCAGTGCCGAATTTACCCATAATGGGTGGATTGCGCTGACTGGCGCGGGCTGCGATGCTCAGTTGGACGGCAAATCTTTATGGACGGGCTGGCGCTATCCGGTAAAAAAAGGCCAGCAACTGACGCTGAAGATGCCTAAACGCGGGATGCGCAGCTATCTGGCGGTGTCTGGCGGCATCAATGTTCCGGAGATGCTGGGCTCACGCAGCACCGATCTGAAAGCGGGCTTTGGTGGATTGGAAGGCCGGCAGTTGAAAGAGGGCGACGTGTTGCCTGCGGGTCAGCCGCAGGCGCTGCCGACCACGGTCATCGGGGTGAAACAGCCGCTGTTCAGCAACCGGATCAGGGTGTTGACCGGGCCGGAATATGACGAGTTCAGCCAACAGGCGCAGGACGATTTCTGGCGTACCGCCTGGCAGCTCAGCCCGCAGAGTAACCGCATGGGTTATCGCCTGCACGGTGGTAGCTCCCTGACTCGCACCACTGAACGGGAAATGCTCTCCCATGGCCTGATACCCGGCGTCATCCAGGTCCCACACAATGGTCAGCCGATCGTCTTGATGGCCGATGCTCAGACTACCGGGGGGTATCCGCGGATTGCCTGCGTGATCGAGGCCGATCTGTTCCACTTGGCGCAGATCCGTCTGGGGGATGCGCTTCACTTTATCCCCTGCACCCTGGCAGAGGCGCAGCACGCCAAGGCCGAGCAGGATCACTTTATTCAACAGATTGCCTGGGGGGTTAAATGATCGTCGATTTAAATGCCGATCTCGGTGAAGGTTGCGCCAATGACGAAGCGCTGTTGCAGTTGGTCAGCTCGGCCAATATTGCCTGCGGCTTCCATGCCGGGGATGCCCAGACCATGCGCCAATCGGTGCGCTGGGCGTTGCAATACGGTGTGGCGATTGGTGCCCATCCCAGTTTCCCTGATCGGGAAAACTTCGGCCGCACCCGGATGCAGTTACCGGTAGAAACGGTGTATGCCCAAGTGGTGTATCAGCTGGGTGCGCTGGCCGCTATTACCCGGGCTGAAGGCGGCGTGATGGCCCATGTGAAACCGCACGGCATGCTCTACAACCAGGCGGCGGTGGAACCGGAATTGGCCGAAGCCATTGCCCGTGCGGTGTTGGCGGTAGACCCTTCGTTGCGTCTGGTGGGGTTGGCCGGTAGTGAGCTGATCCGTGCAGGTGAAAAACTGGGGTTGGCGACGCGGCAGGAAGTGTTTGCCGATCGCGGCTATCAGGCTGATGGAACATTGGTGCCGCGTGGACAACCAGGAGCACTGATTGCCAGTGATGAACTGGCATTGCAACAGACGCTGGAAATGGTTCGCCACCAGCGTGTACGAACCGTTGAGGGGGGCTGGGCCTCCGTCAAGGCTGAAACCGTTTGTCTGCACGGCGACGGGGAACATGCACTGGCCTATGCCAAGAAGCTGAGAGAGAGCTTTACTCAGCAGCAGATTGGCGTCAGCGCCGCATAAAAAAATAATGACTAAAGCAAACACAACATTGCCCGCAAGACCGAGGGCGACAAGAGGGAAGTGAATATGGAACAAGCGGTAAACCTCTGGCCACTGATAGGCATCGCTGCCATCGTGGTTGGATTTGTATTACGTTTTAACCCGGTGCTGGTGGTGATCGCCGCCGGTATTATCACCGGGCTGGCGGCGTTGATGCCGCTGGATGTCATTTTGGAAAAGCTTGGCGAGGGCTTCCTCAATACCCGTAACCTGCCGCTGATCCTGCTGTTGCCGCTGCCGATTATCGGGCTGTTAGAGCGCCACGGTTTGAAAGAACGTGCGCAGGCGTGGATTGCCAAAATCAAAAGCGCCACCGCCGGGCGTTTACTGATCGTCTACCTGTTTGTGCGTGAAGTAACGGCGGCAATGGGGCTGACCAGCCTGGGCGGCCAACCTCAAATGGTACGTCCGCTGTTGGCACCGATGGCGGAGGGGGCCACGGAAAACCGCTATGGGGAACTGCCGGAACGTGTGCGCTATCGTCTGCGGGCAATGTCTGCCGCGACCGATAACGTCGGGCTGTTCTTTGGTGAAGATATTTTTGTCGCCTTTGGCGCGATCATCTTTATGCATAACTTTATGCTGGAATCCGGCGGCATTCAGACCGAACCGCTGCACATTGCGCTGTGGGGGATCCCAACGGCGATCTTTGCCTTTCTGATCCACTCGTTCCGTTTGTACCGCATGGACAAACAACTCAACGCTGAACTGAGCAAACTTAACCAGGCTGCGTTGCAGGCCAAGGGAGAAGGCCAATGATATTCCAACAACAATATCTCTATTGGCTGGCGGGTGCGGTATTACTGATCGTCGCCGCAATGTCGTTTCGCGATAAGGCCAACCCACGCCGTATTTCTACCGGCCTGTTCTGGGCCTTATACGGATTGATCTTCCTGGTGGGGGATTGGACCTATGGGCTATTTGGCTCAGGGGCTGAAGCCAAGCGTCAACTGCATATCACCGTGGGCGTATTGGTGGTGGTGATGGCTCTGATCGCCGGTTTTGGCGGTGTGCGTCTTGGTAGCTATCATCAGCGCAGCCAGCAAGAGCGCGAAACCAGTGCCAAACGCTTGGGCAACCGTCTGTTTATCCCGGCGCTGGCGATCCCGGTCGTCACGGTGATCGGCGTGCTGCTGTTCAATAACATCCCGGCCTTGCAACAGGCGGTGTTTGGCAGCGGTAACCACTCCACCTTGATCACCTTGTTCTCCATGACCCTCGGCTGTTTGCTTGGCCTGGTTATTGCGGTGAAGATGACCCGTGAGAAAATGTCGCAGCCAGTGCAGGAAGCTCGTCGTCTGCTGGATTCCATCGGCTGGGCCTTCATCCTGCCGCAAATCCTGGCGACTCTTGGCCTGCTGTTCACCGTTGCGGGCGTTGGCACGGCTATCTCCCATTTAACGCAGGAATACCTGGCGGTAGATAACCGCTTTATCGCCGTAGCGGTGTATGCCATCGGCATGGCCGTATTAACCATGATCATGGGGAACGCGTTTGCGGCTTTCCCGATTGTCACTGCGGGTATTGGTATCCCGATCCTGGTACTGCAACACGGCGGTAACCCCGCGGTGATGGCGGCTATCGGCATGTTCTCCGGCTATTGCGGCACGTTGATGACGCCAATGGCTGCTAACTTTAATATTGTACCGGCAGCGTTACTGGAGTTACCGGACAAGAATGCGGTCATCAAGGCGCAGATACCGACCGGGGTCACGTTGCTGCTGGTTAACGTATTCCTGCTTTATTTCCTGATGTTCCTCTAGGAGAACGCATGCAGAAAGTATTGATTACCGGCTTTGAGCCGTTTGGCGGCGAGCGAGTCAACCCATCCTGGGAGGTGGTGAAGCAGCTTAACGATCTGGAGCTTGGCGGGGCGCACATTATCGCGCGCCAGCTACCTTGCGTCTTCGGTGAGGCATTAACTGTGCTGAACGCGGCCATTGATGAAGTTCAGCCAGCGATGGTAATGGCGATCGGCCAGGCGGGCGGGCGCACTGACATCACACTGGAACGCGTCGCTATTAACGTCGATGACGCGCGTATTCCCGACAATCAGGGACAGCAGCCGATCGATCAGGCCATTGTGGCAGATGGTCCTGCGGCCTATTTCAGCACCTTGCCGATCAAGGCGGTGGTGAATGCGATGCGTGAGGCTGGCATTCCGGCCTCGGTATCACAAACCGCCGGGACCTATGTCTGCAACCATGTGATGTACGGTCTGTTGCACCGCTTAAGCGGGCAGCAGGCGGTGAAGGGCGGGTTTATCCATATCCCTTACCTGCCTGAGCAGGCGGCACAGCATCCTGGTGCGCCGAGTATGGCAGCCCAGACGGTGCTGTTTGCTTTGGAAATGGCAATTTCGATCGCCTTGCAGGTGGAGCATGACTTGAAAGTGGTGGGTGGCGCCACGCACTAAGGTCATTTATGCTACCTCCATGTTAACCCTAGGGTTCGGCTTGCCGGACCCTTTTCAATCAAGGAGTTGTCCATGCCAGAAGGGCCGGAGATCCGCCGGGCGGCAGATAAGCTGGCGGCGGTGATGATCGAGCAACCACTGACCGAAGTCTGGTTTGCTTTCCCGCAACTGAAACACTATCAGGCCGAGCTGGTCGGTGAACGTATCACTGCCATCGAACCGCGCGGTAAAGCCTTGTTAACTGATTTCTCCAACGGTTTGACCATGTACAGCCACAACCAGCTTTACGGCGTGTGGAAGGTGGTGCGAGCGGGCGAAACACCAGAAACCAAGCGCGATCTGCGCGTGCGACTGGAGACGGCCGAGTGGGCGATCTTGTTGTATAGCGCTTCGGATATCACCATTGCGCCGCGCGGTGAGATCGAGCAACACCCGTTCTTAAAACGTATTGGTCCTGACGTGCTGGATATGGCTTTGACCGTAGAGCAGGTGGAACAGCGGCTGTTATCGCCGGCGTTTTGTAAGCGCCAGTTGGGCGGAATGCTGCTGGATCAGTCTTTTCTGGCTGGCCTGGGCAATTACCTGCGAGCCGAGATTTTGTGGCAGGTAGAACTGGCACCCAAGCATAAGCCGCAGGATCTCACCCCTGATGCGCTGCATCAGTTGGCGCAGGCGCTGTTGGATATTCCACGCATTTCATATCAGACCCGTGGTCAGGTAGATGAAAATCGCCATCACGGTACGCTGTTCAGCTTCAAGGTGTTTCATCGCAGCGGTGAGCCTTGCCCGCGCTGTGGCGCGATGATCGAGAAAACGGCGCTATCTTCGCGGCCGTTCTATTGGTGCCCGGTTTGCCAGCAGTAAGCCATAAAAAACGCTGCCAGTGAGGCAGCGTTAAGTCGATAGGGTCATTAGCCGAGTTGGGGCGACTATGACGCCCCCTGCTAAGCTTACTTTTTAACCTGAGACTTGAACTCACGCTCGGCATAGCCGGTATACAGCTGACGTGGACGAGCGATCTTGATGCCTTCGTCATGCATTTCGTTCCAGTGGGCAATCCAGCCAATGGTACGGGCAATCGCGAAGATCACCGTAAACATGGAAGAAGGAATACCCATCGCTTTCAGGATGATACCTGAATAGAAATCGACGTTCGGGTACAGTTTCTTCTCGATGAAGTACGGGTCGTTCAACGCGATATGTTCCAGTTCCATCGCGACCTGCAGCAGGTTGTCGTCTTTCTTGTTCAGTTCTTTCAGCACTTCGTGACAGGTTTCACGCATCACGGTGGCGCGCGGATCGTAGTTTTTGTACACGCGGTGGCCAAAGCCCATCAGACGGAACGAGTCGTTCTTGTCTTTGGCACGTTTGATGAACTCAGGGATGTGCTCAACGGTTTTGATCTCTTCGAGCATCTTCAGTGCCGCTTCGTTGGCACCGCCGTGCGCTGGCCCCCACAGGGAAGCGATACCGGCCGCGATACAGGCAAACGGGTTGGCACCGGATGAACCGGCGGTACGCACGGTGGAGGTGGACGCGTTCTGCTCATGGTCGGCATGCAGGATCAGAATACGATCCATGGCGCGTTCCAGCACTGGGTTCACCACGTACTCTTCGCAAGGTGTAGCAAACATCATGCGCAGGAAGTTACCGGCGTAGGACAGGTCGTTGCGTGGGTAAACAAACGGCTGGCCAAGGGAATACTTGTAACACATCGCTGCCACGGTAGGCATTTTGGACAGCAGGCGGAACGCGGTGATCTCACGGTGACGTTCATTGTTGACGTCCAGCGCATCGTGATAGAACGCAGCCAGGGCACCTGTTACCCCGCACAGCACCGCCATTGGGTGCGAGTCACGGCGGAAACCACGGAACAGATGGGTGATCTGGTCGTGGATCATGGTGTGACGGGTTACCGTGGTTTTGAAAGTTTCGAACTCTTCAGCACTCGGGGTTTCGCCGTACAGCAGGATGTAGCACACCTCCAGGTAGGAGGACTCTTTTGCCAACTGCTCAATCGGGAAGCCGCGGTGCAGCAGGATACCTTTGTCGCCGTCGATGAACGTGATTTTGGATTCACAGGAAGCGGTAGAAGTAAAGCCGGGATCAAATGTGAAATAACCTTTGGAGCCCAGGGCGCGTACGTCAATAACATCAGGGCCCAGTGAAGGGGTGAGCACGCCCAGTTCGATCGGAGCTTCGCCGTTGTTGATGCTTAGCGTCGCTTTCTTATCAGTCATTTACAGTCTCCTTAACGCCTTATTTTAAAAACCTCTAACAACTGAAATACCTTAAATCTCCGCAGGTTGCCCGCAATAAAGTCGAGCGAACGCTAACTCTGTGAGCGACAGCGCATTTGCGCCGGTAGGGGACAGAGTTTGCACCAGGCGAACAAGACGGGTTAGCAGCCGTTAACGATTCATCGGGATTCGTTATTTTCTTTTAATCATTACCTACGATCTGTTTGGAATGTTAACCACATACACTATCGCTACACTGTTGCATAACTTGTGCTTAGGGGGAAGTGTATCCGGTGACCGCTAGTGCATCATAGGGTTGATTGCTGACCTATTTGTAATGGAAATGTTGATCTCTTGTCAAATCAGATAATTAATTTCGTGCTAAATGTAATAATCGTGATCTAAATCACTGTTCTGGGGAAATGTGACCAAAGGGATTGTATGGGAATTGTAATAAGAATGTGAACCTCCTATACTGCCGCCAGGTCTCCGGATTACCCTGAAGTAGGAGCACCCAGCGTTATCACTACGCGCCGTTTAAGCACTAGGATGTCGATGTTTGAGCGCGTGAGGTGTAAGAGTGAAAGCTCTTGGACGCTGTCTGATCCCCACCCAGGCCCGGAGGAAGGAAAATAATAAGAGCTGTGTGGGCAAAACCGTGAAAAAACAAAGACCTGTCAATCTGGATCTGCAAACGATCCGGTTTCCTGTAACTGCGATAGCGTCCATCTTACACCGAGTCTCTGGCGTAATTACTTTCGTTGCCGTGGGCATTCTCCTCTGGCTGCTGGGTATCTCTCTCTCTTCTCAAGAGGGCTTCCTGCACGCTGCCGCCATCATGAATAGCTTCTTCGTGAAATTCATTTTCTGGGGGATCCTCACCGCGTTGGCCTATCACATTTGCGGTGGCATTCGTCACTTGTTAATGGATTTTGGCTATATCGAAGAGAGTTTAGCCGCAGGTACCCGTTCTGCCCAGGTGGCGTTCGGTCTGACCGTCGTGCTGTCAATTCTGGCTGGAGTCCTCGTATGGTAAGCAACGTTTCTGCATTAGGACGTAACGGCGTACACGACTGGTTGTTACTGCGTGCTTCCGCCATCGTCATCACCCTGTATGTGCTCTATATCCTGGGCTTCGTCGTTACGGCTCCGGACATCACCTATGAAATCTGGCGCGGCTTCTTCGCCACCTCCATTACGAAAGTATTCACCTTGCTGACATTGCTGTCGATCCTGGTTCACGCCTGGGTGGGAATGTGGCAGGTGCTGACGGACTATATCAAGCCACTGGCGTTACGCCTGGTGCTGCAACTGGCGATTGTCGTCACGTTGCTGGTCTATTTACTGTACGGAACAATCGTCGTGTGGGGTGCTTAAATGAAACTGCCAATCAGAGAGTTTGATGCAGTTGTTATCGGTGCTGGTGGCGCAGGTATGCGCGCGGCGCTGCAGATTTCCCAGGCGGGCTCAACCTGTGCGCTGCTTTCCAAAGTATTCCCGACCCGTTCCCATACCGTGTCTGCACAAGGTGGCATTACCGTAGCCTTGGGCAATAACCACGAAGACAACTGGGAATGGCATATGTACGACACGGTGAAGGGTTCCGACTATATCGGTGACCAGGACGCCATTGAATATATGTGTAAAACCGGCCCGGAAGCGATTCTGGAGTTGGAACACATGGGCCTGCCGTTCTCCCGTCTGGACGATGGCCGCATTTATCAACGCCCGTTTGGCGGCCAGTCACTGAACTTTGGTGGCGAGCAGGCGGCCCGTACCGCTGCGGCGGCGGACCGTACCGGTCACGCGTTGTTGCACACCCTTTATCAGCAGAACCTGAAAAACCACACCACCATCTTCTCCGAGTGGTATGCGCTGGATCTGGTGAAAAACCAGGATGGTGCAGTAGTTGGTACCACCGCTATCTGTATCGAAACCGGTGAGGTCGTGTACTTCAAGGCCAAGGCAACCATTCTGGCTACCGGTGGGGCAGGTCGTATTTACCAATCCACCACCAACGCCCACATCAATACCGGTGACGGTGTCGGTATGGCGCTGCGTGCCGGTGTACCGGTGCAGGATATGGAAATGTGGCAGTTCCACCCAACCGGTATTGCCGGGGCTGGCGTATTGGTCACCGAAGGCTGTCGCGGTGAAGGTGGTTACCTGCTGAACAAACATGGCGAACGTTTCATGGAACGTTATGCGCCAAATGCCAAAGATCTGGCGGGCCGTGACGTAGTGGCACGTTCGATCATGATTGAGATCCGTGAAGGCCGCGGCTGTGACGGTCCTTGGGGCCCTCATGCTAAGCTGAAACTGGACCACTTGGGTAAAGAAGTGCTGGAGTCCCGCCTGCCGGGTATTCTGGAACTGTCCCGTACCTTCGCCCACGTCGATCCGGTGAAAGAGCCGATCCCGGTCATTCCTACCTGCCACTATATGATGGGCGGTATTCCGACCAAAGTGACCGGCCAGGCGCTGACCGTGAACGAGAAAGGCGAAGACGTGGTGATCCCGGGCCTGTTCGCGGTAGGTGAAATTGCCTGCGTATCGGTACACGGTGCCAACCGTCTGGGCGGCAACTCGCTGCTGGATCTGGTGGTATTTGGTCGCTCTGCCGGTATGCACCTGCAAGAGTCGTTGGCAGAGCAGGGCGATAGCCGCGATGCTAGCGAATCGGACGTTGAAGCTTCACTGGATCGTCTGAACCGTTGGAACAACACCCGTTCTGGTGAAGATCCGGTGGAAATTCGTAAGGCACTGCAATCCTGTATGCAGCATAACTTCTCGGTGTTCCGCGAAGGTGATGCGATGGCGAAAGGGTTGGAAGAGCTGAAAGTGATCCGTGAACGTCTGAAGAACGCACGCCTGGATGATACCTCCAGCGAATTCAACACCCAGCGCATCGAATGCCTGGAGTTGGATAACCTGATGGAGACCGCGTATTCCACTGCCGTGTCGGCCAACTTCCGTACCGAGAGCCGTGGCGCGCATAGCCGCTTCGACTTCCCGGAGCGTGATGATGCCAACTGGCTGTGCCATTCGCTGTATCTGCCGCAATCGGAAAGCATGACACGTCGTGAAGTGAACATGCAACCGAAGCTGCGCGCAGCATTCCCGCCGAAAGTGCGTTCTTACTAATTGCGGAGCTCGATTGATGAAACTTGAATTCTCTATCTATCGCTACAATCCGGATGTTGATAGCGCCCCGCATATGCAGGACTTCAGCCTGGAAGCGGAAGAAGGCCGTGACATGATGCTGCTGGATGCGTTGATCCAGCTGAAAGAAAAGGACCCGACCTTATCTTTCCGCCGCTCTTGCCGTGAAGGCGTGTGCGGTTCAGACGGTATCAATATGAACGGTAAGAACGGTCTGGCCTGTATTACCCCGGTCTCGTCGTTGCGTAAAGGCAACAACAAGATTGTGATCCGCCCGCTGCCGGGGTTACCGGTGGTACGCGATCTGGTGGTGGATATGGGACAGTTCTATACCCAGTATGAAAAAATCAAGCCGTTCTTGATTAATGATGGCAAGAATCCTCCGGCGCGTGAGCACCTGCAAACGCCGGATCAGCGGGAAAAACTGGATGGATTGTACGAATGTATTCTCTGTGCCTGTTGCTCCACCTCTTGCCCATCGTTCTGGTGGAACCCTGACAAGTTTGTTGGCCCGGCCGGTCTGTTGGCGGCGTACCGCTTCCTGATCGACAGCCGTGATACGGAAACTGAAGCACGATTGGACGATCTGAACGACGCTTTCAGTGTTTTCCGCTGCCATAGCATTATGAATTGTGTCAGTGTATGTCCTAAGGGCTTGAATCCGACCCGTGCAATTGGTCATATCAAGTCTATGCTGCTGCAACGCGGCGCATAAACAGAACGAGATGCTGCGCCGGGGGCTTTACCGGCGCACATCCCAAGAGGGTATCTCTAAAAACTGACCCGTGATTGTGGTTAAAGGCAATCAGGTTTGTCCCGCCGGTTTTTAGAGGTTCCTTGTATGGGGCCGCAAGGTCCAAAACAGAACGTGCACTTGTATAAGCACGTCTAGTGAACCGTTAAGCGTACCATTACGGTAATTATGTTAACCACGGCGAAAACTGAAGCTTTAAAGCTTAAGGGATCAAAATGCAGAACGGCGCAATGAAGGCCTGGCTGGATTCCTCCTATCTGGCGGGCGCGAACCAGTCCTACATAGAGCAGCTCTATGAAGACTTTTTAACCGATCCGAGTTCCGTTGAAGATAGTTGGCGTTCGATTTTCCAGCAACTACCAACTGCGGGTGTCAAACCCGATCAGCTCCACTCCCAAACGCGAGATTACTTCCGCCGCCTGGCGAAAGATTCTGCTCGTTATAACACCACCATCAACGATCCTGAAACCGATGCCAAGCAGGTCAAGGTATTGCAGCTGATCAACGCCTTCCGCTTCCGTGGGCATCAGCACGCCAACCTCGACCCGTTAGACCTGTGGAAGCAGGAGCGCGTTCCCGATCTCGATCCGGCGTACCACAACCTGACCGAAGCCGACTTCCAGGAAACCTTCAACGTGGGTTCTTTTGCCATCGGCAAAGAAACCATGAAGCTGAGCGATCTGTACGCGGCGCTGAAGCAGACCTACTGCGGTTCGATCGGTGCCGAGTATATGCACATCACCAACACCGAAGAGAAACGCTGGATCCAGCAGCGCATTGAATCGGTAGCGGGGCGTGCCAGCTTCACCACCGATGAGAAACGCCGTTTCCTGAGCGAACTGACGGCGGCCGAAGGGCTGGAGCGTTACCTGGGTGCCAAATTCCCTGGGGCCAAACGCTTCTCGCTGGAAGGTGGCGATGCGCTGGTGCCGATGCTGAAAGAAATGGTGCGTCACGCAGGCAAAAACGGCACGCGTGAAGTGGTGCTGGGCATGGCCCACCGTGGCCGTCTGAACGTGTTGATCAACGTGCTGGGTAAAAAACCGGCCGACCTGTTCGACGAGTTTGCCGGCAAGCATAAAGAACACCTGGGCACCGGTGACGTGAAATATCACCAGGGCTTCTCTTCCGACGTGGAAACCGAAGGCGGCATGGTTCACCTGGCGCTGGCGTTTAACCCGTCGCACCTGGAAATCGTCAGCCCGGTTGTCATGGGGTCTGTACGTGCCCGCCGCGACCGTCTGGACGAAGCGCGCAGCAACATGGTGCTGCCAATCACCATTCACGGTGACGCAGCAATCACCGGGCAGGGCGTGGTTCAGGAAACCCTGAACATGTCGCAGGCTCGCGGTTATGAAGTGGGCGGTACGGTGCGTATCGTCATCAACAACCAGGTTGGCTTCACTACCTCCAACCCGTTGGATGCGCGTTCTACCCAATACTGTACCGATATTGCCAAGATGGTGCAGGCTCCTATCTTCCACGTGAATGCCGATGATCCGGAAGCGGTGGCCTTTGTCACTCGTCTGGCGTTGGATTTCCGTAACACCTTTAAACGTGACGTGATGATCGATCTGGTCTGCTACCGTCGCCATGGGCATAACGAGGCCGATGAGCCAAGTGCTACCCAGCCGGTGATGTACCAGAAGATCAAGAAACACCCAACGCCACGCAAAATCTACGCTGACGTACTGACCGAACAGAAGGTTGCCAGCCTGGAAGATGCCACGGAAATGGTCAACCTGTATCGCGATGCTCTCGATCGCGGTGACTGCGTGGTTGAAGAGTGGCGTCCGATGAACCTGCACTCCTTTACCTGGTCGCCATACCTGAATCATGAGTGGGACGAAGAGTACCCAAGCAAGGTTGAGATGAAGCGCCTGCAGGAACTGGCTCGCCGCATCAGCAGCGTACCGGAAGCGATCGAAATGCAGTCGCGCGTGGCGAAAATCTACGGCGATCGTGCCGAGATGGCCGCAGGCAACAAACCGTTCGACTGGGGCGCAGCGGAAACGCTGGCTTACGCCACCATGGCTGATGAAGGCATCCCGATCCGTATTTCTGGTGAAGATGCTGGCCGTGGCACCTTCTTCCACCGCCATGCGGTGGTGCACAACCAGAAAAATGGTTCTGTCTATGTCCCGCTGGCGAATATCCACAGCGGCCAGGGCGAATTCAAAGTCTGGGACTCGGTGCTGTCTGAAGAAGCCGTTCTGGCATTCGAATATGGCTACGCCACCGCAGAGCCGCGCACCCTGACTATCTGGGAAGCGCAGTTTGGTGACTTTGCCAACGGTGCTCAGGTAGTGATCGACCAGTTCATCAGCTCCGGTGAGCAGAAGTGGGGCCGTATGTGTGGCCTGGTGATGCTGCTGCCGCACGGTTACGAAGGCCAGGGCCCAGAGCACTCCTCTGCACGTCTGGAACGTTACCTGCAGCTGTGTGCAGAACAGAACATGCAGGTGTGCATCCCGTCCACTCCGGCACAGGTTTACCATATGCTGCGCCGTCAGGCGTTGCGCGGTATGCGCCGTCCGCTGGTGGTGATGTCACCGAAGTCCTTGCTGCGTCATCCGCTGGCAGTCTCTTCCCTGGAAGAACTGGCAAACGGCACCTTCCAACCGGCCATCGGCGAAATTGACGAGCTGGATGCCAAAGCGGTAAAACGCGTGGTGCTGTGTTCTGGTAAGGTTTATTACGATCTGCTGGAGCAACGCCGCAAGAACGACCAGAAAGACGTGGCCATCGTACGTATCGAGCAGCTGTATCCGTTCCCGCATCAGGCCGTTCAAGCGGTATTGGAACAGTATGCCCACGTGCATGATTTCGTCTGGTGTCAGGAAGAGCCGTTGAACCAGGGTGCCTGGTATTGCAGCCAACACAATTTCCGTGAAGTGATCCCGTTTGGGGCCTCTTTACGTTACGCAGGACGTCCAGCCTCTGCCTCTCCGGCGGTGGGTTATATGTCCGTACACCAGAAGCAGCAGCAGGCTCTGGTGAATGACGCGCTGAATATTGAAGAAAAAATTTAAAGGAAAGCTAATGAGTAGCGTAGATATTCTGGTTCCTGACCTCCCTGAATCCGTTGCCGATGCGACCGTCGCCACCTGGCATAAAAAACCGGGTGACACCGTTCAGCGTGACGAAGTGCTGGTTGAAATTGAAACCGACAAAGTCGTATTGGAAGTGCCTGCCAGTGAAGCCGGCGTACTGGAAGCGATCCTGGAAGACGAAGGCGCAACCGTGACTTCACGTCAGCTTCTCGGGCGTATCCGTCAGGGTGACAGCTCTGGCAAGCCGACCGAAGCGAAAGCTCAGAGCGTTGAATCAACTCCGGCACAGCGTGCAACCGCCAGCCTGGAAGAAGAGAACAACGACGCACTCAGCCCGGCGATCCGCCGCCTGATTGCCGAACACGATCTCGATGCTGCCGCCATCAAAGGCAGCGGCGTGGGTGGCCGTATCACGCGTGAAGACGTAGAAGCGCACCTGGCTGCCAGCAAGAAAGCGGCACCGACTGCAGCAGCCCCAGCGGCGGCACCTCAGCCAGCCTTGGGCGGTCGTAGCGAAAAACGTGTTCCTATGACCCGCCTGCGCAAACGCGTGGCCGAGCGCCTGTTGGAAGCGAAGAACAGCACCGCGATGCTGACCACCTTCAACGAAATCAACATGCAGCCGATCATGGATCTGCGCAAGCAGTACGGTGAAGCCTTCGAAAAACGCCACGGTGTACGTCTGGGCTTTATGTCCTTCTACATCAAAGCGGTAGTCGAAGCGCTGAAACGCTTCCCGGAAGTGAACGCCTCTATCGACGGCAGCGACGTGGTTTACCACAACTACTTCGATATCAGCATTGCGGTTTCGACCCCGCGCGGCCTGGTAACCCCGGTACTGCGTGACGTTGACTCCATGAGCATGGCGGACATCGAGAAGAAAATCAAAGAGCTGGCGATCAAAGGCCGTGACGGCAAATTGACCGTGGAAGAACTGACCGGCGGTAACTTCACCATTACTAACGGCGGCGTCTTCGGTTCATTGATGTCCACCCCGATCATCAATCCACCGCAGAGCGCCATCCTGGGTATGCACGCCATCAAGGATCGCCCGATGGCGGTCAATGGTCAGGTCGTGATCCAGCCGATGATGTATCTGGCTCTGTCTTACGATCATCGTCTGATCGATGGCAAAGAGTCGGTGAGTTATCTGGTAACGGTGAAAGACATGCTGGAAGATCCGGCTCGTCTGCTGCTGGACGTTTAATCCCTGCAAGGGCGTGGTTTTTGCCGCGCCCACACCCTATGCTATGTGGCCGATAAGTCATGCGGAATACCGCGAAAGTGACCCGGCTAAAACTTTCTGACCTGAATGGATAGAACATCATGAATTTACACGAATATCAGGCAAAACAGCTGTTTGCTCGGTATGGCATGCCAGCACCAACCGGTTACGCCTGTACCACTCCGCGTGAAGCAGAAGAAGCCGCATCTAAAATCGGCTCCGGCCCGTGGGTGGTAAAATGTCAGGTTCATGCTGGCGGCCGTGGTAAAGCTGGTGGCGTTAAAGTCGTTAACAGCAAAGAAGATATCCGTGCTTTTGCCGAAGCCTGGCTGGGTAAACGCCTGGTGACTTACCAGACCGATGCGCTGGGCCAGCCGGTTCACCAGATCCTGGTAGAAGCGGCCACCGATATCGACAAAGAGCTGTATCTGGGGGCGGTAGTTGACCGTGCCAGCCGTCGCGTAGTGTTTATGGCTTCTACTGAAGGCGGCGTTGAAATTGAGAAAGTTGCGGAAGAGACCCCGGAACTGATCCACAAAATGACCATCGACCCACTGGCAGGCCCACAGCCTTACCAGGGGCGTGAGCTGGCGTTCAAACTGGGCCTGACCGGTAAGCAAGTCGGCCAGTTTGCCAAAATCTTTATGGGCCTGGCAACGTTGTTCCTGGAGCGCGATCTGGCGATGGTTGAGATCAACCCGCTGGTAGTGACCAAGCAGGGCGATCTGATCTGCCTGGACGGTAAGCTGGGTGCCGATGGCAATGCCCTGTTCCGCCAATCTGAACTGCGTGAAATGCGTGACCCTTCTCAGGAAGACGAGCGTGAATCCCGTGCGGCCCAGTGGGAGCTGAACTATGTTGCCCTCGACGGTAATATCGGTTGCATGGTGAACGGTGCCGGTCTGGCGATGGGTACCATGGACATCGTGAAACTGCACGGTGGCGAACCAGCCAACTTCCTGGACGTGGGTGGTGGTGCAACCAAAGAGCGCGTGACCGAAGCCTTTAAAATCATCCTGTCTGACGACAAGGTGAAAGCGGTGTTGGTGAACATCTTCGGTGGCATCGTACGTTGCGATCTGATCGCTGACGGTATCATTGGCGCGGTAGCCGAAGTGGGTGTTAACGTCCCGGTGGTCGTGCGCCTGGAAGGGAACAACGCCGAACTGGGCGCCAAGAAACTGGCGGACAGCGGTTTGAATATCATTGCTGCGACCAGCCTGACTGATGCGGCTCAGCAAGTTGTTGCGGCAGTGGAGGGTAAATAATGTCCATTTTAATCGATAAGAACACCAAAGTAATCTGCCAGGGTTTCACCGGTAGCCAGGGTACCTTCCACTCCGAACAAGCTATCGCTTACGGCACCAAAATGGTGGGGGGCGTGACTCCGGGCAAAGGCGGTACTGAGCACCTGGGTCTGCCAGTGTTCAACACCGTGCGTGAAGCTGTTGAAGCGACCGGTGCTACCGCGTCTGTTATCTACGTGCCAGCGCCATTCTGCAAAGACTCCATTCTGGAAGCCATCGATGCAGGCATCAAACTGATCATCACCATCACCGAAGGCATCCCAACTCTGGATATGCTGACCGTGAAAGTGAAGCTGGATGAAGCCGGTGTGCGCATGATCGGCCCGAACTGCCCAGGTGTGATCACCCCGGGCGAATGCAAGATCGGTATCATGCCTGGCCATATTCACCTGCCAGGCAAGGTGGGTATCGTTTCCCGTTCAGGTACTCTGACCTATGAAGCGGTAAAACAAACCACTGACGCCGGTCTGGGGCAGTCTACCTGCGTAGGTATCGGCGGTGACCCGATCCCGGGTTCCAACTTTATCGATATTCTGAAGTTGTTCCAGGAAGATCCGCAGACCGAAGCTATCGTGATGATCGGTGAGATTGGCGGCAGCGCGGAAGAAGAAGCGGCAGCCTATATCAAAGAGCACGTCACCAAGCCGGTAGTCGGCTATATCGCCGGTGTTACTGCACCGAAAGGCAAGCGTATGGGCCATGCTGGCGCCATCATTGCCGGCGGCAAAGGGACTGCGGATGAGAAGTTCGCGGCTCTGGAAGCGGCAGGGGTGAAAACCGTACGCAGCCTGGCTGATATCGGTGATGCAGTGAAGGCGATCCTGAATCGTTAGTACCGTATAGCAAATAATAATATCTCGACATGTTTGGCCGCCTTTGGGCGGCCTTTTTTGTATGTCACTGAGAGAGAAGGGCGTTTTGCAAGGCATTGTTGCTGGAGGTGCGAGCCGACCACTCAGTGCTTGCAGGTTCTGGGATCAACCTCGCAACATGGTCTATGATTACTTAGCAAAAAGCAGATTTGTGAGTTAACTCACTGCAATCGTCATTGGAAATAAAAAGTTAATATCTATCGAATGGTAATGCTGAAGTAATACAATTGGGGGTATTTTAAATTACATTTATTTAACACAAAGATATCAATAAAAAACAATTAAACCATTGCTTAACATGGGCGCTGGGAAATTACAGCAAATTGCGTAATGAGCCTAGCAATAATATGCAGATAGGCTTAAATTGTTTTAGATCAATATTGGCCTGGCTACCTATTTAGGCTGATTTTTGACCTGTAGCCAAAAGTCCAACCTGTGTCACGCAAATACCTATTTATTGTATGGGCTTTGGCGAGTATCATGCCACTGTGTAATTACGGATGGTTGATCTTGTTGCATTTGTTACCCGCTGTCGGTTTTCATTGGTGCGTTTTGCTCCCGTCCCTCGTGGTCTGGCTCTGAACGTGCGGTTGAAAGCGGAGAGGCTGGATCAAATTTTGTTGTGTTTAAGGGCATTCACTGCGGGGCGTTACCGGCTACTCTTTCGGGAGTAATACCGATAACCGCAAGTCGGAGTCTTCCTGCGAGGAGCAAGGAGTCAAGATGTTTGATATTGTCGAACTGTCGCGCTTACAGTTTGCTTTAACGGCGATGTACCACTTCCTATTTGTCCCATTAACGCTGGGTATGGCGTTTTTGCTGGCAATTATGGAAACGGTATATGTGCTGTCCGGCAAACAAATTTATAAAGATATGACCAAATTCTGGGGCAAGTTATTTGCAATCAACTTTGCTCTGGGTGTGGCCACCGGGTTGACCATGGAGTTCCAGTTCGGGACCAACTGGTCATACTTCTCTCATTACGTCGGTGACATCTTCGGGGCCCCGCTGGCTATCGAAGGTCTGATGGCGTTCTTCCTGGAATCGACGCTGGTCGGTCTGTTCTTCTTCGGGTGGGATCGCCTGAGCAAGATCCAGCACATGACGGTCACCTGGTTTGTTGCCCTCGGCTCAAACCTGTCTGCGTTGTGGATCCTGGTCGCCAACGGCTGGATGCAAAACCCAATCGCCTCCGACTTCAACTTTGAAACCATGCGCATGGAGATGCTCAGCTTCTCCGAGCTGGTTTTGAACCCGGTCGCTCAGGTGAAGTTTGTTCACACCGTGGCCTCAGGCTACACCACCGGTGCGATGTTCGTGCTGGGTATCAGCTCCTACTATCTGCTGAAAGGGCGTGACGTTGCTTTTGCCAAGCGTTCGTTCGCCATTGCTGCCAGCTTCGGTATGGCTGCGATCCTTTCTGTTATCGTACTGGGTGATGAATCCGGTTACGAAATGGGGGACGTGCAGAAAACCAAACTGGCTGCCATTGAAGCCGAATGGGAAACTCAACCGGCTCCGGCCGCATTTACCCTGTTCGGCATCCCGAACCAGGAGAAAATGGAGAACTCCTTCGCGATTCAAATTCCTTGGGCGCTCGGCCTGATTGCTACCCGTTCTATCGACACCCCGGTTATCGGCTTGCGCGAACTGATGGCACAGCACCAGGTGCGTATCCGTAACGGTATGAAAGCTTACCAACTGCTGGAAGAACTGCGTGGCGGTAATACCGATCCAGCAGTGCGCACCGCATTCAACGATACCAAACAGGATCTGGGTTACGGCATGCTGCTCAAGCGCTATACCGAAAACGTCACCGACGCGACGGAAGCGCAGATCCAGCAGGCAACCAAAGACTCTATCCCACGCGTTGCTCCACTGTACTTCGCCTTCCGTATCATGGTGGCCTGTGGTGTGCTGATGCTGTTTATTATCGGCTTGTCATTCTTGAGCGTGGTACGTGGTCGTATCGGTCAGAAGAAATGGCTGCTTCGCGCTGCGTTGTTCGGCCTGCCATTACCATGGATTGCCGTTGAAGCGGGCTGGTTCGTGGCGGAGTATGGCCGTCAGCCGTGGGCGATAGGTGAGGTGCTGCCAACCGCAGTCGCCACCTCTTCGCTGACCGCAGGCGACATTCTGTTCTCGATGGGGCTGATATGCGGCTTGTACACCCTGTTCCTGGTGGCTGAAATGTACCTGATGTTCAAGTTTGCACGTCTGGGTCCAAGCAGCCTGAAAACTGGCCGCTACCACTTTGAACAACCGACTGCCGCCGTGCAGGAAGCGCGCTAAACAGGAGTCCAAGATATGTTTGATTACGAAGTACTGCGATTTATCTGGTGGCTCCTGGTTGGCATCCTGCTGATCGGTTTCGCCGTCACCGATGGTTTCGATATGGGTGTCGGTATACTGATGCGCATTATCGGTAAAACCGATACCGAGCGCCGGGTCATGATCAACGCCATTGCCCCGCACTGGGACGGTAACCAGGTGTGGCTGATCACCGCCGGTGGCGCATTGTTCGCCGCCTGGCCAATGGTCTATGCTGCCGCGTTCTCTGGTTTCTATGTGGCCATGATCCTGGTGCTGGCTGCCTTGTTCTTCCGCCCGGTCGGTTTTGACTACCGCTCGAAGCTGGAGAACAGCACCTGGCGTAACATGTGGGACTGGGGCATCTTTGTCGGTAGCTTCGTGCCTGCGGTGGTGTTCGGCGTGGCGTTCGGTAACCTGTTACAGGGCGTACCGTTCCATATCGATGAATATCTGCGTCTGTTCTATACCGGCAACTTCTTCCAACTGTTGAACCCGTTTGGTTTGCTGGCCGGTATTGTCAGCCTGACCATGCTGGTGACTCAGGGGGCCACCTACCTGCAGATGCGTACCACTGCCGAGATTCACCTGCGCTCACGCGCTGCAGCGCAGATTTCTGCGCTGGTGATGGGCGTATGCTTCCTGTTGGCGGGTATCTGGCTGGTGAAAGGTATCGACGGTTTCGTGATCACCTCAGCACTGGATACGGCAGCGGAATCCAACCCACTGCGTAAAGAAGTCGCTCATCAGGCGGGTGCCTGGTTGATCAACTTCAACAAGTATCCATCCCTGTGGGCACTGCCGGCGTTGGGCGTGGTTCTGCCACTGTTCACTATCCTGTTTGCCCGTTTGGACAAAGCTGCGATGGCGTTCCTGAGTTCATCACTGACGATTGCCTGTGTGATCCTGACGGCTGGGGTAACCATGTTCCCGTTCGTTATGCCATCAAGCACCGTGCCTAACGTCAGCCTGACCATGTGGGATGCGACTTCCAGCCTGTTCACGCTGCAGGTGATGACCGTTGTTGCCATTATCTTCGTGCCAATCGTTCTGGCGTACACCGCTTGGGCGTACTACAAAATGTTTGGTCGCCTGGATAAGAACTTCATCGAAAAAAATAAGCATTCGCTGTACTAAGCAAAAGGAGCTAAACCATGTGGTATTTTGCCTGGATCCTCGGAACGCTTCTTGCCTGTGCCTTCGGTATCATCACGGCGCTGGCGCTTGAGCACAGTGAAGATTCAAAAGCGCAGCAAGACGGTAAGTGATGAGTTCGTCACTGGTGGATAAGCTGTACGCTATCACCGACAAGGGCCCGGTTCGGGCCCTTTCATTGGTGCTGGCGGTGATTTTGGCGGGATGTATCTTTTGGGATCCTAGCCGCTTTGCAGCACGTACCAGCTCATTAGAGATTTGGCAGGGTATCTTGCTGATCTGGGCAGTATGTGCAGGCATTGTTCACGGTGTCGGCTTCCGATCACAGAGCACGTTTTGGCGTGCATTTTTCGCGCCATTACCTGCAATTGTGATCCTGGCCGCAGGATTACTTTACGTTTCTTTATAATCTATTACGCATCCCCCCGGTTATGGGCCATTCAGGCCCATAATTATTTTCATTCCCATTCAGTAACCCATTCCCAACCCGATCCGTCTTGCGTATAGTAGCAATCGTTCAATTGCCTTGGTTTGGAAGTCTCGTGAGTAATAAGTTGTTTCGATGGCCGGTTCGTGTTTACTTTGAAGACACCGATGCCGGTGGTGTGGTCTACCATGCCCGTTACGTCGCTTTTTATGAAAGAGCGCGCACCGAGATGCTGCGTCAACATAACTTTCATCAACAGCAGCTGCTCAGTGAAGAACATGTCGCTTTCGCTGTCCGGCGTATGACGGTGGATTATCTGTCACCAGCTCGTCTTGACGATCTGCTGGAAGTGCAGAGCAAAATCACCTCAATACGCGGGGCTTCTCTTACGTTTGCTCAACGCATTGTTAATTCTGACGGTACTCTCTTGAGTCAGGCCGATGTATTGATTGCATGCATTGATCCACACCAAATGAAGCCGATAGCGCTTCCTAAGTCTATTGTCGCGGAGTTTAAGCAGTGACTGACATGAACATCCTAGATCTATTCTTGAAGGCGAGCCTGCTGGTCAAGTTTATCATGCTGATTTTGATATGCTTTTCAGTGGCCTCTTGGGCGATTATCATCCAGCGTACCCGCATCCTCAATGCGGCCACTCGCGACGCCGAAGCCTTCGAAGACAAATTCTGGTCTGGTATCGAGCTTTCCCGTCTGTATCAGGAAAGCCAGGCACGTCGCGATAGCCTGACTGGCTCAGAGCAGATTTTCCATTCCGGTTTTAAAGAGTTTGCCCGTTTGCACCGCGCTAACAGCCATGCGCCGGAGTCGGTGATCGAAGGCGCAACGCGTGCGATGCGTATTTCGATGAATCGTGAGCTGGAAACGCTGGAAAACCATATTCCTTTCCTCGGCACCGTGGGTTCCATCAGCCCGTATATCGGCCTGTTTGGTACCGTGTGGGGGATCATGCACGCCTTTATCGCCTTGGGTGCGGTAAAACAAGCCACCTTGCAGATGGTAGCACCGGGTATCGCCGAAGCGTTGATCGCTACGGCCATCGGTCTGTTTGCCGCGATCCCTGCCGTTATGGCCTATAACCGCCTAAATCAGCGCGTTAACAAGCTTGAGCAGAATTACGACAACTTTATGGAAGAGTTCACCGCTATTCTGCATCGTCAGGCCTTCTCCAGCGACAGCAAATAAGAAGTAGGAGGGTAGCATGGCGAGAGTTCGTGGTCGTAACAAGCGTGAGCTGAAGTCGGAAATCAACATTGTTCCGCTGCTGGACGTCTTGTTGGTGCTGTTGCTGATCTTTATGGCAACTGCGCCAATCATCACCCAAAGCGTTGAAGTTGATTTGCCTGATGCCACCGATTCCAAGACGGTATCCAGCGACGATAATCCACCGGTGATCCTGGAAGTTTCCGGCGTAGGTCAGTACACCCTGGTGGTGGATCACAACCGTATGGAGCTGTTGCCGCCTGAGCAGGTGGCGGCCGAAGCCAAGTCGCGTCTGGCAGCTAATCCGAAGACGGTGTTTTTGATCGGTGGGGCCAAGGAAGTACCGTACGATGAGATTATCAAGGCATTGAATATTCTGCATCAGGCGGGTGTCGCTTCCGTAGGGTTGATGACCCAGCCAATCTAACCGTAAGGTCAGTGGCAACCCGGTTCCTGCCCTGTGGCGCAGGAACCCCGTTTAAGCAGCAGTTTTTGGGATTCTATTTTGGTAAAGGCAACTGAGCAAAATGATAAGCTGAACCGTTCCGTGATTGTATCGGTGGTTCTGCACATTCTATTGATTGCCCTGTTGATTTGGGGTTCGCTGTACGAAAATACTGAAATGAGTAGTGCAGGCGGCGGCGGTGATGGTTCCGTGGTCGGGGCCGTGATGGTCGATCCAGGGGCGGTGGTAGAGCAGTACAATCGCCAACAGCAACAGAGCAGCGATGCACAGCGTGCAGAAAAGCAGCGCCAGAAGAAGGCGGAGCAGCAGGCTGAAGAGCTGCAGCAGAAGCAGGCGGCGGAACAGCAGCGCCTGAAAGAATTGGAACAAGAGCGTTTGGCCGCGCAGGAAAAAGCCGCGCAGGACGCCAAGGCACAGGCCGAACAGCAGAAGAAAGCTGCCGAGCAGCAACAACAGGCCGCTGAGCAGCAGAAAGCAGCAGAAGCCGCTGCGGCGAAGGCCAAAGAACAACAGAAGGCAGCCGAGCAAGCTGCGGCGAAAGCCAAAGCCGAGGCGGATAAAATAGCCAAGGCGCAAGCAGACGCACAGAAGAAAGCCGAAGCGGAAGCCAAGAAAGAAGCTGCCGCTGCCGCCGCTGCTAAAAAGCAGGCGGAAGAGGCGAAGAAAGAAGCCGCCGCTGCCGCAGAACAGAAGGCTGCTGAAGCCGCAGAGAAGAAAGCCGCTGCTGACGCCGAGAAGAAAGCGGCAGCAGAGGAAGCTAAAAAAGCCGCCGCTGCCGAGAAGGCTGCTGCCGCCAAGAAAGCCGCAGATGCTAAGAAGAAGGCCGCAGCTGAAGCAGCTAAACAGTCTGCTGATGTAGATGATTTATTCGGTAGCTTGGCCGATGGCAAAAATGCGCCGAAAGGTGGAGGTGCCAAGGCTAAAGGTGACGCAGCCAAGGCGCAAGGTGAGGGGAATGCCAAAACTGCAGGGGCAAGTGGAGCGGATATCAGTGGTTATAAGAGTCAGATTCAGGCCGCTATCAAGAGCAAGTTCTATGATGCTGGTTTGTATGTGGGCAAAACCTGCGATTTGCGTATTAAGCTAAGACCTGATGGCTTTATGTATGAGGTGGAGGCTGTGGGGGGCGATCCTGCCTTGTGTCAGGCTGCTGTTGCAGCTGCAAAACAGGCGCGTATTCCTAAACCGCCAAGTGATGCAGTTTATCAGCAATTTAAGAGTTCTATACTTGAATTCAAGCCGCAATAACTGTTGTTATAGCTGAGTTAAACGCATGGATGTACCAAGGTAACCAACAGGGAATATGTAGTGTTGTTGGCGTTGGTTTGTTAAAATTCTGCTAAATTATCGCAGGCATACCGCCTGGATAAGGGAGATGAGATGAAGCAGGCATTTCGAGTAGCGTTAGGTCTTATTGTTCTGTGGGCATCCGTGCTGCATGCGGAAGTTCGCATTGAAATCACCCAAGGGGTCGACTCCGCTCGCCCGATTGGCGTGGTGCCATTTAAATGGGCGGGCCCAGGCACGCCTCCGGAAGATGTTGGCCAGATCGTTGGTGCAGATCTGCGTAACAGTGGCAAATTCAACCCGATTGATGTGGCACGTATGCCGCAGCAACCTACCACCGCGTCTGAAGTGACGCCAGCGGCCTGGACTGCGCTGGGCATCGATGCCGTAGTGGTTGGCCAGGTTCAGCCTGGTGCCGACGGCAGCTATCTGGTTTCCTACCAACTGGTCGATACTTCAGGTTCGCCTGGCACCGTATTGGCACAAAACCAGTTTAAAGTGACCAAACAGTGGCTGCGTTATGCGGCTCATACCGCCAGCGATGGCGTGTTTGAGAAGCTGACCGGTATCAAGGGCGCATTCCGTACCCGCATCGCTTACGTGGTGCAGACCAACGGCGGGAAATTCCCGTACGAACTGCGCGTATCGGATTACGACGGCTATAACCAGGTTCCAGTGCATCGTTCACCAGAGCCACTGATGTCACCGGCCTGGTCGCCGGATGGCAGCAAACTGGCCTACGTGACCTTTGAGAGCGGCAAATCTGCGCTGGTGATCCAGAACCTGTCTGATGGTGCTATCCGTCAGGTAGCTTCGTTCCCTCGTCACAACGGTGCACCTTCCTTCTCTCCAGACGGTACTCGTTTGGCTTTCGCCTTGTCTAAAAGCGGTAGCATGAACCTGTATGTGATGAATTTGGCTTCTGGTCAGATCTCTCAGATTACCGATGGCCGCAACAATAATACCGAACCTTCCTGGTTCCCGGACAGCCAGTCTCTGGCCTTTACCTCTGACCAGGGGGGGCGTCCTCAAATTTATAAAATCAGTGCCAATGGTGGTGCATCACAACGTCTGACCTGGGAAGGTGCCCAGAATCAGAACGCCACTGTGAGTTCTGATGGTAAATTCTTGGTGATGGTAAGCTCCAATAATGGAGCTCAGCATATCGCCAAACAAGATCTCGGATCGGGAGCCGTTCAAGTATTAACGGACACGTTCCTGGATGAATCGCCTAGTATCGCACCAAACGGCACCATGGTGATCTATAGCTCCACGCAAGGTATGGGCTCCGTGCTGCAGTTGGTATCGACTGATGGGCGCTTCAAAGCGCGTCTTCCGGCAACTGATGGACAGGTAAAATCCCCTGCCTGGTCGCCGTATCTGTGATGCATGTTTAAAATATGTATGGCAAAAACTATAAAAGGATCAAAGAAATGCAACTGAACAAAGTGCTGAAAGGGCTTCTGCTGGCACTGCCAGTTCTGGCTGTAGCAGCTTGTAGTTCTAACAAAAGCGCTAATAACGATCAATCCGGTATGGGCGCTGGCACTGGTACAGAAAACGGCAGCAGCAACCTGTCTTCTGAAGAACAAGCACGTCTGCAGATGCAAGAACTGCAACGTAACAACATTGTTTACTTCGGCCTGGACAAATATGACGTCAGCTCTGAGTTCGCTCAGATGCTGGATGCGCATGCTGCTTTCCTGCGTAACAACCCATCCTACAAAGTGACTGTTGAAGGTCATACGGATGAGCGTGGCACGCCAGAATACAACATCGCTCTGGGTGAGCGTCGTGCTAACGCAGTTAAAATGTACCTGCAAGGCAAAGGCGTTTCTGCTGACCAAATCTCTATCGTTTCTTACGGTAAAGAAAAACCAGCAGTACTGGGCCACGACGAAGCAGCCTATGCTAAAAACCGTCGTGCCGTTCTGGTTTACTAAGAGAATCGCATGAACAGTAACTTCAGACGTCACCTGTTGAGTCTGGCGTTACTGGTTGGCGTAGCGGTCCCATGGGCCGCTACTGCCCAAGCGCCAATCAGTAATGTCGGGTCCGGCTCGGTCGAAGACCGTGTCACATCACTTGAGCGTATCAGTAATGCTCAGGGTCAGCTTTTAAACCAACTCCAGCAACAACTCTCTGACAACCAACGCGATATCGATACGCTCCGTGGGCAGATCCAGGAAAGTCAGTATCAGTTGAATCAGGTGGTTGAACGCCAGAAACAGATCTATCAACAGATGGATAGCCTTAGCCAGGGGGGCGCACAGAATTCCGCTGGTGCAGCAGCGGGGGCCGCAGGTGGTACAGCCGCCGCGGCGTCCTCTGACGGCGCTGGCAGCGCCCCTGCGGGTGCGACAGCCGCTGCGGCTAGTACGGGCGATGAAAACAGCGACTACAACGCCGCTGTTTCACTGGCGCTGGAAAAAAAGCAGTATGACCAGGCGATCTCCGCTTTTCAGGCTTTCATAAAGCAGTATCCGAAATCCACTTACCTGCCTAATGCCAACTATTGGCTGGGCCAGTTGTACTACAACAAGGGTAAGAAGGAAGACGCGGCATACTATTATGCAGTGGTGGTTAAGAGTTACCCAAAATCACCCAAGGCGCCGGACGCGATGTATAAAGTTGGGGTGATCATGCAGGAAAAAGGGCAGGCTGATAAAGCCAAAGCCGTTTACCAGCAGGTGATCAAATCGTACCCGACCAGCGATGCGGCCAAGCAGGCCAAGAAACGCGAAGCGAGTTTGTAAGTAAAAACCGAGCCCAGAAGTTAGTCGATTTGACCGAATTCTGGGCTCATTCGCGTGAAGAACAAGCAGTTGAACCTATTGCGCCAAAATTTAGGTTGCGCTGCTGAGATAAATTAGTAATATATGCCGCCGTTGCCAAGACAACTTGCAAGATGTTAAAGCAGCAAGGAAATTAGTAGTAAACCACGATAGTGGGTCGTTAGCTCAGTTGGTAGAGCAGTTGACTTTTAATCAATTGGTCGCAGGTTCGAATCCTGCACGACCCACCAATTCTTAATGAGTTGGTAAAGCTGGAATCGTGAAGGATGAGAACCGTCAAAGGTTCGAGCCGACCGTAGGGAGACCACGGCATGGCCGCTAATCCTGCACGACCCACCAATTCATAGTGAATTGGTAAAGAGTGGAGTAGTAACCACGACAGTGGGTGATTAGCTCAGTTGGTAGAGCATCTCCTTTACACGGAGGGGGTCGGCGGTTCGAGCCCGTCATCACCCACCACGACAGTGGGTCGTTAGCTCAGTTGGTAGAGCAGTTGACTTTTAATCAATTGGTCGCAGGTTCGAATCCTGCACGACCCACCATTTTTAAGATTTAATTGTGAGTCAAATCGTGAGGATAAGAATCGTTAGAGGTTCGAGCCGAGCGAAGCGAGACAACGGCAAAAGCCGCTAATCCTGCCAGGCCCACCATTATGTGCAGTCGAGTCCTTCCTCGTTGCTCTTGTATTAAGAAGTAAACCACGTCAGTGGGTCGTTAGCTCAGTTGGTAGAGCAGTTGACTTTTAATCAATTGGTCGCAGGTTCGAATCCTGCACGACCCACCAATTCTTGATGAATTGGTAAAGAATTGCAGTCGAGTCCCTCTCGTTGCTAACGCGGTTCAGCAGTAAACCACATCAGTGGGTCGTTAGCTCAGTTGGTAGAGCAGTTGACTTTTAATCAATTGGTCGCAGGTTCGAATCCTGCACGACCCACCATCTTAAAAATTCCAAAGCACTAAAATCCAAACTCCAGCACGTCATATCGCACCAGTCGTGCGGGTGAGATCCTGCGCTCAGGTTCGAGTCTCGCTTGCGAGACAACGGCGGCAGCCGGTCATCCTGCCAGACCCACCATCTTAAAAATTCCAAAGCACTAAACTTCAAACTCCAGCACGTCATATCGCACCAGTCGTGCGGGTGAGATCCTGCGTTCAGGTTCGAGTCTCGCTTGCAAGACAACGGCGGCAGCCGATCATCCTGCCAGACCCACTCACCCACAAATCACCGCTCCAAGCCGTTATCTTTTGAACTCAAAGCTTCTCATTTCAACCCAAAATTTCAGCCCATTAAACAAATCTGCCCATGGCAAGAAATGTTAAGCGACTTTTAGTCAAAAATTAGGTATTTTGTTTAGTATATAAAACGAGGCGGTTGAGCAAGCGGCAAGATACAGCCTAAAAAGCAGACCCACAACCTAGCATAGAGATAACAGCGATGAGTGAAATGTTTGATGTCAATGCGGCGATATATCCATTCCCGCCGAAACCGGTGCCGTTAGACGTCGCAGAGAAGGCTTTTTATCGGCAGAAGATCAAAACCTTGCTCAAGCAGCGTGATGCGGTCCTGGTAGCCCATTACTACACCGATCCGGAGATCCAGGCGCTGGCCGAAGAGACTGGCGGTTGCGTCGCTGATTCATTGGAGATGGCGCGTTTCGGCAGCCAACATCCTGCGTCTACTTTGCTGGTTGCTGGCGTGCGTTTTATGGGGGAGACGGCCAAAATCCTCAGCCCGGAAAAACAGGTGCTGATGCCAACGCTGCATGCCGAGTGCTCGCTGGACCTCGGTTGTCCTGAGGCAGAGTTCGCCGCGTTCTGCGATAGCCATCCAGATCGGACCGTGGTGGTGTACGCCAATACCTCAGCAGCCGTCAAAGCGCGTGCCGATTGGGTGGTTACTTCCAGCATTGCCGTTGAGCTGATTGAACATCTCGATAGCCTGGGGGAGAAAATCATCTGGGCGCCGGATCGCCATCTGGGCAATTATGTGCAGAAGCAGACTGGGGCGGACGTGCTGTGCTGGCAGGGGGCCTGTATCGTCCATGACGAGTTTAAAACCCAGGCGCTGATACGTATGAAAGCCTTATACCCGGAGGCTGCGATACTGGTGCATCCAGAGTCACCGCAGGCGATCGTCGATCTGGCTGATGCCGTCGGTTCGACCAGCCAACTGATCCAGGCGGCGGTAACCTTGCCCAACCGGCAACTGATCGTGGCCACCGATCGCGGTATCTTCTACAAGATGCAGCAAGCTTGTCCGGATAAAGAACTGTTTGAAGCTCCTACTGCCGGTGAGGGGGCCACCTGTCGTAGCTGTGCCCACTGCCCGTGGATGGCGATGAACGGCCTGAAGGCTATTGCCGAAGGGCTGGAACAAGGGGGCTCACAGCATGAGATTTTTGTTGATGGCGCACTGCGTGACAAGGCGCTGATCCCGCTCAACCGCATGCTGGACTTTGCAGCGCAGTTGAAAATGCAGGTTAAAGGCAACGCCTGAATCCAGGCTTACGTTTTTTAAGGAATAGACATGAGCTTTTTCAGCACCGGCAACATTCTGGTCCATATTCCGATTGGCGCAGGGGGTTATGACCTGTCGTGGATTGAGGCCATCGGCACGCTGTTTGGTTTACTCTGTATCTGGTATGCCAGCAAAGAGAAAATCATCAACTATCTGTTTGGCCTGATCAACGTCACGCTGTTTGCGGTGATCTTTTTTCAGATCCAACTGTACGCCAGCCTGTTGCTGCAACTGTTTTTCTTCGTGGCCAATATTTACGGCTGGTACGCCTGGAGCCGTCAGACGCAGGATAATCAGGCCGAATTGCAGATCCGTTGGTTACCGCTGCCTAAAGCATTGGCATGGGGGGCGGTGTGCGTGGTTGGTATTGCGTTGATGACGTTTAATATCGACCGGGTATTTGCCTATCTGACGCAAATTGCGGTGGCGGTCATGCAGGGGCTGGGCCTTAACGTACAGATGCCAGAACTGCAACCGGATGCTTTCCCGTTCTGGGATTCAGCCATGATGGTACTGTCTATCGTCGCCATGATCCTGATGACGCGCAAATACGTCGAAAACTGGCTACTGTGGGTAGTGATTGATGTGATCAGCGTGGCGATCTTTGCTTACCAGGGCGTGTACGCCATGGCGCTGGAATACGTCATTTTGACGCTGATTGCTCTCAATGGCTCCTGGCTATGGGTACGCAGCGCCGCGAAGAATCACTCCCAACCTCTTTCTTCAGCACCTTGATACGTCAGGGGCGTAACCAGCGCCCCTGGATGTTAATGATGATGCCCCAGATGGCTGGAGTGTGAGTGGTCACTCGCAATACCACAGTCAGGGGTATCACAATGCTGGTACTCCATCTGGATCGTCGCATGGCCAATCTGGTAATGCTCCAGCAAATAGGCCTGGATGCGGCGTAACAGCCCGTCATGATCGTGTGGCGGGATCACTTGGGCGTGGAGCGTCATCAGCTTTTGCTCGCCAATCTGCCAGACATGCACGTGATGGATGTTACGGACTTCCGGAATATTCAGGCACAGATCCTTTTGCAGCTTATTGATATCTACCTCCTGCGGTGTTCCCTCCAGCAGTTCATGGAAACTCTCCTTCAGCAGGCGCCAGGCGCTGCGCAATACCAGGCAGGAAACCAGGACCGAGAGTATCGGATCGATGGGGGTCCAGCCGGTAGTCAGAATGATGATGGCTGCTGCGATCGCCCCGACTGAGCCGAGCAGGTCCCCAAGAACATGTAGGGCGGCGGCACGCACGTTGATATTTTTCTCTTCATTGCCGCGGTGCAGCAGCCAGAAGGCGAACAGGTTAGCCAGCAGACCCGCTACGGCGATCACCAGCATTGGGGTACCCATCACTGGCTGTGGTTCGAAGAAACGCCGTACGGCCTCCCACAGGATGAATACGACGATCAGCAGTAATGCGGCAGCATTGATAAAGGCGGCCAATGTGGTTAGGCGCAGATAGCCAAAAGTATGGCGGGCGTTGGGTTTGCGCTGTGAGAAGTGCACCGCCATCAGGGCGACGAGCAGGGCTGCGGAATCCGTCAGCATATGCCCGGCGTCTGCCAGCAGCGCCAGTGAGCCAGAAAGCAACCCGCCCACGGCCTCAACAACCATGAAGAGGGTGGTGACTAAAAATGCGGCTAGTAGGCGCTTACTGTTGCCGTCTTTAGGTTGATGGACATGGGAAGCTCCAGTCATTACTTATCCTTATTGCAAAGTTTGTCGGGTGCCAAAGTCCAATCTTGGCCGTTACTTAGCTCATTATAGGCTGCCCTGGTAGAGAGCTGAATATTTGCCGATGGTGATTATGGGATCTAAAGGTGATTTACAGCGCAAGCCTCACAAGCTAGATTGGTGAAATCTACTCTACGCGCTGTGCGATACACCCGATACCGAATGGAAAAGTGATGAATTACCAAAACGACGACTTACGCATTAAAGAAATCAAGGAACTCCTGCCGCCGGTGGCCCTGTTGGAAAAGTTTCCGGCTTCGGCTCAGGCAGCAGAGACGGTGTCACTGGCTCGCCAATCGATCCACAACATCCTGCGTGGCAATGACGATCGCCTGTTGGTGGTGATTGGGCCTTGTTCCATTCACGATACCAAAGCGGCGAAAGAGTATGCCGCGCGCCTGATGACCCTGCGCCAGGAGCTCAACGGTGAGCTGGAAGTAGTGATGCGCGTCTATTTTGAAAAACCACGTACCACCGTTGGCTGGAAAGGGCTGATCAACGATCCGCAAATGGATAACAGCTTCCAGATTAACGAAGGCCTGCGCCTGGCGCGTAAGCTCCTGTTGGATATCAATGACGGCGGCTTGCCTGCTGCGGGCGAGTTCCTGGATATGATCACTCCGCAATACCTGGCAGATTTGATGAGCTGGGGAGCGATCGGCGCACGCACCACGGAATCTCAGGTGCATCGTGAACTGGCCTCTGGCCTGTCTTGCCCGGTGGGCTTCAAAAACGGCACCGACGGCACCATCAAAGTCGCGATCGATGCTATCAATGCCGCTGGCGCACCGCACTGTTTCCTGTCCGTCACCAAATGGGGTCATTCCGCGATTGTTAACACCAGCGGCAATGGTGACTGCCACATTATTCTGCGTGGTGGCAAAGAGCCAAACTACAGCGCGGCCCATGTGAAAGAAGTGAAAGAGGGGCTGGCCAAAGCGGGTCTGCCTGCACAGGTGATGATCGACTTCAGCCACGCCAACAGCAGCAAGCAGTTTAAAAAACAGCTGGAGGTGAACGCGGACGTTTGCCAGCAGCTGCGTGGTGGTGAAAAAGCTATTATCGGGGTGATGATCGAAAGTCACCTGGTGGAAGGAAATCAAAACCTGGAAAGCGGCGAGCCGCTGGTTTACGGCAAAAGCGTGACCGATGCCTGTATTGGCTGGGAAGATACCGAAACCGTACTGCGCGATCTGGCCGCAGCGGTGAAGGCGCGCCGTAGCCGATAAGCTATCCATGTTTGTAGCCCTGCAGCATTGCTGCGGGGCCAAACCTGGTGAGTATCCTTTAGCAATAATAACACCAGAATAAAATCTGAAATTATACTAATTTCGTGGAGCATTCCTCGTTCTGCTGCTCCTTTTCTGATAATGTCACCAGCCATAATTTTTATTTGCAGGTAAAATCTTATTTGTCCCAACGCTGTTTTCATCTCGCGCAACTGTTACTAGTCACACACAATTTGCTCTTGCTGCGTAGTATGATTATGATGATGCGTTTTTTACAACCAAAATACCCAATCTAAAAATAAGGGCATGATGGTTAATGACTTTAATTTCAGGATGAATAGCTGATGGAAAACAATAGTTCTCGGCATCAAATTTATTTTCGTGGTACGGGCGGGGAGTATTTCTCAATCTGGCTGGTTAACATATTACTGACGGCTATTACGTTGGGAATATACTCAGCCTGGGCAACGGTGCGTCGTCGTCGTTATTTTTATGGCAATACCGAATTGAATGGCGACCGCTTTGATTACCACGCGCAGCCAATGCAAATACTCAAGGGTCGTCTGCTGGTGATCGGCGCCGTGATCCTGTTCTATATTCTTTTATTTATCAGCCCATTGCTTGGCATGATTGCCATGCTGGCACTCCTTGCGTTGATCCCTTGGATTATCATCCGTAGCTGGCGTTATAACGCTATTATGTCTAGCTATCGTGGTGTTCGCTTCAATTACTTATGCCAGACCGGGCGCGCCTACTGGGTATTACTGTTCTGTCCGATACTGCTAGTGATTGGCCTGTATGCGGTTATGATCGTATTGGGTTTGATTGGCAGCAGTCTGGGCAGCCCGACTGCGATCCTTGTGCTGGCCGCTATTACGGTCATCCTGTTTGTACCGATGCTGGCCGCTATCAATGGTATCCTGGCTACCCTGCAACATGATCTGTATGTGAACAACCTGCGTTTTGGCACTTCCCCCTTTGTGGCCGAATTCAAGAAAGCAGAGTTCATTAAGATTGCACTGTTCAGCCTGCTGATCTTCTTGCCATTCCTGGTCATTGCCTTGGTCTTGGTTGGCTCGTTCTTTGTCAGCTTATTCCAAATGGCGCTGTTTGGCGGTATGTCCGATGCAATGTTACAAGCTCAGATGGCAAATAATATTGGTAGCCTGTTCATGATGATGTTGGTGCTGTTGCTAGGTGTGATGGTTTCCAGCAGTTATATGGTTGTCGCTCAGCGTAACTACGTGTTTAACCAAACCACCTTACAAGGTGAGGTTAAACTGCGTTCTTCCATGCAGACTCTGCCGTATATGGGACTGTTGATCACCAACAGCCTGATCACCGTGTTCTCATTGGGCCTTGCAGCTCCGGTGGCACACGTACGCCATGCTCGCTATATTGCTGAGTCAACTCAGGTTGAAGGTGATCTGTCGCTGTTGTCGGTACAGGCTCATCACGATACGGCCAATACCGCTATCGCTGAAGAAGCCGTACAGGCGCTCGATCTGGGCACCAGTTTTTGAGTAAAGACTGATGATCCTTGAAGGACACTACCAGTGCCCTGGCCGGGCCGCCCAACAGGCGGCCCGGCTGCTGTTAAACGATATGGGTGATGGGGTAACGCTGCAACATGATGGTGAACATCGCTATTTTTCTTTAGCGCAAATTTCCGTTTCCGATTCATTGGGCCGCATTCCGCTGACCTTGACCTTCCCAGACGGTGGACGATTTGTACCTGCCTATGATGCGTCATTCCGCCAGTGGTTTTATCAACGCCGTTCACCGGGGTTGGTGCACCGCTTAGAGCGTTATAAGCGTGGCGTGTTGCTGACGTTGTTGCTAACCGTTTTGTTGACCCTGGCCTATGTTTTCCTGGTTCTCCCTTGGGCGAGCAGTGAAATCGCCATGCGCATTCCTACCGCGGCGGAACAGAAGCTGGGTAAACATACGCTCGATTTCCTGCAAACCAGTGGCTTCAAGCCGTCGCAATTGCCTGCCGAGAAACAGCAGGCGATACAGAAGCTATTCTTGCAGGTGATGCCGGAGCAGATGCGGCACGAGCGCACTCCGCTCAAATTGAAATTGCTGGCGGTGCCTGAGGTTGCCAATGCGTTCATGTTACCTGACGGGACTTTGGTGATCACCGACGATCTTGCCAAGTTGGCGGCCAATGAAGACGGCCTGGCTGCGGTGATGCTCCATGAAATGGGACATCATGCGTACCGTCATCCCATGCGTATGGTGGTGCGTTCATCCCTGGTGGCCCTGACGTTTATGTGGATGACCGGCGATGTCAGCGGCATCGGCGATACTTTGCTGCAATCGGCCTCATTTATGCATGAAATGCAGTTCTCCCGCAGCGTGGAGCGTGAGGCAGACGACTGGGCAATCGCGGAAATGCAGCGCCAGGGGCGTTCGTTATTAGCGATGGAAGATCTTTACCGCGCATTGCAACAGGCGGCAAGCACGTCAAGCGTGGCACTAGAGGTGCCTGAGTGGTTAAGCACCCATCCAGAGATGCAGGCGCGTTTGCAGGTTATCGAAGCAGCCAGGATCAAAGAGCAATAAAAAAAGCCCCCGGCTCAACACCGGGGGCTTGTTGCTTTTCAGGGGCGAAAACTTACTTCGCTTTACCTTGGTTGGCGACGGCCGCAGCTTTGGCTGCGATCTCATCGGCATTACCCAGGTAGTAACGTTTGATTGGCTTGAAGTTCTCATCGAACTCATACACCAACGGCACGCCGGTTGGGATATTCAGCTCGAGGATCTCGTCTTCGCTCAGGTTATCCAGATATTTCACCAGTGCACGCAGGGAGTTACCGTGAGCCGCGACGATCACGCGCTCACCGTTCTTGATGCGTGGCAGGATCTCTTCGTCCCAGTAAGGGATAACGCGATCGATGGTCAACGCCAGGCTTTCGGTCAGTGGCAATTCTTTTTCGCTCAGCGCTGAGTAACGCGGATCGTGGCCCGGGTAGCGCTCATCTTCTTTGGTCAGCTCTGGCGGTGTGACTGCGAAGCCGCGACGCCATTGTTTGACCTGCTCGTCACCGTATTTTTCTGCGGTTTCAGCCTTGTTCAGACCCTGCAGCGCGCCGTAATGGCGTTCGTTCAGCTTCCAGGACTTTTCGGTAGGCAACCAGGCCTGGTCCAACTCATCCAGAATGTTCCACAGAGTGTGGATAGCACGCTTCAGTACGGAGGTGTAAGCGAAATCGAAAGAGAAACCTTCGTCTTTCAACAGCTTGCCCGCTGCTTTTGCTTCGGTACGGCCTTTGTCGGACAGATCGACATCATACCAACCGGTGAAGCGGTTTTCGTTGTTCCACTGGCTTTCGCCGTGGCGCACCAGAACCAGCTTAGTTACAGCCATAGCTTAACTCCTTAATAATCTGAAGGTTTAATGATAACGAATATCATTATATTCTGCTGCTGCTTACTCGGCAATCGATATACCCGTGAATATATCCACTAAAAGTCGAGGGTTTCGTACGACGTGCGACATTGTCTAACCCTTACTGCCACTAGGCATAGTGTTAACCATAGCCAATTTTTGGCCGCAAGGTAAGAGGGGCGCAAAGGAAAAAGCTGAATCGTTCAGGCTGGTTGAAGGGCGCGAACGAGAGCTATTCATCCGCGCCACAGCGTTAATGTATCAGGCGGTTTTTTTCAGGCAGCTACTCATAAAGGTTTTACGCTCGTCACCTTTCAGGCTCTTTTTAGCGGCGTCGGCATTACAGTCTTTCATCTTCTGCTGCTGTGGTGTCAGGGCCTTCTCGGTATGGTGGCCTTCGGCCTTCAGGCAGGTGCTCATGAAGGTGGTACGGTCAGAACCTTTCAGCGATTGGGTGGTAGCCTGTTGATTACAATCGGTCATGCGTTTTTGCTGGGCAGCCTGCGCCGGAGAAGGCGTTTTTGCTGCGGTGTCGGCAGCCATCAGGTTGGTGCTCAGCAATAAACCTGCCAGTAATGGAAGTGCAGTAATCAGACGCATTAGGTGTTCCTTCAGCTATTGAACGGCCAGCAGGCCGAAAATTGTGATATCACTCACGGGTTTGTGCATACCACGGTAGCCTGATTCTAGTGCGGGGTTGGCAATAAGGAAAGGTAACGGCCTGGAGACGCAATGTAAGTAATTATAACAATCACGCCCCTTACCGCATGACAAGGGGCGTGGCGGCTCAGATAGGAATAAGCTGATAGTGCGTTGCGCTCTGATAACGCTGGCCAGGCAGTAGCCAACAGTCCGGCTGTGGCCATTCTGGGTGGTTCGGGCTGTCCGGTAGGAACTCGCTTTCCAGCGCTACGCCGGCGTAATTCTGGTAGCTACCGCCGTCGCGCGCCGGTGTGCCACCCAAATAATTACCGCTGTAGAGCTGGAGCGCTGGCGCGGTGGTGAACACCGTCATCGCGACCTTGCCGTCGGCAGACCACAGGTGAGCCGCCGGGCTTGCCAACCCGTGGCAGGTATCGTGTAACAGGTAAGCATGGTCGTAACCCTTAACCCGTTGCTGATCGCGGTCGCGTAATAAATCTTGCTGCAGGGTTTTCGGCTGGCGGAAATCCATCCCGGTTCCTGCCACCGCCGTCAGTTCGGCACAGGGGATGCCATCGCCGTCCACGGGCAGATAACGGTCGGCGAACAGTTGCAAGCGCTGTTGTCGGGCGTCGTGGCCTGCGCCATCCAGATTGAAATAAGCATGGTTGGTCAGATTGACCGGGCAGGCGCGATCGGTCTGTGCCTGATACTCAATCTCCAGCCGGTGTTCGGCGGTGAGTCGATAAGTCAGCGTAACGTCGAGGTTGCCAGGGAAGCCCTGGTCACCGTCTGGCGAATGGAGTTGATAAACCACCTGCTGCTCATCCTGCTTTACTATCTGCCAGCGGCGAGCGTGGAAGCCGTTTGGCCCGCCGTGCAGTTGATGCTCCCCTTGATTAGCGATCAGCGGGTGTGGCTTGCCATCGATGTTTAGGCTGGCATGTGCAATACGGTTGGCATAGCGCCCGACCGTGGCCCCCAGATAGGCCCCCTGGTGCAGATAGTCCTGCGGGGTTTGGCATCCCAGCAGCAGCTCACGTTGCTCCCCTGATTTCAACGGTAGCAAGGCGGAAAGCCAGGTTGCGCCCCAATCCATCAACGTGACCGTCATTCCCGCGGCATTTTTCAGGGTGGTGAGAATAAAGGGCTGGCCGTCTGGGGCAACGGCGGAGTTATCACTCAGCATAGACCGGATCCTTGTGAAGCTTTGCAGACGTAGAAGGTTTCTTGCAGGCCGTTGGTTCGCAGTGGATATTCGCGGGCTACCGCCGTACGTACCGACTCTACCAGATCCTGCGGCATCAAGGCCACGATGCACCCCCCAAAGCCCCCTCCGGTCATACGCACACCGCCACGATCGCCAATGACCTCTTTCACAATCTCGACCAGCGTATCGATAGGGGGCACGGTAATTTCAAAATCATCACGCATCGACGCGTGTGATTCAGCCATCAGTTTGCCCATCAGCTTCAGGTTGCCAGCGGCCAAGGCATCGGCAGCGGCCAGGGTGCGATCGTTTTCGGTGATCACATGGCGCGCCCGTTTGGCCACGATCGGATCCAGTTCGTGCAGGATCGGGAAGAACAGATCCGGGCTGACGTCGCGCAGCGCCTTGACGCCGAAGAAGCGAGCCGCCGCTTCGCACTGTTGCCGGCGGGTGTTGTATTCGCTGTCGACCAGGCCGCGTTTGACGTTGGAGTTGATGATCACCACGGCGACATCGGCTGGCATTGGCACCGCCCGAGTTTCCAAAGAGCGGCAGTCGATCAGCAGGGCGTGATCTTTCTTGCCCAACGCAGAAATCAGCTGATCCATAATGCCGCAGTTGCAGCCGACAAACTGGTTTTCCGCTTCCTGGCCATTCAGCGCCAGCGCTACGCCGTCCAACGGCAATTGATAGAGCGCCTGCAACACCTGCCCGACGGCCACTTCCAGTGAGGCGGAAGAGCTGAGCCCGGCGCCCTGCGGGACGTTGCCGCTGATCACCAGATCGGCACCGCCAAAATTGGCATCGCGGGTCTGCAGGTGTTTCACCACGCCGCGCACATAGTCGGCCCAGCGCAGATTGGCGTGGCTGACGATAGGCTCATCCAGCGAAAACTGATCCTGCTGGTTCTCGTAATCGGCGGCCAATACGCGGATCTTGCGATCGTTACGTGGAGCCCCGCTGATCACGGTTTGATAATCAATGGCGCAGGGCAGGACGAAGCCGTCGTTGTAATCGGTGTGTTCGCCGATCAGATTGACTCGTCCCGGAGCCTGGATCGTCAGGGTGGGTGCGTAGCCAAAGTGTTCGGTAAACAGGGCTTGGGTAAGTTGCTTCAGACTCATTATTTCACTCCGGCTTCGCGGTAATGGATATCACTGACCGCACGCAGGCGTTCAGCGGCTTGTTCTGCGGTGAGGTCGCGTTGGGTTTCCGCCAGCATTTCATAGCCCACCATAAATTTACGCACCGTGGCGCTGCGCAGTAACGGCGGGTAGAAGTGGGCATGCAGTTGCCAGTGGCGGTTATCGGCCTGGTTGAAGGGCGCGCCGTGCCAGCCCATGGAGTAAGGGAAAGAGCATTGGAACAGGTTGTCATAGCGGCTGGTGAGTTTCTTCAGCGCAATGGCCAGATCGCGGCTTTGTGCTGCACTAAGGTCGGTCAGGCGCTGTACCGGCGCTTTTGGCAGCAACAGCGTTTCAAACGGCCAGGCTGCCCAGTAAGGGACAACCGCCAACCAGTGCTCGGTTTCCACCACCGTACGGCTGCCGTCGGCCTGCTCGCGTTGAGCATAGTCCACCAGCATGGCGGATTGATGCTGGCTGAAATACTCCTGTTGCAGGCGATCTTCTCGTTCGGCTTCATTCGGCAAGAAGCTGTTGGCCCATACCTGACCATGCGGGTGAGGATTGGAACAGCCCATCGCGGCCCCTTTATTTTCAAACACCTGTACCCAGGGGTAGCTGCGCCCCAGATCGGCGGTCTGTTCCTGCCAGGTGGCGATCACCTGTTCCAGTGCGGGTAGCGTCAGCTGCGGTAGCGTTTTACTGTGATCGGGGGAGAAGCAGATCACCCGGCTGGTGCCACGGGCGCTTTGGCAACGCATCAGCGGATCGTCACTTTCCGGCGCCTGCGGGGTATCTTGCATCAGGGCGGCAAAATCATTGGTGAACACGTAGGTGCCTGGATAGTCAGGGTTTTTATCACCGGTTACGCGCGTGTTGCCGGGGCAAAGGAAGCAGTCGGGATCGTGTGCTGGCAGTGTTTCCTGAGCGGGGGATTCCTGTTGGCCCTGCCACGGGCGTTTGGCCCGGTGCGGAGATACCAGCACCCATTGCCCGGTAAGGGGATTAAAACGGCGATGTGGATGATCGATAGGATTGAAATCAGGCATTGCGCTTCCTTTATCTAGCGACGGGGCTAATTGTAATCGCTTTCACCTGCTGCGTGACCGACTATAGCCGAGTGCATTTTGGAAAATAATGGCTAGAAGATAGCACGGCCGCGGTGAGAAAAAGGTGATCTAGCGCGAAAAATGGAATCGCTTACATCGATTGAGGCTTTAATTCGGTTGAGGTAGGCAAGGCAGCAGGGTGGGTTAAGTGGTAGCGATTACACTGGACAGGCCGGCAGAGAACTCTGCCGGCCTGGAGGGGGACTAATATTGGTAAGCCGGGTAGGTAAAGAACAGCAAATGGACCAGATTTAGCCCAAAGTGGAAGAGAATGGGCACCCACAGACGGCCGCTCCACATCCAGGCCAGGCCATAAATCACCCCTGCCAGCGTGGCAAATGCCACCATCAACATGCCACCGGCAAAGTGAGCGGCTCCAAACAGCAGGGCGGTGATAATCAGTGCCGGATAGGCACCCAGCCACTGGCGCAGACGCTGCTGCAAATAGCCACGGAACAGCGCTTCTTCGGCCATCGAAACAAAAAACAGGTTGGCCATAATGAAGGCCAGGATCCAGGAGGGTAGATGCAGCTCAACTTTCAGCCCACCGAGCGCCACCGCCAACAGCAGCACCGCAGGTATGCAGAGCACCAGGATCAGCCAGGCGCTGACGCCTACTTGTTTGTCAGGCTTGCCCGCGTTAAATAGCGTTGGCAGGCAGGCTAACAGCAGAAAGGGGACCAGTGCCTTATCGAAGTTGTAATACATGGAATACAGCGAGCTCATCGGGCCCACTTTGACCTGATCGACCATCAATTGGTTATTGAAGCCCGGTATCAGGTGATTAAACAGAGCGATTGAGCAGGCGACTAAAAATACCTCCAGCGCTAGCGCGATGCTGCGCTGCTGGCGATAGTGTTGATGAAGCCAGATGGCAATGGCGATAACCGCCAGATAGCCCAGCCCGACGGGCGTCAGGACATGATGGTAAACCCCCATTGCAGCAGCCGCCGCCAATACTACTGAGGCAATCAGCCGGTTAAATGGCAAAAAAAACAACGAAGCCGAAAGTACGCCCCACATAATAGCTATCCCTTTAAATAGATACACGGCGCTCAATGCCGGAAATCCGGCGTGTTAATGTCTGGTTAAATATAAATGAGCACTAAATGGGATAGTAGCACAACAGGATGAATATAAAGGTCGGGACAGTAGTTAATCGTGCTTATAACGGCTAACTAGCTGTTTCTAATTGTGCTGCATGACTCCCTCCTGTCTCAAACTGATGGTGTCGTGGTTTTAACCGCGCATCCACGCCTGCGAACGCATAACCTCCCCAAGGTTCTGCAAGGTCTCCAGGCTCTGCTGGTGGATCTCTTCCGTTGGGGCGGCGCACAGATCTTGTAGCACCGTTACCTGTAAGCCTGCATCGTGCGCCTGTCGGGCGGTACTCTCAATGGCAAGCGGGGTGCTGATACCGCCCAATAACAGGTGGTGGCAGCGGTGCTGCTGTAACCAGGCTAACAAATTGTTACCGGCAAACGCGCTGAGCCCTTTCTTTTCCAGGCACAGATCCTCGGTTTTTACCTCCAGACCGGCCAGCCAATGGCATCCCCCGTTACTTAAACGCAGTGCGCCGATATGTTTGAGCTGATTGAACAGCGGCGAGTGTCGGGGAATATCGTGGTAATTGTCGGCAAAACCGGTGCGCAACCAAATCACCGGGATTTTACGCACCCGCGCGTAGGCCGCAGCAGCATTGACGTGCGCGATCACATCACGCGTTACGAGCTGTTCGTGGCAGTGATTCGCCCGCCCTTTAGGGCCAGCCAGATCTTCAATCAGGTCAATCATAATCAGCGCGGCGGACATACCTTCTCCAAAAACGTTTCTGTACCCTTTAAGGATAAAAGGCCAAATGTGATGCGTAGTGGAGGAAGTGTTGCCGGATATGTCCTCAGGATGAGCGCTGTAGCACTCACCCCCGAGTATGTTAAGCCAGGACGTCTTGCTGATAGCGGTAGCCATCGCCTTCAGGGATGAAGGAGAAACGGTGGGTGATACATTGCGGCGCGTCTTCTGCGTGGTGTGAAACAAACAGCAACTGGGTTGAGCCCTGTTGGATCAACACATCTACGAAGCGCCTTACCAATTGGCGGTTTAGCGGATCCAGGCCTTGCAGTGGCTCATCGAGGATCAGCAGCGCCGGATGTTTGACTAATGCCCGGGCGATCAGCGCCAGGCGTTGCTGGCCCCAGGACAGGCTATGGAAGGGAGCATCGCCCATAGCGCCAAGCCCGAGCAGCGCCAGCCATTGTGAGGTCAACTGATGCTGACGATCGGAAACTGCCTGATAAATACCGATCGAATCAAAGAAACCGGACAGGATCACGTTACGCACGCTGGAGCTGACCCGATAGTCCAGGTGCAGGCTGCTGCTGACGTAGCCGATATGGCGTTTGATATCCCAGATGGTTTCTCCACTACCGCGTCGGCGGCCAAACAGCGTCAGATCGTTGCTGTAGCCTTGCGGATGATCGCCGGTGATCAGGCTGAGCAGGGTGGATTTTCCCGCCCCGTTCGGGCCGACGATCTGCCAGTTTTCACCGGGGTTAACCTGCCAACTGAGTTGGTTGAGGATGGGGCGATCGTTGTAGCTGACTACGCCATCACGCAGAACGATCAGTGGCCGATCGTCCGGCAGCCTGATGACCTGTGTGGGATCTTCGGTTTCTGGCAGCGTCAAGCCGTTGAGATTTTCACTGTGCGCCAGTTGGGCGACTAGCGCATCGGCCATCACCTGTTGCCGTGGCCCCTGGCTGGTGAGGGTGCAATCGGCCAGTACGCCGACCTGCTCAATGAAGTCTGGGATTTCATCAAACCGGTTGAGCACCAGGACCACGGTATAACCTTGCTGTGAAAGTTCGCCAAGCAGAGTGGCGAGCTGAGCGCGTGAATTGACGTCCAGCCCGTCGAACGGCTCATCGAGGATCAATAAATCGGGCTGGGCCATCAGGGCACGGCACAGCAGAGTTTTGCGGGTCTCACCGGTAGAGAGATATTTGAAACGGCGCGTAAGCAGCGGCGTGATACCAAACTGCTCAGCCAACTGTGTGCAGCGAGCGGGATCGTTGAGCTCTTCCTGAATGATTTCCGCCGTCGTGCGCCCGGTGTCGTCTTCGTCCTGGCTAAGCAGGTCGGTATTGTTGCGTTGCCATTCGTCGCTGACCAGCTTTTGCAACTGCTCAAAGGAGAGCCGCACTACTTGACGAAAATCACTGTGGCGTTCGCCTTTCAGCAACGTCAGCTCACCGGCCAGCGCCCGGGCCAGCGCGGATTTCCCGCTGCCGTTAGCCCCGACGAATGCCCAGCTATCGCCGGACTGAATATCAAGCCGATCCAGCTCCAGCGTGCGGGTATCGCTTAGACGAAATGAACCTTGCGAAATGTGCAACGACGACATCCTATGTTCCCTATTCTGCAATTAATTTCCTTAGAAATAGGCGCTAGCGGAAAAGATGTCAATCGGCAATACTGCAACGTGACGTTGCGTTTAACACAACGTCGCGACAATCACCCGATCGGCATTGAACAAGGCGTGTACCGGCGTGCCGACGCTCAGTTTCAACTGTGCCAGTTCCTGGTTGCTGACGGTGGCGCATAGCGTTTCTCCGCCGTTAAGCGTGACCAGAACCTCACTGTGATCGCTACCAGGCTGAATACTGGCTACGCTTCCCGGCAGCGCATTATCGGCCAGGCCGGTCGAAGCCGGATCGGTACTGAGTTTCACCCAAGGCGCTTTAATCAGGGCTAACACCTCTTTGCCCGGCGTCAACTGTAGCCGGTCGGCGCTTTGCTGAGTCACGGCAGCGGTCAGGCGGGTGTTGCCGTCGGCCAGCAGCAGGCTGATATGCTGTTGGACCTGCTGATGGTCGCGTTCAATCACGGTGCCGAAAAACTGGTTGCGGGCGCTGGTCTGCAAGGAAAAACGGGCGATGGCGGCCAACAGGCTGTCCAACGGCAGAGAGTCCTGCTGCAACACGTTAAAGGCCTTCTGCTGGATTTGGCCCAGCAGATCGTAAAGTTGGATCAGCCGCAGGCCATAACGGGTCACCTGCGCGCCGCCGCCGCCTTTGCCGCCGGTAGCGCGTTCGACCACCGTCTGCTCGGCCAGCTGATTCATCTCGTTGATGGCATCCCAGGCGCTTTTGTAGCTGATCCCCGCCAGTTTGGCTCCCTGGCTGATCGAGCCGGTATGCACCACTTGCTTGAGCAGCGCGATGCGGCGTGGGTCAGCGAACAGTTTCTGCTGCAGCTTTAAGGTAAGGAGGATCTCGGCCTGCATGATGGGTCCTTATAAGGCAGTAAGTCAGGCTATTGTCGCCGATTTGCCGCAAAGCGCCAACTGAGCACGTTTAGCCGGTTACAAATTTCCCGCAGTCGGTAAAATAACCGCGTTTTCGCCTGCGTTTTGGTTTACAGTGAAGCCTACGCAGCGGTTTAAAGCAGTCAAGTGAGGCTACGATGTTAGAATTATTGAAAAGTCTGTTGTTTGCCGTGGTCATGGTGCCGGTAGTGATGGCCATTATTTTAGGCTTGATTTATGGCTTGGGCGAGGTGTTCAACATCTTCTCCAAAGTTGGCCATCCTAAAGAAAACCGCAGCTAATCCCCCTCCCAAATGCCCGCCGAGCTCTCTTGGCGGGTATTTCTCAAGTTATCTCTCGCTTTGCCGATAAACCGCATGACAATCGTTCTCGCTGCGTTATATTATTTTTTACATAGCGATGTGATGATGGTTAACTTGCGGAGAAAACAATGAAACAGCAATGGATTAACTGGGTTGGCGGTGTGGCATTGGCTTGCGGGCTGGTGGCACAGGTTTCTGCGGCGGAGAAAATCACCGTGTTTGCCGCAGCCTCGCTGACCAACGCCTTACAAGATATCGCCACCGAATACCAGAAAGGCAAAGACGTCGAAGTCGTCTCCTCTTTTGCTTCCTCCTCAACGCTGGCACGCCAGATTGAGCAAGGGGCGCCTGCGGATATGTTTATCTCTGCCGATCAGCAATGGATGGATTACGCCATCGATAAGCAGCAGATAGTGAAAGACACTCGTTATACTCTGCTAGGCAACGAACTGGTGCTGATCGCCGCCAAATCGGCCAAACAAGATAAAATCACTATCAACAAGCAAACCGACTGGGCCAAATTGCTCAACGGTGGCCGCCTGTCCGTAGGCGATCCGGATCATGTTCCTGCGGGCATCTACGCCAAAGAAGCGTTGCAGAACCTGGGGGCATGGACCACGCTGGAACCTCAGCTGGCGCGGGCCAATAACGTGCGCAGCGCTATGGCCATGGTTGAGCGCGAAGAAGCCCCGCTGGGTATCGTTTACGGCTCGGACGCCGTGGCCAGCGACAAGGTCAAAGTGATTGCCATCTTCCCGGAAGACAGCCACAAGCCGGTTGAGTATCCAATGGCCATCGTTAAAGATCACCAGACGCCAGCCGTGACGGCTTTCTACGATTACCTGACGACTCCGGCCGCTGCGGCTATCTTCGAACGTTATGGATTCACCCCGCGTAAATGATATTAAGTGAGTATGAATGGCAGGCGGTCGAACTGAGCCTGAAAGTCTCCAGCCTGGCGGTGATCTGCAGTTTGCCGCTGGGTATTTTAATGGCCTGGATCCTGGTTCGCTGCAATTTCCCCGGTAAATCGTTGTTGGATAGCATTGTTCATCTGCCGTTAGTCTTGCCACCGGTGGTGGTGGGCTATCTGCTGCTGATTGCCATGGGGCGGCGCGGCTTTATCGGCGAATGGTTATATAACTGGTTTGGTTTCAGCTTCAGTTTCAGCTGGCGCGGTGCCGCCCTGGCTTCGGCGGTGGTGGCATTCCCGCTGATGGTACGTGCTATCCGCATGTCGCTGGAAGCGGTAGATATCCGCTTGGAACAGGCGGCCCGTACCCTGGGTGCCAACCCGTGGCGGGTATTTTTCACCATCACCTTACCGCTTTCGCTTCCCGGTGTGATCGTTGGCGTGGTGCTGGCCTTTGCCCGCTCTTTGGGCGAGTTTGGCGCCACCATCACCTTTGTTTCCAATATCCCTGGTGAAACCCGTACCATCCCGCTGGCAATGTACACCCTGATCGAAACGCCAGGGGCCGAGGCGGCGGCAGCGCGTTTGTGCGTGATTGCCATCGTGCTGGCCCTGGCTGCCCTGATGGTTTCCGAATGGCTGGCCCGCTGGGGCCGCAAGCGTATGGGCTTATAGATGTTAGAACTGGATTTCTCCCAGCAGCTTGGCGATCTCAATCTCAACGTGCAGGCTAATCTGCCGGCTCAGGGGATCACCGCGATCTTCGGGCTTTCCGGGGCCGGTAAAACTTCCTTGATCAATGCTATCGGCGGCCTGACGCTGGTGCAGCAGGGGCGTATTGTGCTTAATGGCCGCACACTGGTAGATACCGCCAGTGGTGTCTGTCTGCCACCTGAAAAGCGCCGTGTTGGCTATGTTTTCCAGGATGCGCGCCTGTTCCCGCATTATCGCGTTCGCGGCAACTTGCAATACGGCATGGCGGCCAGTATGCGCGGCCAGTTTGACAGCATTGTCGAGCTGTTGGGGATTGCGCCGTTGCTGAACCGTTTGCCTTTGACCCTGTCCGGCGGAGAGAAACAGCGTGTCGCGATTGGTCGGGCGCTGTTGACCGCGCCGGAACTGTTGCTGATGGATGAACCGCTGGCCTCGCTCGATATGCCACGCAAGCGTGAGCTGCTACCATATCTGGAGCGGCTGGCGCAGGACGTCAATATCCCCATTCTCTATGTCAGCCACAGCATGGACGAGATCTTGCGCCTGGCAGAGCAGGTGATGGTATTGGATCACGGCCAGGTGCGTGCGTACGGCGGGTTGGAGGAGGTTTGGGCCAGCAGCGCGCTGCGGCCTTGGCTACAGCGAGAAGATCAGAGCAGCGTGTTGAGCGTGAGCGTGATTGAACATCACCCGCGCTATGCCATGACCGCGCTGGCACTGGGCGATCAGCGGCTGTGGGTCGGCGGTATTGAAGCGCCGGTCGGTAGCCAGATGCGTATTCGTATCAACGCTGCCGACGTTTCTTTAGTGCTGCAACCGCCAGCCAACAGCAGCATTCGTAATATTTTGCCCGCCAAGGTGGCGGAGTGTCTGGATGTGGCAGGGCAGGTTGAAGTGAAGCTGATGGTCGGGGAAAACATCCTCTGGGCGCGCATCACCCCATGGGCACGTGACGATCTGGCTATCAGGCCCGGTCAGTGGCTGTATGCACAGGTCAAGAGCGTGTCGATCAGCCGCGATGGCCCCTCACCCCAACCCTCTCCCACAGGGAGAGGGAGCTATTAGCCCCTGCTCTTTTGGAAGTAAAGAGATGATCTTAGCAATGGAGATCGCTCCTGCAACCAAGGTGAATCAACGGGTACTCATGAAGAGTCACGATCCTCTTTTGGTAGTAAATAGGTCATTTCAGCAACTGCGATCGCACCTTCATCCAAGGTGAATCAGCAGGTGATCATGAAGGATTACGATACTTTTAGCCCACTCGATCGGTTCCCTCTCCCTGTGGGAGAGGGTTAGGGTGAGGGGTCGTTTTTGTTAATTCAGCACACGAGAACGGATCACTTCGGCAATACCTGGCTGCAGGTGATCGGCAATCACCAGGTCTGCACGTTCCTTGATGGCATTATCGGCATTACCCATGGCAACGCCCAGCCCAACGGCCTCAAGCATGCTCAGGTCGTTGTAGTTGTCACCAAAGGCGACCACCTGATCCATGCTCAACCCCTGTGACTCCACCCACTGCTGCAGGCGTTTACCCTTGCTGTTACCGCCTTTGGCAATGTCCACCTGATCGTGCCAGGACCATTCACAGGCCAGGCCCAGTTCTTTTTCTACCATTTCGGCAAAGCTGCGCAGCGCTGGGAGATCGCTATGTGAAGTGGCAAACTTCCAGATGGCCTGCGCGTCATCCGCCGCCTGCATCAGGCTGTTGACCTGCAACAACGTTGGGCGCTGGGCTACCGGCAAAGTCTCAGACCAAGCCAGCGAACGGATCACATGACCGCTTGTTTCCTGATACAGCATGGCGTCGTCCACATACATCAGGCCGTGAATAGCGTTTTGCTTGAGCAGTTGCAGTACCTGCTTGGCCTGCTCTTTTGCCAACGGATCGGACGCCAGTACCTTTTTCTGCTGGAAGTCGTACAGATAGGTGCCGTTACAACAAATGGCTGGCGTATCGATTTGCAGCGCCTGATAGAACGGGTGGATAGCCACGTGATGACGGCCGGTGACCACTACGACTTTCACCCCGGCGGCGCGGGCTTCCTCCAGCGCCGCCAGCGACTGCGGTAAGATACGTTTCTGGTTGTCTAGCAAAGTGCCGTCTAAATCGAGGGCAATAACACGGTAGCTCATAGCGGTCTCATTATAGTTAGCAAGAAAATTACCTCGATGGTACACCGGATAACCGTTCGATAAAACTGCGTAACCTGCCAGGGTTGCCATGTCACAAATGTCGCGTAAGCTAGAACAAACTGAAACCGGTTACCCTTTCTCATTAAGGAGAGCAAATGAAGCAAATCGTTTATGTCGCCAGCCCGGAGAGCCAGCAGATCCACGTATGGCAGTTAGACGACAAGGGCGCACTGGCGCTGCTGCAAACGGTCGAGGTCGCGGGGCAGGTGCAGCCGATGGCGATCCACCCGGACAAGACTCATCTGTATGTTGGGGTACGTCCGGCGTTTGGCATTGTCAGCTACCGTATCGCGGAAGATGGCACGCTGCATGAGGCAGGGATGGCACCACTGCCAGGCAGCCCAACCCATATTTCCACCGATTTGCAGGGCCGTTATCTGTTCTCCGCGTCTTACAGCGGCAACTGTGCCAGCATCAGCCCGATTGGCCATGATGGCGTAGTGCTTGCGCCTACCCAGCAGATCGATGGCCTGACCGCGCCGCATTCGGCCAATATTGACCCGACCAATCAATTGCTGCTGGTGCCATGTCTGAAAGAGGACCGCATCCGTCTGTTCAATCTGAGCCAACAGGGCCAACAGGGCCAACTGACGCCACACGGCCAAGAGGCGGTAGCGACGGCAAGCGGCGCAGGCCCGCGCCATATGGCATTCCATGGTAACGATAAATTCGCTTACTGCGTCAATGAGCTGGATGGCACGGTAGATGTGTTCGCTATCGAAGCCAACGGTGGTAAATATACGCTGGTGCAAAGCCTGGACATGATGCCTGCCGATTTCACCGGCACCCGCTGGGCGGCGGATATCCACCTCACGCCAAACGGTCGTTTCCTGTATACCAGCGATCGCACCGCCAGCATTTTAACCGTGTTCAGCGTCTCGGAAGACGGCAGCAAGATTGCGGTGGTTGGCCACCATGCCACAGAAGAGCAGCCACGCGGTTTCAATATCGATCACAGCGGTCGCTTCGTGATTGCGGCAGGGCAGAAATCTGGTCATATCGGCGTGTATCAGATTGACCAAAACAGCGGTGAGCTGACGGATCTGGCGCGTTACCCGGTGGGCAAAGGCCCAATGTGGGTGAGCGTACTGGCAAAATAATGGGTTAAAAATCGGGGCGAAGCGCTTCGCCCCTCAACGTTTCTCAGCTGTATTTTACCGTCAACGTCGCTTTGCCAAGGCTATGGAAGTGGATGTTAAAACCGACCATCGCGCCACTCGCTTCTGCGTCCACTGGAATGCTTTCCACGTCCAACGCATGCACGGTGAACTGATAACGATGGCTTTCACCCTGTGGCGGAGCCGCACCACCGTAACCGGCCTTACCGAAATCGGTACGGGTTTGCACTGCGCCAGCGGGAAGCCCCGGTTTGCCGGAACCCGCACCTGGCGGCAGTTCATGCACGTTTGCCGGGATATTGGCGACCACCCAGTGCCACCAGCCGGAGCCGGTAGGGGCATCGGGATCGTAAACCGTGATGGCAAAGCTCTTGGTGCCCGCCGGTGCATCTTCCCAGGCCAGATGAGGGGAGAGGTTATCCCCATGGTAGCCCATGCCGTTAAATACCTGCCGTTCAGGCATTTTTGCGCCGTCTTGCAGATCGCTGCTGTACAAACGAAAAGCCATAATGACTCCCAGTTGTCTAAAATACCGAACCCCTAAGCTAGATCGGTTTGCCGCCACAATACAACCTTAAAACCGTTACTCCACCGCCACGGCGATTGCTGCCGTCAGCCGGGTGAGCTGCTCTGGCGTAATGATATAAGGCGGCATCAGGTAGATCAGTTTACCGAATGGCCGGATCCACACGCCGCGTTCGACAAAGCCACGTTGTAGCAACGCCACATCCACCGGCTGATGCATTTCCACCACGCCAATCGCCCCAAGCACCCGCACGTCGGCCACTTTGGGTGATGCCACCAGCGGTAAGAGCTGCTGTTTAAGCTGTGTTTCAATGGCGGCGACCTGATGTTGCCAGTGATTTTCCTCGAGCAAGGACAGGTTGGCGCAGGCTACGGCACAGGCTAGCGGGTTGCCCATAAAGGTTGGCCCATGCATAAAGCAGCCTGCGGCTCCGTTACTGATCGTTTCTGCTATGTGGCGCGTGGTCAGGGTGGCGGAAAGGGTCATATAGCCACCGGTCAGCGCTTTGCCCAGGCAAAGAATATCCGGCACTACGCCGGCATGTTCACAGGCAAACAGTTTGCCTGTGCGGCCAAAACCGGTGGCGATCTCGTCGGCAATCAGCAGGATTTGGTGGCGATCGCACAGCTCCCGCACGCGTTGCAGATAGCTTGGATGATAGATGCGCATTCCACCGGCACCTTGCACCACTGGCTCCAGGATCACAGCGGCTATTTCCCCGGCGTGCTGATCCAGTAATTCGGCAAACGGGGCAATGTCCTGTTCGTCCCAAGGCTGGTCAAAACGGCATTGCGGTGCGGTGGCAAACAGGTGGGTGGCCAAATAGCCCTGATACAGACTGTGCATGGAGTTGTCCGGATCGCAGACCGACATCGCGCCAAAGGTATCACCATGATAGCCATGGCGTAAGGTCAGAATGCGCTGCCGCCGTTCACCACGGGCCTGCCAATATTGCAGCGCCATCTTTAGCGCCACTTCGACCGCCACCGATCCGGAATCTGCCAGGAATACGCACTGCAACGCTTCCGGCGTCATCGCTACCAGTTTGCGGCACAGTTCAATAGCGGCAGGATGAGTGATGCCACCGAACATCACATGCGACATTTTTTCCAACTGCTGTACGGCTGCCTGATTCAACTGTGGATGATTGTAACCGTGGATCGCCGCCCACCAGGAAGACATGCCATCTACCAGTAGGCGGCCATCGTCCAGTTGCAGCTCGACGCCGCTGGCGGACACCACCGGATAGCAAGGCAAGGGCTGGGTCATGGAGGTGTAAGGGTGCCAGATGTGGCGTCGATCGAATTCAATATCGCAGGGAGAAGCAGACATTAACCGTAAACCAAATTTTAATAGAATGGTTGACAGTATAATCGCAAACTCTACACTGACGACACTTTTTTCCCTTTTGGAGACGCCGTAAATGGCCGACCGCATTCGCTGGACAGTGGGGCAAGCCCAGGCCCTGTTTGATAAACCCTTACTCGAACTGCTGTTCGAAGCACAGACTATTCACCGCCAACATTTTGATCCGCAACAGGTGCAGGTCAGTACGCTGCTGTCGATCAAAACCGGTGCCTGCCCGGAAGACTGTAAGTACTGCCCGCAAAGTTCGCGTTATAAAACCGGCCTGGAATCCGAGCGGCTGATGCAGGTGGAACAGGTGCTGGAATCGGCGCGCAAGGCCAAAGCGGCCGGTTCGAGTCGTTTCTGTATGGGGGCTGCCTGGAAAAACCCGCATGAGCGCGATATGCCTTATCTGCAACAGATGGTGCAGGGCGTCAAGGCGATGGGGATGGAAACCTGCATGACGCTGGGCACGCTGGATGGCGCGCAGGCCGAACGGCTGGCCGAAGCGGGGCTGGATTACTACAACCATAACCTGGACACCTCGCCGGAATTCTACGGCAACATCATCACCACCCGCAGCTATCAGGAACGTCTGGATACCTTGGATAAGGTGCGCAACGCCGGGATCAAAGTCTGCTCCGGTGGGATTGTCGGGCTGGGCGAAACGGTGCGTGACCGAGCCGGGTTGTTGGTGCAACTGGCCAACCTGCCCAAACCGCCGGAAAGCGTACCGATCAATATGCTGGTGAAGGTGAAAGGTACGCCATTGGCCGATAATGATGATGTCGATCCGTTCGACTTTATCCGCACCATTGCCATTGCCCGCATCATGATGCCGACGTCCTACGTCCGCCTGTCGGCAGGCCGTGAACAGATGAGCGAGCAGACTCAGGCGATGTGCTTTATGGCTGGGGCCAACTCCATCTTCTATGGCTGCAAACTGCTGACCACGCCTAATCCGGAAGAGGACAAGGATCTGCGACTGTTCCGCAAGCTGGGCCTGAATCCGCAGCAAACCGCCACCGAACAGGGCGACAATCAGCAGCAACAAGTGCTGACCGAGCAGTTGCTGCACGCAGATACCGCCGAATTCTACAACGCGGCGCTGTAATGAGCTGGCAGCAACGGATCGAACAGGCGCTTGAGGAGCGGCGAGGAGCCGCTGCTTATCGGCAACGTCAGGTGAATCAAGGCGGTAATGGCCGCTATCTGCAACTCGACGGCCAGCGCTATGTGAATTTTTCTGGCAACGACTATCTGGGCCTGAGCCAACATCCTGAGGTGATTGCCGCCTGGCAGCAGGGGGCGCAGCGTTACGGCGTTGGCAGCGGCGGTTCCGGCCACGTCACCGGTTTTTGCCATGTTCATCATGAGCTGGAGCAGCAACTGGCGGAGTGGCTCGGCTACCCGCGTGCGCTGCTGTTTATTTCCGGCTACGCGGCCAATCAGGCATTGCTGGCTGCCCTGATGCAGGCCGACGATCGCATTTTGGCGGATAAGCTCTGCCACGCCTCTATATTGGAAGCGGCCACTTACTCACCGGCGCAACTGCGGCGTTTTCGGCATAACCAGCCCCAGGCATTGGCCACCTTGCTGCAAAAAACCCGTGCGGGCCAACAGTTGGCGATCACCGAAGGGGTGTTCAGCATGGACGGGGATAGCGCACCGTTGGTCGAACTACATCGGTTGACGCAGCAGGCAGGTGCCTGGCTGATGGTGGATGATGCGCACGGGATTGGCGTACGTGGCGAGCAGGGGCGCGGCAGTTGCTGGCAGCAAGGTGTGCGCCCGGAAGTGCTGGTCGTCACCTTTGGCAAGGCATTTGGCGTCAGCGGAGCGGCGATCCTCTGCGATGAGCCGTTGGCGGAATATCTGCTGCAATTCGCCCGCCATCTGATTTACAGCACCGCGATGCCGCCCGCTCAAGCCTGTGCCTTGCAGGCCGCGTTAAGCTGTATTCAGCAAGGGGATGAACTACGTAGTCGGCTGCAAAAACACATCCAGCATTTTCGTGCCGGAGTGGCAGGTCTGCCGTTAACGCTAACCGCGTCGGATACCGCTATCCAACCGTTGCTGGTGGGGGATAACCAACAGGCGCTGGATCTGGCGCAGCGCCTGCGAGAGCAGGGATTGTGGGTCAGCGCCATCCGTCCACCAACGGTACCACCGGGGGGCGCGCGGTTACGCATTACGCTCACTGCGGCACACCAGCCACAGGATATCGATCGCTTGTTGGAGGTATTGCATGACGTCTGCCATTGATACGGTGAACAAGCAGGCGGTGGCGGCGGCCTTCAGCCGGGCAGCGGCGAGCTACGATACCGCAGCCGTGCTGCAACGGGAGGTTGGTGAACGCTTACTGGGGATGGGGCTGTCTCATCCAGGCCAACAGGTGTTGGATGCCGGTTGCGGCACGGGCTATTTCAGCCGTCGCTGGCGCGAGCTGGGCAAGCAGGTCAGCGCGCTGGATCTGGCTCCGGGCATGCTGGCATTTGCCCGTCAGCAGCAAGCGGCGGATCGCTATTTGCTGGGGGATATCGAACATATCCCTTTGCCGACCGCCTCGGTGGATATCTGTTTTAGCAGCCTGGTGGTGCAGTGGTGCAGCGATTTGCCTCTGGCGCTGGCTGAGTTGTATCGGGTGACGCGGCCCGGTGGACTGATCCTGTTCTCTACTTTGGCACAAGGGGCTTTGCACGAGTTAGGCGACGCCTGGCAGCAAGTCGATGGCGAGCGTCATGTTAATGACTTCCTGCCGCCAACTCAGATCGCCGCCGCCTGTCATCCCTACCGGCACCAGCTTACGGCAAATTGGCAAACGCTCAGTTATCCCGACGTGATGACGTTGATGCGATCGCTAAAGGGCATCGGTGCGACTCACCTGCATCAAGGACGCGAGGCAGGCCTGCTTTCCCGCCAGCGGCTTGCCGCATTGCAGGCTGCCTATCCTTGCCGGGACGGGCAGTTTCCTCTCAGTTATCATTTGGTTTATGGAGTGATTTATCGTGATTAAGCGCTGGTTCGTTACCGGAACCGACACCGAAGTGGGAAAAACCGTGGCCAGCAGCGCCTTGCTACAGGCCGCCAGCGCGGCGGGATGGCGCTGTGCTGGCTATAAACCGGTGGCGTCAGGCAGTGAGATGACCGATGAAGGGTTACGCAACGGCGATGCGCTGTCGCTGCAGAGAAACAGCAGCGTAGCGCTGGATTACGCCGTAGTGAACCCTTACACCTTTGCCGAACCGACTTCGCCGCATATTGTCAGCCAGGCCGAAGGGCGGCCTATCTCGCTGGCACGGCTTTCCGCCGGTTTACGTCATCTTGAACAACGTGCGGACTGGCTGTTGGTAGAGGGTGCCGGCGGTTGGTTCACTCCACTTTCTGAGCATGAAACCTTTGCCGACTGGGCACAGCAGGAGCAGCTGCCGGTGATCCTGGTGGTGGGCATCAAGCTTGGCTGCATCAATCATGCTTTGTTGACTGCGTTGGCGATCCAACAGTCAGGTCTGACCCTGGCAGGCTGGATCGCCAATGACGTTACCCCGCCAGGAAAACGCCATCAAGAGTACCTTGCCACTCTTTGCCGCCTATTGCCCGCCCCCCTGTTGGGCGAGATCCCACATTTACCGCAGGTAGAACAGCAGGCATTGGGACAGTATCTCGATTTAACCAGGTTGAACCCCTAACCTGATGGCCCACGGAGGGGCCAAATCACTCCGTCAGATAGGCATCAATCAGCCCCTCATCCAACTGCCCCAGCGTGCCATTGGCCACGTTACGGCCTTTATCCATCAAGCAGAAGCGGTCGGCCAGATGGCGGGCAAAGGGGAGTTGGTGCTCAACCAGCAAAATGGTCATGCCCAGTTCCTGATTCAGCTTACGGAGTACCTGGCCGATCTCCGTCGCCAGGGAAGGTGACATACCGGCGGTGGGTTCATCCAGGATCAGCAGTTCCGGCTCCAGCATCAGAGCGCGGCCTAATGCCAACTGCTGTTGCTCGCTTTGGCACAGGTCGCCCGCACGGCGCATACGCATCGCCTGCAGCCGGGGGAACAGATTGTAAATGATGGGTGGCATACGGCGGACCTTGTCACGCCCGGCCAGCAAGGCCACCTGCAGGTTCTCTTCAACGCTCAGTTGGGAAAAGATTTGCCGCCCTTGTGGCACGTAACCAATGCCCAGTAACGCCCGGTTTTCTACCGGCTGTGGCAACAGGTTTTGCGGTGGCTCATCCGCCAACTGCCAGGTCATGCTGCCGCTGACGATCGGCAGGTGTCCCATGATGCAATTGATCAGCGTGGTTTTGCCCACTCCATTGCGGCCAAGCAACAGGGTGCATTGCCCACGAGGTAACTCAAGGCTGACATCCCACAGCGTATGCTGTTGCCCATAATATTGGTTTACCGCCCTTAAGCTTAACATTTGGCATCTCCTCCAAGACCGATATTCACGTATGGATAACGTTGACCGCAGCAAGCGGTGTCTCTCCCGGGTGTGGCAAATGCTGTGCTGATTACCCTAATCGCGGCTCAGGCTAAAAATTGGAAAATGGCCGCTACCGGTCGTTTGGCGGCTCTAGGGGGGGGTTTTGGTATGCAATGAACTTTTTCGCCGAAGATAACCGAGCTGGCTGCGGCCGATTTTCGCCAGAGTTTGCCGGTTCTTCTGCAAGGTAACGCCCCTGAACCAGGATATGCAATTCCTAGGCCATCAGGTGTTGCGCAACAAAAAAGGTGGTTTGTTAGTGTTTTGTTAACTGATTTAAGCCCGGTATGCAGGGGGCTGTCAGCGCAATAAAGTTAACTTGGGCGTTTTTTGCACCGTTACCGTGCGGCACGGCGAGCTGTTGGTGCAAGCCCTAAAGGTTGTTGCCGCAACTTGCAACCCCTGAAAAGCAAAATAGCGAAAAGAGCGTTTTCGTTATCACGGCTTTTAGCATTAATCGGCATAACCAAAGCAGAATTATTGTAAAAAAATAACTAAAAAACCGACTCAGTTGACGTTTCATTGGGAAAAGCGTTCTTTCCGCAACTCCCGCCCCCCATGGGGTAGTGAGAGTTATCCACTATTCCTGTGGATAACCTTGTGCATTATACTTAGAAAAGCGGTGTGAACAGAGAGCGGGCGCGGGTTGTGCGCAGGTTGTCCGCATTCTCGTCTTTTTATTAAAGTAATTTAATATCAACAGGTTAATTAAAATCAAGCCAACGTATATCGTTAATGTGTCGATGGGCAGTTTTTCAGCGCAATCCGGGCCAAAAGTTAATTTGTATCGCATTCTGGGGATAACAGGGTGATTGACAATAAAAATGTCATGGTATTGTCACCTTGCCGGTGCGTTCGCGCCCCGTTAACGGCCGTAATAGCGTAAATCCGCTTGAAGCTGGTTTTATATCCAGTATCATGGGCACTGGCGGAAATCTTCCGGTCTTTCCATAATTAGGCCGCTACCGTCTGGCCGCAAACCTGAAAGATGATGGGGATATGAGCAAACATTTCAAACTGCATTCCGAATTCAAACCGGCCGGCGATCAGCCGCAAGCCATCCAAAAGTTGGAAGAGGGGCTGGAAGACGGCCTGGCGCACCAAACGCTGCTGGGGGTTACCGGCTCGGGTAAAACCTTTACCATCGCCAATGTGATCGCCGATCTCAACCGGCCCACCATGGTGCTGGCGCCCAACAAGACCCTGGCGGCCCAGCTGTATGGCGAGATGAAAGAGTTCTTTCCCGAGAATGCGGTGGAATATTTTGTCTCCTACTACGATTACTATCAGCCAGAAGCCTATGTACCTAGCTCCGATACCTTTATCGAGAAAGACGCCTCGGTCAACGAACATATCGAGCAGATGCGCCTGTCGGCCACCAAAGCGCTGCTAGAACGGCGTGACGTGGTAGTGGTGGCTTCGGTTTCCGCGATCTACGGCCTGGGCGATCCGGATCTGTACCTGAAAATGATGTTGCACCTGACCAAGGGCATGATCATCGATCAGCGTTCGATCCTGCGCCGTCTGGCCGAGCTGCAATATACCCGCAACGATCAGGCCTTCCAGCGCGCCACCTTCCGCGTGCGTGGCGAAGTGATCGACATTTTCCCGGCGGAATCGGATGAGCTGGCGCTGCGCGTTGAACTGTTCGACGAAGAGGTCGAACGCCTGTCGCTGTTCGATCCGCTAACCGGCCAGATTGAGCAGGTGGTGCCACGCTTTACCATTTATCCCAAATCTCACTACGTCACCCCGCGTGAACGTATCGTGCAGGCGATGGAAGAGATCAAGGTGGAGTTGGCTCAGCGGCGCAAAGTGCTGCTGGAAAACAACAAGCTGTTGGAAGAACAGCGCTTGACGCAGCGTACCCAGTTCGATCTGGAAATGATGAACGAGCTGGGTTACTGCTCCGGTATCGAAAACTACTCGCGCTATCTTTCAGGGCGCGGTGAGGGCGAGCCACCGCCAACCTTGTTCGACTATCTGCCGGCTGACGGGTTGCTGGTGGTAGATGAATCCCACGTCACCATCCCGCAGATCGGAGGCATGTTCAAAGGCGACCGCTCGCGTAAAGAGACGCTGGTGGAATACGGCTTCCGCTTGCCTTCGGCGCTGGATAACCGGCCAATGCGTTTTGAAGAGTTTGCCGCTGCGGCACCGCAGACCATCTACGTGTCCGCCACGCCGGGCAAATATGAGCTGGAGAAATCCGGCGGCGATATTATCGATCAGGTGGTGCGCCCAACCGGCCTGCTGGATCCGATCGTGGAAGTGCGCCCGGTGACCACTCAGGTGGACGATCTGCTTTCCGAGATCCGCAAGCGCGTGGCTATCAACGAGCGCGTACTGGTCACCACGTTGACCAAACGCATGGCAGAAGACCTGACAGAATACCTGGAAGAGCACGGGGAGCGGGTGCGTTATCTGCATTCGGATATCGATACGGTAGAACGTGTCGAAATCATCCGTGATTTGCGTCTGGGCGAGTTTGACGTGCTGGTGGGCATCAACCTGTTAAGGGAAGGCCTGGACATGCCAGAGGTGTCGCTGGTAGCGATCCTGGACGCAGATAAGGAAGGGTTCCTGCGTTCTGAGCGCTCACTGATCCAGACCATTGGCCGAGCGGCGCGTAACCTCAACGGTAAAGCGATCCTGTATGGCGACAGGATCACCGATTCCATGGCCAAGGCGATCGGTGAAACGGAACGCCGCCGCGCCAAGCAGCAGGCGCATAACGAAGCCAACGGTATCGTACCTCAGGGCCTGAACAAGAAGGTTTCGGATATTCTGCAGCTTGGGCAACCAAGCAGCCGTGGCAAGCACAAAGGGAAGGGCAAAGCGGCAGAGAGCGCGGCGCAATACCAACTGCTCACCCCCAAAGCGCTGGAGCAAAAAATCCAGGAGCTGGAGGCACAGATGTATTCTCATGCGCAGAATCTGGAGTTCGAACAGGCTGCTGCGGTGCGTGATGAAATTCACCAGCTGCGCGAGCAATTTATCGCGCTATCATAGTGAACTTAAGGGGCGTGGTATGCACGCCCCGGTAAATTTTCTTGCCGTACGCCCGTTTGCTGATTAAGGTGTGCGCCCCAAGTATTGAGACGAGTAGCCGCCATGACCGCAACCCCATCCAAAGACCCGTTACACGGCATTACGCTGGAGCAACTGCTGAACAAGCTGGTAGCCCAATATGGCTGGAACGGGCTGGCAGAGCGTATTCGCATCAACTGCTTCAGCAGCGATCCGAGCATCAAATCCAGCCTCAAGTTCTTGCGCCGCACCCCGTGGGCACGCAAGCAGGTGGAAGATCTCTACATCGACAGCGTTAGCGATAATCCTTGGCTCCGGGGTCAAGATTAACCGCGGCTAGCTAGCTGCACCAACGCGGTATCCAGCGCCTGGCGTAATAGTTGGCGATCGTGGCGATAAGGGATATCGCTGGCTTCCAGCGGTTGTTGCACCACAATGCGATCCTGCATGGCGCTGGTATCCACCGCCGGGCCAACGATCACCGCGTCAATCATTTTACGGCCGATCTTCTCTTCCATCAGCGCAAGTTTGTCTTGCAGCGTCAGTGCGGCTGCGGCGACGCTCAGCTCGCGGCCCAGGTTACCGATATACACCATATTGGCGCTGCTGCGGCGCAGGGCCTGAGTCAGATCCTCAAGCAGCAACAGTGGCATCAGGCTGGTAAGAAAACTGCCTGGCCCGATCAGGATCAGATCGGCCTGCGCGATTGCCTCAACCGCTTCACGGGTGGCGTGTACCGGCGGGGAGAGCATCAGCTCTTGCGGCATGATCCTCAGTTGATCGATATTGACTTCACCGTAGACCTGGTGCCCCTCATGATCGTGGGCCATCAGATCGACCGGTTGCTCCGACATCGGGATCAGCGCCGCGTCGATCTTTAGCAGACTACGAACCAGATTGATCGCCTCCAGTGGGCGCACGCTCAGGTGATCCAAGGCTTTCAGCATCAGATTCCCCAGGTTATGCCCCGCCAACTCGCCGTTGCCGCTAAAACGGTATTCAAACATCGCCGAGGCGACGCTAGGCTCGGTAATCAGCTGATTGAGGCAATTACGGGTGTCACCCCAGGCAATGCCGCCTTCAGAACGGCGGATGCGGCCGGTAGAACCGCCGTTATCGGTCGTGGTGACAATGCCGGTCAGGCGAGAGCCCAACGACGACAGCGAAGACATCACACGGCCAAGACCGTGACCACCACCTAATGCCACGACGCGATCAAGATCGGCCAGGGTACGGTTGCGCATAAAATTCCTTAACTCAGGGTAGGTAGACTGCCTGCATAAAGTAGCGGATTTGACACAAAAACGCGATAAAGAGTGCGATTTGCGTGATTCTGGTCAATTCGCTGGCGTAACGGTTGTTTATTATGGTTATCCAGACTTGAGAGGGTGAAAATTCGCTGTATACACAAGTATATAGCGTTAATCCACATTGGCTATCGCGGCTGTTTAGCGCTAGAATTCTCTGGAAAACCACGGTTTCGTTCCGGCTACTTGAGGTAGCGGGGATGGGATCAAAACTCCTAGCCTTGGTACCTACGTTGTTCTTTGGAGCGATAGGGTATCTTGGCCGTGGCGAAGTCAGCCACCAGGGTGCAGAGTGGAAACGCTCGCATCTCCCGTATTTGGAAGGTGTTACAGGTGCCGCAACTTATTGATGCTTTTGAGCGCAAATTCTACTATTTGCGCCTGTCGATCACCGACGTGTGTAACTTTCGTTGCACCTACTGTCTGCCGGATGGCTATAAACCGAGCGGCAGCCCCAAGACCTTCCTCTCTCTGGATGAAATTCGGCGCGTCAGCCGTGCCTTTGCCGAACTGGGTACCGAAAAGGTACGCCTGACCGGCGGTGAGCCTTCTTTACGCCGCGATTTTACCGACATTATTGCCGCCGTGCGCGAAAACCCGGCCATCCGAACCTTGGCTGTAACCACCAACGGCTATCGCCTGGCACGTGATGTGGCCAGTTGGCGTGATGCGGGCCTCACGGCGATTAACGTTAGCGTAGACAGCCTTGATGCACGCCAGTTTCATGCCATCACCGGCCAGGACAAGTTCCGCCAGGTGATGGAGGGCATCGATGCCGCCTTTACCGCCGGTTACAGCAAGGTGAAGGTGAATGCGGTGCTGATGCGTGATGTCAATCACCAGCAACTGGGCAGCTTCCTTAACTGGATCAAGGATCGGCCAATCCAACTGCGGTTTATCGAACTGATGGAAACCGGCGATGGCAGCGATCTGTTCCGCAAGCACCATGTGTCTGGCGAAGTGATCCGCCTGCAGTTGGAGCAGCAGGGCTGGCAGCGCCAAGTCCGTGGCCGCAGTGATGGCCCGGCGCAGGTATTCAGCCACCCGGATTATCAGGGCGAGATTGGGCTGATCATGCCGTACGAAAAAGATTTCTGTGCCAGTTGCAACCGCCTTCGGGTTTCCGCCATTGGCAATCTGCATCTGTGCCTGTTTGGTGAGCAAGGGATTACCCTACGCGATCTGCTGGCGGATGACGGCCAGTTGGAACAGCTGAAAATGCGCATTCAAAGCGGGCTGCAAACCAAAAAGCAGACCCACTTCCTGCATCAGGGCAATAGCGGTCTCACGCAGAACTTATCGTTTATCGGCGGTTAACACGTCCCCTATAGCCTCGGGGAACGCCAGATGATTAATATGAGCTCGATCGGTCCCCTCTCCCTGTGGGAGAGGGTTAGGGTGAGGGGGCAACGCCAAGTCTAACCGAGCATCCAATGAGCAGGAGCACAACACACAATGAGCCAAATCAGCAGTGAATTTATTGCGGCAAAGATTGCCATTCTGACCGTTTCGGATCGCCGCACTGAAGTGGACGACACCTCCGGGCAATATCTACAGGAAGCCGCGCAGGAAACCGGCCATCAGGTAGTGGCACGTGCCTTGGTCAAAGACAATATTTATCAGATCCGTGCGCAGGTTTCCGCATGGATTGCCAGCGATGACGTGCAGGCCGTGTTGATTAACGGTGGCACCGGCTTTACCTCCGGGGACAATACGCCAGAAGCGCTATTGCCGCTGTTTGACCGTGAAGTGGAAGGGTTCGGCGAACTGTTCCGCATGGTGTCATACGAAGAGATCGGCACCGCGACCCTCCAGTCCCGCGCGGTGGCCGGTATTGCCAACCAGACGGTGATCTTCGCCATGCCGGGTTCCACCCGCGCCTGTCGTACCGCCTGGGAACGTATTATTGAAGAACAGTTGGACGCGCGCCATCGCCCGTGCAACTTCTTACCCCATTTGAAGAAATAATCCATGACGCAGCTAACCCACATTAACGCCGCTGGCGAGGCCCATATGGTCGATGTCTCTGCCAAAGCGGAGACGGTACGTGAAGCCCGTGCCGAGGCTTTTGTTGAAATGCAGGCGGCAACGCTGGCGATGATTATCGACGGCAGCCACCATAAAGGCGACGTATTCGCCACGGCGCGTATTGCCGGTATTCAGGCCGCGAAGCGTACCTGGGAACTGATCCCCCTTTGCCATCCGTTGATGCTGAGCAAGGTGGAAGTACAGCTCGAAGCGCAGCCGGAATTTAACCGCGTGCGTATCGAAACCTGCTGCCGTTTGACCGGTAAAACCGGGGTTGAAATGGAGGCGTTGACTGCCGCTTCGGTGGCCGCGCTCACCATCTACGACATGTGCAAAGCGGTACAGAAAGATATGGTCATTGGCCCGGTGCGGCTGCTGGCAAAAAGCGGCGGCAAGTCCGGTGATTTTAAGGTGGAATTATGATCACTATTCTGTTTTTCGCCCAGGTGCGTGAACTGGTCGGCACCAGCACGCTGAACCTGCCAGCGCAGTATCTTACGGTTGAAGAGCTGCGTAAATCGCTGTGCGAGCGTGGCGATCGTTGGGCGCTGGCGCTGGAGCCCGGTAAATTGCTGACGGCGGTCAACCAATCGCTGGTGGCCGCAGAGCATCCGCTGCAAGCCGGTGATGAAGTGGCTTTCTTTCCACCGGTAACCGGAGGTTAACAGTGGAAAATACTCGTATCCGCGTTGGCCAGGCAACTTTTAGCGTAGGTGAAGAATACCAGTGGCTGGCACAGTGTGATGATGACGGCGCGGTGGTGACCTTTACCGGCAAGGTACGCAATCACAATCTGGGGGATGACGTCAGCGCGCTGTCGTTGGAGCATTACCCTGGCATGACTGAAAAAGCCCTTGAAGAGATCGTTGCAGAGGCAAGAACCCGTTGGCCATTGCAACGGGTAACGGTGATCCACCGTATCGGTGATCTCTTTCCTGGTGATGAAATTGTGTTTGTCGGCGTGACCAGCGCCCACCGCAGTATGGCCTTTGAGGCGGCACAATTTATTATGGATTACCTGAAAACCCGAGCTCCCTTCTGGAAACGTGAGGCGACCGGGCAGGGAGACCGCTGGGTAGAGGCTCGCGATACGGATAAACAAGCCGCCAAGCGTTGGTAAATCGCGCCTCAACAGCGGAAATAAATCAATACCTTTGCCCGTTTCGCGTAGCGTTTTCTGTGATACGCTTACTATTGGCAGGGGAAGTTCCCCGAAACTTGGCTCACATGTAAAAGGTAACCGTCATGGACCGATATCCACGTAATGGTTCGATCGTTGAACGTGCCAACAGCGGCATTCAGGCTTATATGGCGCAGGTGTATGGCTGGATGACCTGTGGCTTGCTGTTGACCGCATTTGTTTCCTGGTATGCAGCGCATACGCCTGCGATCATCAACTTTATTTTCTCTAGCCAGATCACCTTCTTTGGGCTGATTATCCTGCAGTTGGGCCTGGTGTTTGTGATTTCCGGCATGGTTAACCGCCTGAGCGGCACCATGGCCACTGGGCTATTTATGCTTTACTCGGCGCTGACCGGGTTAACGCTATCGAGCATCTTCATTGCCTACACCTATAGCTCGATCGCCAGCACCTTCGTGGTCACTGCGGGTATGTTCGGCGCGATGAGCCTGTACGGCTACACGACCAAACGCGATTTGAGCGGTTTCGGTAGTATGCTGTTTATGGGGCTGATTGGTATTGTGCTGGCTTCACTGGTGAACATCTGGCTGAAAAGCCCGGCGCTGATGTGGGCAATCACCTATATCGGCGTGCTGGTATTTGTGGGCCTGACGGCGTATGACACCCAGAAACTGAAAGCGATGGGTGAACAGCTGAATGCCGATGATAAAGACAGCTTCCGCAAATACGCTATCGTTGGCGCATTGACGCTGTATCTCGACTTTATCAACCTGTTCCTGATGCTCCTGCGTATCTTCGGCAACCGCCGCTAAAAGCGGAAAGTTGGCGCCCTCACTCAATCCCTCTCCCCCAGGAGAGGGAACCGAAGGTGCCTCAGTTTTACTCCTGTAGTTAACTCTAGCGCTGTACAAGCTCCCTCGCCCTTTGGGATAGGGGGGGGACGGGCTGGGTCACCAATAAAACGCGATCCCCTAGACGCAAATATTAAAAGCCGGAGAGTGGTTAACTCCCCGGCCTTAGCTACGTTTCCACCATCATCAATCGATGAACCGGCGGATCAGTTCCAGCAGCGCAACCAGCGCTTTCAGAACGATGAGAACTTTATCGATTAAAGCTTTCACCCATTTTCTCCATAAATGGAGTGAAAGCCCCCTACTTGCCCTTACACTGCCTGTTATAGGGGTTGCCCTTCATTGTTAGATGTGGACTGCTTCACTCTGGCTAGAGCACCAGAACCGGCACCACCCGTCACTCCAGCCAGGACTTGAATACTTTCCCTCGCAGACCAGAGTTCCGCAGCAAACAGCGCTAACCTGCTGATTATATCGTCTATGCGGTAGTTTGAAAATCAATCAAATCCTGCGTATACTGATTACGTTAGATGTGGACTGCCTCACTCCGGCTAGAGCCACCAACTCAGTGCCGGAAAGTAAAAAAACCGACCTCACCCGTCGGTTTTTTTACGCCCGAAATTCAGGCAATCTTGCGCCGGAACATGGCATAGGCCGCGCTGCCGGTGGTGGCGGTGATCACCAGTAATGGCCACAGGCTGTGCCAGATGATAGTGAGCCCGGCATCCTTGAGGTAGATCTGCTTGGTGATATCGGTGAAGTGGCGGATAGGGTTGGCCCAGGTAAGATGCTGTAGCCAAACCGGCATATTCTCCACTGGCGAGACATAGCCGGAAAGCAGTATCGCCGGCATCATAAACACAAACACCCCGATAAATGCCTGCTGCTGCGTCGCGCACAGCGAAGAAATCAGCAGCCCGAAGCCCACCAAAGACAGCCCGTAAACCAGCATGGTGCCATAGAACAGCAGCAGCGAACCGGCAAACGGGATCTGATAGGCAAAGATACCGATAAACAACACGATCGAAGCCTGGAAGGTGGCAATGATCAGGGCCGGTACCGCCTTGCCGATAAAGATCTGCCAGGTGGTTAAAGGCGAAACCAATAACTGCTCTAACGTGCCTTGCTCACGTTCACGCGCGACGGAAAGTGAGGTAACGATCAGTACGCCGATGGTGGTGATCATCGCGATCAGCGAAGGCACCACGAACCATTTGTAATCCAGATTCGGGTTATACCAGTTACGCACCACCAGTTCGCTGTTGTTGGGCTTGGTACGCTGCCCAATCAGCTCATTCTGGTAGTCTTGCACGATCTGCTGCACATAGTTGGCGGCGATCTGCGCGCTGTTGGAGTTACGACCATCGAGGATCAACTGCAACGGCGCGGTATTACCGCTGGCGATATCCCGTGAGAAGTTGGCCGGGAAGCGGACCAGCAGCAGCGCCTTCTGATTATCAATGGTGGTTCTAATCTCCTGCGGGCTGCGTAACAACAGCACGTGAGAAAAGGCTTTGGCTTTGGCGAGGCGCTGAGTCAGCTCAATGGAGTGCTGGCCGCTGTCCTCACTGTACACCGCGATGGTGGCGTTGGTGACTTCCAGCGTGGCGGCGAACGGGAACAACACCACCTGCAACAACACCGGCATAATCAGGATCGCGCGGGTCTGCGGATCGCGCAGCAACGACTGCATTTCTTTAACGATCAACGTCCAGAGACGGTGAAACATGGCTTCCCCTTAATCCAGCCGCCGCTGGGTTTTCCAGGCCGTCAGGCCGATAAACACCACCGCCGAGGCGATCAAAAACAGCAGGTTAATCACCAACACGGTGCCGATGTTGCCCGCCAGGAACAGTGTTTGCAGCGTGCTGACAAAGTAGCGCGCCGGAATGATATAGGTCACCGCACGCACCACGGCGGGCATACTGTCGATCTGGAAGATAAATCCAGACAGCATAATTGAAGGTAAAAAGGCGGCGTTCAGGGCTACCATTGCCGCGTTAAACTGGTTGCGGGTGATGGTCGAGATTAACAGCCCCATGCCGAGCGTGCTGGCCAGGAACAGGCTACTGATCACGAACAGCAGCAGCAGGGAGCCACGGTAGGGCACGCCGAGTACAAATACCGAAACCACCATACACAGCACCATGGCGATCATGCCCAGGAAATAGTACGGCACCAGCTTGGACAGCAGCAGCTCGCTGCGTGTGACCTGGGTGGAAAGCAGTGCCTCCATGGTGCCACGCTCCCATTCGCGGGCGATCACCAACGAGGTCAGAATGGCACCGATCACCGTCATGATAATGGTGATGGCCCCCGGAATAATAAAGTGCTGGCTGATGGCCGCCGGGTTAAACCAGTAGCGCATCTGGACTTCAATCAGTGGCTTGTCATCACGCCCCAGATCGGTGGCGCGCTGTTGCTGCCAGATTTGCCAGATCCCCTGGGTATAGCCTTGCACAAAGTTGGCGGTATTGGGCTCGCTGCCGTCAGTAATGACCTGCAACGGAGCACGGTCGTTGGGCCTTGCCAAATGCTCGGCAAAATCGCTGGGGATCACTACCAGGCCGCGGATGCTGCCAGCCTGCATCATCTGGATCAGCTGCTGGCGGTTATCGCTGACGGTCGGTTCAATATAGGGCGAGCCGATAAAGGCATTGGCCAGATCGCGAGCCTCTTCGCTTTGCTGCTCCATCAGGATCCCCAGCCGTAGCTTGCTGGAATCCAGATTGATGCCGTAGCCAAAGATAAACAGCAGCATCAACGGAATGACGAAGGCAATCAGTCCGCTGCTGGGATCGCGCAATATCTGCCGGGTTTCTTTCAGGCACAACGCCCGCAGCCGCCGCCAGGAAAAGCCGTTGTCGCTGTTCATGCAGTCTCCTCCCGATCGTAACCCTGCACCAGTTCGATAAACGCTTCTTCCATCGAAGGGTTGGGGTTTTGCTCGCTGGCTATCTGCTGTTTGAGATCGTCTGGCGTACCGGCAGCGATAATTTTGCCGCGATACACCAGGCCGATACGATCGCAGTATTCCGCTTCATCCATAAAGTGGGTGGTGACCATCACCGTCACGCCTTTATCCACCATGCCGTTGATGTGCAGCCAGAACTCGCGCCGGGTCAGGGGATCGACGCCCGAGGTGGGCTCATCAAGAAACAGAATATCTGGCTCATGCATCAGCGCGCAGGCCAGCGCCAGCCGCTGTTTGAAACCGAGCGGCAGCGAATCCGGCGTTTGGTTGAGGATCGGGGCGAAGTTGAAGGCGCGAGACATCTCCTCGATTTTATCGCGCTGGCTCTTACCGCTTAGCCCATAAACGCCAGAGAAAAACTTCAGGTTCTGGGCCACCGTCAGGTTGCCATACAGCGAAAATTTCTGCGCCATATAGCCCAGATGCTGGCGCGCTTTGCCGGAGCTGGTTTTTAGATCCATACCGAGCACCAGCGCTTTGCCATCGCTAGGTACCAGCAGGCCACACATCATCTTGAAGGTGGTGGATTTGCCCGCGCCGTTGGGGCCAAGCAGGCCAAAAATCTCGCCGCGCTGCACCTTGAAATCCACATGATCGGTGGCCGCAAAGTCGCCGAATTTTTTGGTCAACCCCTGTGCTTCGATCACCGTTTCCGAGTTGTCGCCCGTTACCGTAGGCATGATCTCGGCCAGGGCGGATTTGCTGTTCGGGCCGCCGCCCAGCAGATCGATAAACGCATCCTCAAAACGCGGTTCGGCCTCGGTTAATTCGGCCTGTGGCAGATCCAGATCCCGCAATACCTGCTGGTGATCTTCACCCGGCTTGAGGATCAGCCGCAGATATTTCCCCTGGATCACACCGTCGCTAACCGCAGGCAGGCAGATCGCCCGCTGCAACAGCGATCGGTGGCTACCGGCTGGGGTGTCGATCAAAATGGTACGGCCAGCCATGTGCTGGGTAAGATCCTGTGGCGCGCCGCTGAACAGCAACTCACCTTCGTTCATCAGCAGCACTTCGCGGCACTGCTCAGCTTCGTCTAGATAGGAGGTACTCCACAGGATCAGCATGCCGTCGTTGGCCAGCTCATGCACCATTCGCCACAATTCACGACGTGAAATGGGATCGACGCCGACGCCGGGCTCATCCAGCAGCAGCACCTGAGGTTGACCAAGCAGCGTACAGGCCAGCCCTAGCTTTTGCTTCATCCCGCCGGAAAGCTTACCCGCCAGACGTTCGGTAAAGCGGGTCAGATCGGTAAACGTCAGCAACCGCTCAAAGGTTTGCTTACGCAGATCGCCGGTGACTCCGCGCAGATCGGCATAAAGCGTGAGATTTTCCATCACCGTCAGATCTTCATACAGCCCAAACTTTTGCGGCATGTAACCGAGAATGGCGTGCAACTGGCGATCCTGTGCGATCGGATCCAACCCGGCGACGGTCAGCTTGCCGCTGCTGGGGAGCAGCAAACCTGCCAACATGCGCAGCAGGGTAGTTTTGCCCGCGCCATCGGGGCCAACCAGCCCGGTCACCGCGCCACTGCGCAACGTGATCGTCAGGCTGGCTACCGCTGGTTTATCGAGTGATGGAAAGCGTTTTTCCAACGCCACCAGTTCAATCGTATGTGCCTGTGCCATCACGGTTCCTTACGGTTGTGTGAAATGGACGGTAACCGGCATCCCCTGACGCAAGGCATCATCGGCATCGTTGACGATGATCCGCAGGCGGTAGACCAGATCGGTACGCAAATCTGGCGTTTCTACGCTTTTGGGAGTGAACTCCGCGGTGGGGGAAACAAAGCCGATCTTGCCGTGATAAGGCTTGCCAGGGCGGCTGTCGGTCTCGATCAAGACTTCGGTACCTGGCGTAGCGCTACCCAGGCTGGCTTCATTGATGTAGGCACGAACCCATACCGGCCGCGTCAACGATAGGGTAAACACTGTGCTGCCAGCGCTGAGCATGGTGCCTGGCTCCACGGCTCGCGTCATTACCGTACCAACGGACGGTGAGAGCAGGGTGGTGTCATGCAGATCCAACTGGGCTTGCGCCAGTGCTGCCTCGGCTAGTGCCAGATTGGCTTTGGCCTGTTCGATTTCCTGTGGGCGGTTACCGGTCAGGTATTGCGACAGTTTGTCTTTCGACGCCTGCAAATTTGCCTGCGCCTGATTACGCGCGGTGCGGGCATCTTCCAGGGCGTTGGCAGAGGTGGCCTTTTTCGCCCATAGCCCCTGCTGACGTTGGAAGAAGCTGTCGGCATAACTGAAGGCCGACTGCCGTTGCGCCACTTCGGATCGTACCTGAGCAATCTCCTCGTTGCGGTAGCCTGCCTGCAATAAATCCAGTTTGGCTTTGGCGCTGGCAACGTTGGCCTGTGCCTGTAGCAACGCGTTCTGGTAAGGGGCATCGTCCAGTTTGCCCAGCAGCTGCCCCTGTTGCACGCTGTCCCCTTCGTCTACCGCCAGTGAGGCCAACCGGCCATTAACGCGGAAACCCAGGTTGACCGTGCGGATATCTACATTGCCATACAGCGTCAAAGGCTTGTCCTGCTGGCGTTGGTAAGACCAGAAACCGTAGGCCGCAGCGGCGATCAGCACGATCGCTATACCCACAATGGCAACTCTTTTCTTGTTCATAATGTTCCTTACTCGCAAGACGGAAAGTTAGACGGCGTAACGCTGGCGTAGCCCGTTAACCAGAATGTCGATATGTTCGGCCAGCACCTCGCTAATTTGCTCGGCTTCTTCTGCCGCGATCTGATGCCAGCCTGCCTGGCGTAGCAAAGTTTCCCGGCCAACGCGGAATGCCAGAACCTCACCGATCAGCGCATGGGTATGCAAGACGATTTTGGTGGAACGCTCATCGATGCCGGTGTAGCCCGCTAACAGGCGACACAGTAAGTGATGCAACGGGGCTATCACTTGCTGGTGGATCAGCGGATAAGCATCGGTTGGCGAAAGCTGTTCGCGAGACATAATCTTGCTCAGGTTGAGCGTGTGGGGCTCGGTCATCAGTTGGCTAAAGGCCAGCAACCCGCTTTTGAGATGGTAGAGATAACGCTCCGGCTGGCGTTGCTCCGCGGGCAGTTGATAGAAACGTTCGATTTCTTTGCTCAGTGGGCGGAAGCTTTGCTGGATAAAGTCGGCAATCCACTGGGCTACCGCCAGATATAACCCCTCTTTCGAGTTGAAATAATAGGTGATAGCGGCGATGTTCTGCCCGGCACGCTGGGCGATTTGCCGCGTGGTGGCACCCGAAAGGCCATATTCGCCGAACACTTCAATCGCGGCGGTGAGCAGTTGTTGGCGCGCTTGCTCACCCCGTTTGAGAGGGCTTAGTGGCGGGTTTTCTGCAGAGGACATAGGTTGACCCAAAAAGTTAATCAATCATATGATTAACTTTAGGCCGGGCGGGCTAAAATGTAAACCACAGGCCAGAACATTTTGCTTTTCCGTGAGCTTGCTCGGCGAAAAGTGCTGTGAACACGTAAAATTGCCTTTTCTTGTTCGATTTCTGCTACACTCTCGCGCTTGGTGCACTGCAGTTTGTGCCAATCCCTCGAGGTCATGCCGAGGATGTGCCGCAAAAAAGTGCGAGTACCTCCTTATGCCCCGTCTGATAATCCTCCCGGAAACTGCACCGAACATTTGTTTAGGTTAGGGGGGATCTGGAGTTTTTCTCTACTATGTCATTTGAAACCCTCGGCTTAAGTGCTGAAATTCTGCGCGCTGTTGAAGAACAGGGCTATCGCGAACCTACGCCAATTCAACGCCAGGCAATCCCGGTGGTATTGGCAGGCCGTGACCTGATGGCCAGCGCCCAGACCGGCACCGGTAAAACAGCTGGTTTTACCTTGCCGCTATTACAGCTGCTGAGCAAACACGATCACCCAATCAAAGGCCGTCGTCCGGTGCGCGCGTTGATCCTGACGCCAACCCGTGAACTGGCTGCACAAATCGGTGAAAACGTTGAGGCTTACAGCAAACACCTGCGCCTGCGTTCGCTGGTGGTGTTTGGTGGTGTGAGCATCAACCCGCAGATGATGAAGCTGCGCGGCGGCGTTGACATCCTGGTGGCAACGCCGGGTCGCCTGCTGGATCTGGAACATCAGAACGCGGTTGATCTGTCCAAAATTGAAATTCTGGTGCTGGACGAAGCCGACCGCATGCTGGATATGGGCTTTATCCATGATATCCGCCGCGTGCTGTCCAAGCTGCCTGCCAAGCGTCAGAACCTGCTGTTCTCCGCGACCTTCTCCGATGAGATCAAAGGGCTGGCCAGTAAACTGCTGACCAACCCGGCCTCGGTAGAAGTGGCTCGCCGCAACACCGCATCTGAGCAAATTGAACAGAGCGTTCACTTTGTCGATAAGAAGCGTAAGCGTGAACTGCTTTCCCAGATGATCGGCGAAGGTGACTGGAAGCAGGTGCTGGTATTTAACCGTACCAAGCACGGTGCCAACCATTTGGCTGAACAACTGAATAAAGATGGTATCACCGCTGCGGCCATCCACGGCAATAAAAGCCAGGGCGCACGTACCCGCGCACTGGCCGACTTTAAAGACGGCAAAATCCGTGTGCTGGTAGCTACCGACATCGCTGCGCGCGGCCTGGATATCGATCAGTTGCCACACGTGGTGAACTACGAACTGCCAAACGTACCGGAAGATTACGTTCACCGCATTGGCCGTACTGGCCGTGCCGAACGTACCGGTGAGGCGATCTCGTTGGTCTGCGTGGATGAACACAAACTGCTGCGTGATATTGAGCGCCTGCTCAAGCGTGAAATTCCACGCATTGCGCTGCCAGGCTATGAACCGGACCCAAGCATCAAAGCCGAACCGATCATCAATGGCCGTCAGGCTGGTGGTGGCCGTGGTGCTCCACGTGGCAACGGCGGCGGCGCTCCGCGTACCGGTAACGGTGGCGGCCAGCGTAGTGGCAATGGCGGCGGTCAGCGTGAAAATCGCGGCGGCGGCAGTGCTCGCCCGCAGGGTGACGGCAAACCACGTTCAGGTGCTCCATCGCGCCGTCCGCATAGCCGTAAACCGTCTGAGTGATCCTCGATTGATGATCTATACTGAACCGCCATTGATTGGCGGTTTTTTTTCGCCTGTTTCCGGAGGTCCAGATGAAATTGAAGTGTGCAATTCTTGATGATTACCAAGGTGTAGCGCTGACGATGGCGGATTGGTCCGTCCTTGGCGAGCAGGTCGAGGTCTTCTCCCTGTGTGAGCATATTGACGATGAAGACCAACTGGTGAGCCGCATCAACGACTGCGAGATCGTGGTGATTATGCGAGAACGTTCGCCGTTCACCGCCGCATTGCTTGCCCGTTTGCCAAAACTGCAATTGCTGATCACCTCAGGCATGCGCAACGCTTCGATCGATCTGCCAGCGGCAACCCGGCAAGGGATTACCGTTTGTGGCACCGCCAGCGGTTCTGAAGCACCGATGGAACTGACCTGGGCGCTCATCCTCGGTTTGGCCAAGCATCTGGTGGCTGAAAGCAGCGGATTGCGTGCCAACGGGCCTTGGCAGCAACATGTTGGCATCACCTTGCATGGCAAAACGTTAGGCTTACTGGGGCTGGGCAAGATCGGCGGCCAGATGGCAAAGGTGGCACAGGCGTTTGGTATGAACGTCGTGGCCTGGAGCCAAAATCTGACGGCTGAAAGGGCACAGGAATTCGGTGTGCAACTTGCCGAGTCAAAACAGGTGCTGTTGGCAGCGAGTGACTTTGTTTCGGTCCATCTGGTGTTATGCGATCGCAGCCGTGGGCTGATCGACCGCCAGGCGCTGGCGCAGATGAAAACCAGTGCATTCCTGATCAACACCTCACGCGCGGCAATTGTCGATCAACAAGCGTTGGTTGAGGCGCTGCAAACAGGGCAGATCGCCGGTGCCGGGCTGGACGTGTTTGAAGTAGAGCCACTGCCAGCCGATCACCCATTGCGCGGCTTGCCCAACGTGCTGGCTACGCCGCATGTGGGTTATGTGGCGGATGATAACTACCGCACCTATTTCCGGGAAGCGATTGCCGATATCCAGGCCTTTATTGCCGGTGAGCCGCTGCGCAAGCTAGGCTAATTTTATCGGCGGGAGGCTTGTTGGCTCCCTCTTTCGCCCGTATCATTGCGCCCTCTTTGATTGCAGGGGTAGGCATGCGCGTATTATTGGCTCCAATGGAGGGGGTACTCGACTCTCTGGTGCGGGAATTGCTCACCGAGGTGAACGATTACGATCTCTGCATCACCGAATTCCTGCGGGTGATCGATCAGCGGCTGCCGGCCAAATCCTTCTACCGGCTATGCCCGGAACTGCACCATGCCAGCAGAACGCCATCCGGCACCCAGGTGCGGGTGCAACTGCTGGGCCAGTATCCCGAATGGTTGGCGGAAAACGCCGCTCAGGCGGTTGAACTGGGTTCTTATGGTGTCGATCTGAACTGCGGTTGCCCGTCCAAACATGTCAACGGCAGCGGCGGCGGGGCCACCTTGCTCAAAGATCCCGAACTGATTTATCAGGGTGCCAAAGCGATGCGCACCGCGGTGCCTGCGCATCTGCCAGTGACGGTTAAAGTGCGCTTGGGTTGGGATTCGGATTCCCGCAGCTTTGAAATTGCCGATGCGGTGCAGCAAGCGGGGGCGACCGAAATCACCATTCATGGCCGTACCAAAGAGGACGGTTATAAAGCCGATCGCATCAACTGGCAGGCGATCGGTGAGATCCGCCAGCGTTTGACCATCCCGGTGATTGCCAACGGGGAAATCTGGGACTATCAAAGTGCGCAGGCCTGTATTCAGGCCACCGGCTGCGACGCGGTAATGCTGGGGCGTGGAGCGTTGAACATCCCCAACCTGAGCCGGGTGGTGAAATATAACGAACCGCGTATGCCTTGGCCGCAGGTGGTGCAGCTATTGCAAAAGTACGTGCATCTGGAAAAGCAGGGCGATACCGGTTTATATCACGTCGCCCGCATCAAACAGTGGCTCAGCTACCTGCGCAAAGAGTATCAGGAAGCCACGGAGCTGTTTACCGAGATCCGCACGTTAAACAACTCCAAGGATATTGCACGGGTGATTTGCCGCTAACTCCTTATTTCAATGGCGAAATAGTGTCGCAGCGCCTCCAACCGTTCTTCCTCCGAATGCAGCGTAGACTCCTTACGATGATGGTTTTGGGTCACGATCAGCTTTAACTCGCTGAGGGTGATGCGGCCATCCTCTGTGGGGCGGGAGCACACCAGCTTTTGGGTAAAATGCGACTGTGGCGAAGTGCTGTGATAGTGACACATGTCGCTAAACTCTTCCGGCTGCCGGGGTTGCAGGGTAAAGCGATAAAGCGTCTTGGCGTGGGAGGTCTGATCGCCGTTGCGGCGCTCGAGATGATACCACTCACCGTCTTGCTCAAGATGAAAGGTGCCGCTGGCCTGCGGTTGTTGTTCGGTGGTGGTGATTTTCAGCGGGGCGAGGAAAGAATCACCAAACCCTACATCGACCAGATACGGCTGATCCAGGGTCACCACCAGCGCCATATGGTCAAATGGCGGACCAAAAGAGCCGTCTCTGGCGTGGATTTCCCCGGATATAAACGTCACCTTAAAGCCGATCTGCTGCAACAGCAGGGCGAATATCCGGTTCAATTCATAGCAAAACCCACCGCGATTATGCTCGACGATTTTGCTGAACAGCCCGGCCTCGCTGAGATCGATTCCCTGATGATAGATAATGCTCAAATTCTCGAAGGGTACCGCCAGCATATGGCAGCGATGCAGCTGTTGCAGAGTTTGCAGATCGGCCTGTGGTGTGCCTGTGAAGCCGATGTGTTGCAGATAGCGTGGTATGTCCACCAGAATTCTCGCTATACGGGAAATTTTGCATAAATTAGCGGGAATTGCGGCAGTCGGGGAAGCAATATGTGCGGTGCTGAAAATCGCTGGCGTAAAGCCGCTTGTGCCAATGCAATACACTCGTCTTCCTGACAGGTCGTGGCCACCTGGCTTGCGAGCATGTGAACGCCGTCTGTAATTAACCAGAAAGACAAATGCGTATCGATTTCAGTCCGTTTAAAATTAGCGATTTAGCGAATAAACGTATGTTGTTAAAAACAGTATTGACATAGTTTGAAAAAGTCGTAGATTAGTATCCAGCAGCAGGAAATTGATAGTTAGCTGCTTAGCTAAATAACAGATTGAAAGATTACTTTTAATAAGTTGTTTAGTGATATTGCGATAAAGGCCACGAAGTTCTGTTGTATGGGGAAGTCGTCGTTGAGTAGCCAGTTCGGGCTCAAGGACAATGTTTTAAGGCCACGTAGTCAGTACCGACGATCGCAGGGTGTGTACCATAACGCGATGATGTAAGGCTATGTTTCTCAAGTGTTAATGTTGCAACTTGTTAATTTTATCCTGTAAGTTTGTTGCAATGAAAGTAAAGCCATGCGTCAATAGTTTATATCGCGAGGGGGAATGTACCAGTTTAGCTTGCTTTGCCTCGGCTAATTATTATGAGGTAGGTAAGTCAAAATTTGTAAATCAGCCAGTATAGGGGAGGATGTAGTTAGCTTTTTAATACCCAATATTATCTGTGATAAACAAGTACATTTTAAATAGTATCGAAAGTAGTACCCAGTTAGTAAGTTGATTAATGTTGAATTTTAAATATGCAGTAACCTAAAAGCCCTGGCAAATATTGTCAGGGCTTTTTCGTTTTATCCTTTTGCCAATGGGGTGATGCTTCAGCATTTTTGGAGGAACGCCACTGCCAGAAACTGTCATGCTCAAGCCTTAGCCTGAACGCCTAACTCAAAGCGATCGGGAGGCGTTATGCAAGATTTTACGGGTAAAGTGGCACTGGTGACCGGTGCTTCCACCGGGATTGGTGAGGCTATTGCTCAAGAGTTGGTCGATCGCGGTGCGAAGGTAGCGATCACCGCCAGAAATAGCGAAAGACTGGCAGCAACGGCGCAACGTATAGATCCGACAGGCAAATCGGTATTTCCGTTGGTTATGGATGCTCGCGATCCTGAATCGGTGCGCAGTGCGGTAGCGCAAACGCTAGCCCTTGGTGGGCAATTGCATCTGCTGGTCAATAATGCCGGTATCACCGGGCCGCATGATGTGCCGCTGAATGAATACCCCATCGAAGATTGGCACGCGGTGATTGAAACCGATCTCAGTGGCACCTTCTATGGGATGAAGTACGGATTACCCGCTATCGCAGCGGCAGGCGGTGGCGCGGTAGTGAATCTCTCAGCCGTCAATGGCATGGTCGGTATTGCGGGCATTGCACCTTATACCGCGGCCAAGCATGGCATTATCGGTTTGACACGGGCCGCCGCTCTGGAGTTTGCCGATCGGGGGATACGCATCAACGCCGTCGGGCCTGGCTATGTCGATACGCCATCGATGGCCAAATTACCCGCCTTGGTGCGGGAGAAAATGGCGGCCTCTCATCCAATGGGGCGAATGGCTACGCGTGAAGAGGTAGCGAAAACGGTGGTTTTTTTGCTTTCTATAGACAGCAGTTTCACCACCGGGGCCTTTTACAGCATTGATGGTGGTTATACGGCACAGTAAACCGTTGGTAGGCTAAGGCGTAAGCGAGCTTGCGTCTTGGCAAGAAATCGTCAGCAGAGCTCATTCTGACTTGCTAGGGGTGAACTATAATTTTCATCAAGTTAGATTAATTGATGAGCGATCTTGCTGCCGATGACAAAATCTCTGTTCTCCCGTTTTATGGCACTGTGGCTGCTGGCCATAGCCACTCCGATCGTTGCTGCACCGCTGCCTGCGGTGACCGTGGCGCTGATTGAACAAAGCCAACCCGAACGCGCATTGCACTATCTCGGCCGCGTCGAGGCGATACAAACCGTGGAGGTGAAGACCCGCACCGAAGGGTTTATCGCCAAGCGGCCGTTTACCGAAGGGCAGATGGTCAAGGCCGGGGATTTACTGTACGAGATCGAGCCTGCATTACACCATTCTGCCGTGGCACAGGCTCAGGCTCAGTTAGATAGCGCGACGGCCACAGCCAACCTGGCTCAGGTAAACCTGACGCGCTTGCAGCAGTTAGGCAATAACCGCGCGGTTAGCAGAGCAGATATTGATGCCGCGGCAGCCGAGCGTGATACCAGCAGGGCTGCGGTCGCCCAGGCGCGGGCACTGCTTAATACGCAGCAGTTACAACTCAGCTATACCCGAATTTATGCGCCGATTGCCGGGCGCATCGGCCACAGCCGTTTTCATGTGGGCAGCCTGGTCAACGCGGCGAGTGGCACACTGGTCAACATTATTCAGCTCGATCCGATCCGCGTGGCGATCTCCATCAATGAACGCGACTATATTACCGCCGCCTATCAGCGTCAGCATGGGGAGGGCAAGCTTGCCGAAGGGCAGTTTTCTGCCCGTCTTGAACTGGCCAACGGCAAATCCTACCCGGAGCCGGGCACTTTTGAATCAATAGATAACCAGATCGATGCCCACACTGGCACCGTCACGTTGCGCACCCGTTTTGCCAATCCTAATCATCTGCTGCTGCCCGGGGGCGTGGTGAACGTGATCCTGACCGCCGAGCAACCGCAGACGGTTACGCTGGTGCCAATTGCTGCGCTACAGCAAAACCAGCAAGGCCACTTTGTGTTGGTGGTCACGCCTGAGAATATTGTGGAAGTCCGAGCGGTGACGCTGGGTGAACAACATCAACAATATTATCAGGTGAATGCCGGGCTCAGTGCTGGCGAAAGGGTGATTATCTCCGGGGTTCAGCACGTCAGGCCCGGAATGCAGGTGAACGCCATTCTTTCCAGCGCCAACGCGCAACCATAAGGGGACGTTGATGCTGCATTTCTTTATCCGGCGGCCAAAGTTCGCCATCGTGATTGCGCTGGTGATCACCCTGGTGGGGATCGTTTCTCTCAAGGTGATCCCGGTGGAGCAGTACCCCGATATCACGCCACCGGTGGTTTCCGTCAGCGCGCTCTATCCTGGAGCCAGCGCCCGTGACGTGGCTCAGGCGGTGGCATCGCCCATCGAAGCTCAGGTCAACGGCGTCAGCAACATGCTGTACATGGAATCGACCAGCGCCAACAACGGCGGTTATCAACTGAGCATTACCTTTGCCAGCGGCACCGATCCGGATATGGCCGCCGTGGAGGTGCAAAACCGTATTTCACAGGTTAGCGCGCAGCTACCGGCAGAGGTGAATAACAACGGGGTTTCGGTGCGCAAGCGGGCCTCGAATCTGTTGTTGGGCGTTAGCGTGTTCTCTCCCAAGGGCAGCCGTGACACGCTGTTTCTGAGCAATTACACCAGTATCCAACTGCGCGATGCCTTGGCCCGCATCAGCGGTGTGGGAGATGTGCAGGTGTTTGGCGCCCGGGATTACAGCATGCGCGTCTGGCTCGATCCGCAGCGTATGGAGTCGCTGAATATCAGCGTGCAGGACATCGTGCAAGCGTTGCAGCAGCAGAACGTGCAGGCCGCCGCAGGCCAGATCGGTTCCGCGCCTTCGCCTTCCCGGCAGCAGCAAACCTTGACCATCAGCGGGCAGGGGCGTTTAACCGATCCGCAGGAATTCGCCAGAGTGATTATCCGCAGCGGAGCCAATGGCGGCACGGTGCGGGTGGGTGACGTGGCACGGGTCGAGTTGGGGGCACAAAACTACCAGGTCAATGCTTCGATGAACCAACAGGAATCGGCATTTTTGGTGGTTTACCCCACGCCGGGAGCTAACGCGCTGAATGTTGCCAATGCGGTACGCCAGGAGATGGCACGCTTGTCGCAGTCCTTCCCCAGCGATATGAGCTATGACATCAAATATGACTCTACCCGCCCGGTAACGGCAACGCTGCACGAGATTGCCATTTCGCTGGCGTTAACCCTGGCGGTGGTGTTGCTGGTGGTTTATCTGTTCTTACAGAGCCTGCGGGCCACCTTTATCGTGGCGCTCACCATTCCAGTTTCATTGCTCGGTACTTTCGCCGTGCTGTATGTTTTCGGCTACTCCGCCAACACCCTGAGCCTGTTCGCCATTATCCTGGCGCTGACTATCGTGGTAGACGACGCCATCGTGGTGGTGGAAAACGTGGAGCGTCTGCTGGCCCAAGGTCCCGCTCTTAGCCCGGCAGAAGCAACCCGCAAGGCGATTAGCCAGATTGCCGGGCCGATCGTCGCTACGACGTTAGTGCTGATGGCGGTGTTTGTGCCGATTGCGGTGCTGCCGGGCATTACCGGTGAGCTGTATCGTCAGTTTGCCGTGACCCTGTCGGCGGCGGTGATCCTGTCGAGCATCAACGCGTTGACGCTGTCCCCGGCGCTTTGTGCCACGCTGATCCGGCGGCGTGAGCTGGCGCAAACCGGCTTTTTTGGTGGTTTCAACCGGGGTATGAACCGGATGCGCTATGGCTATGTTCGCATGACCGCATTGGCTAGCAAGCGAGCTTTAACCACGGTGATTGCACTCTTTGTCGTTGGCTTGGCCACCTGGTATGGCTATAGCCGTCTGCCAACCTCTTTCCTGCCGGAGGAGGATCAGGGCTACTTCTTCGTCAACGTACAGTTGCCAGATGGAGCTTCCCTTGAACGTACCCAGGCGGTAATGGATCAGATGCATCAGCAGGTGATACAAAACCCGGCGGTGGAAGATGTGATCAAAATTACCGGTTTCAGCCTGCTGAGCGGGGGCAATTCGCCCAATGCGGGCTTCGCCATCGTGATGCTCAAACCTTGGGGCCAACGCGAACATGTTGACCGGGTGTTAGCCGATCTTCAGGGCCGGCTGGCGGCAATCCCCTCGGCGATGATTATGGTGGTTAATCCACCGGCCATCGCCGGGCTAGGCAACGCCGCCGGTTTTGATTTACGCCTGCTGGCGCTGGAGGGGCAAACGCCGCAGCAGATGGCTCAGGTGGCCCAGGGGATTATTTTTGCGGCCAACCAGCGGCCAGAGCTGAGCCGGGTATTTACCACCTTCAGCGCCGTGGTGCCGGATATCGATCTAGCGGTCGATCGTGAACGTGCTGCACTATTTCAGGTGCCGGTCAGCCGGATTTTCAATACGCTGCAAGTTTCGCTTGGCGGCCTGAACGTGGGGGATTTTTCGGTCAATAACCGTATGTTCCGGGTGCAGTTGCAAAACGATATGGATTTCCGGCAACGCACCGAACAAATTAATCGCCTGAACGTGCGCAGCGACACCGGCGCTCTGGTGAGCCTGGCTAATCTGGTACGGCTTACGCCTTCCATCGGCGCGCCTTTTATCAGCCAGTTCAACCAGTTTCCGTCGGTATCGGTGAACGGTTCTGCGGCCGAGGGGGTTAGCTCCGGGCAGGCGATGAAAACCATGGAGTCTTTATTGGCCGAGCAGCTGCCAAAGGGTTACGGCTATAGTTGGAGCGGCCTGTCCTGGCAGGAACAACAAACCGGTGACCAAGCCCTGCTGATCTATCTGGCGGCGCTGGTGTTCGCCTATCTGTTCCTGGTGGCTCAGTATGAAAGCTGGAGTATCCCGCTGGTGGTGATGCTGTCGGTGATTTTCGCGGTGGCAGGAGCGGTCGCGGGGTTACGCATGATGGGGTTCGCCAACGACGTTTACGCCCAAATCGGGCTAGTCCTGCTGATCGGCCTGGCGGCCAAGAATGCCATCCTGATCGTTGAGTTCTCCAAGGCGCGGCGTGAAGAGGGGGCCAGCATTCGCGAAGCCGCGCAGGACGGCGCCCGGCAACGTTTCCGGGCGGTGATGATGACGGCCATTTCCTTTATTCTCGGGGTGATGCCGCTGGTGTTTGCTACCGGTGCCGGGGCGATGAGCCGCCAAATTATCGGTATTACCGTGTTTGGCGGGATGTTACTGGCAACCCTGGTCGGGATCTTCTTTATTCCTGCGCTGTACCTGCATATTCAACGGCTGCGCGAATGGGTTAAATCACGGTTTGCCTAGAGTCGCTGACCAGGTCTACTCGGCGCGGGGGCCGGGTAGACCTGCAAATGGAAGCTGTTAAGCCTCGCTATGCTGTTCGTGAGCCTGTTGTTCCAGCTTCACCTGTGCGGCACGCTTGCGCAGGCCAAACCAGCCAAGTAGCAGTAACACGGCCAACACGGGGATGGTGGCAATAGTCCAGGTGCCGTTCGGGTAATCAAAGGCCATCATGATCACCACCGCTAACAGGAACAACAGCGTCAGCCACGAGGTGACCGGTGCTCCTGGCATTTTAAACGCCACCGGTTTGGCTTTCCCCGCCTTGATCGCCTTACGCAGTTGCATCTGACAAACGATAATAAATGCCCAAGAGCAGATGATGCCCAGTGAAGCGATATTCAGCACGATTTTGAACACCTGCGATGGCACCAGATAATTCAGCACCACGCCAATTACATAGATACCGCAGGTCACCAGAATACCGGCGTAAGGTACCTGCTGGCTGCTCATTTTAGCCATCAGCTTTGGTGCTGAGCCCCCCATGGAAAGTGAGCGCAGGATACGGCCTGTTGAGTACAGACCAGAGTTCAGGCTGGAAAGGGCGGCGGTCAGCACCACGATATTCATGATGGTCCCGATGTAGGGTACGCCAAGCTTGGAAAAGAAGGTGACAAACGGGCTTTGCCCAGCCTGATAGGCGTTCCAGGGTAACAGCAGAACCAGCAGTACTACCGAGCCGACATAGAACAAACCGATACGCCAGATCACGCTGTTGATCGCTTTTGGCATCATTTTTTCCGGATCTTTACACTCGCCAGCGGCGGTGCCTATCAGTTCGATACCGGCAAAGGCGAAGATCACCCCTTGTACCAATACCAAAGCAGGTAACAGACCGTGTGGGAACATGCCGCCGTTATCGGTGATCAGGTGGATCCCGGTTGTATTTCCCGCTACCGGTGTGCCGACGCCAAGGAAGATGACCCCTACGACCAGGAACAGAGAGATAGCGGCAACCTTGATCAACGCAAACCAGAACTCCATTTCGGCGAACCATTTCACGCCGATCATATTCATGGTAGCCACAATCCCAAGCGCCCCCAGGGCAAACAGCCACTGGGGAACCTCGGCGAAGGTACCCCAATAATGCATATACAGCGCTACGGCGGTGATATCGACAATGCCGGTCATCGCCCAATTAAGAAAGTACATCCATCCTGCAACGTAGGAGGCCTTTTCACCGAGAAATTCGCGTGCATAGGAAACGAAACTGCCGCTGGATGGGCGGTGTAATACCAGCTCGCCCAAGGCGCGTAGGATGAAAAAAGAAAACACGCCACATACCAGATATACCAGCGCCAGTGCCGGACCCGCCATCTGTAGACGTGCGCCGGTGCCAAGGAATAGGCCAGTGCCGATTGAGCCTCCAATGGCGATCATCTGTATCTGCCGTTTACCCATGCTTTTGTGGTAACCGGATTCGTGTGAGTCTAACCAACGTTTTCTGGCCGCCTGCTTGTCATGTGCAGTCGTTTTCTCTGAGTGCATTATTCGTCCTGTTCCTGTCTGTTTGCATCATGGGAATGAGGTCATGGCAACATTCCGCAGTTTATGGTTGATACCAGCGCCGTTAAATAACGGCGAGGCATGCCACCCGTTCTAGGGAATTGAGGCAAAAAAACTGCGGTTCAGGGGGAGAGTGTTTGACTCAGGCCGATTCGGTGGCAGGCAGGGCGGAGGTCGGTAGCCCGAATATTTTGTCGAATGCCCAGTTAAATACAAAGGTATAGCAGGGAATAATCACGATCAGCGCCATATCCAGCAGCAAGGCCTGCAGCAGAGAAATCTCCATCCACCAGGCGATCAGGGGGATCAGGTAAACCACCAGCGTCAGTTGGAAGCCCACCGCATGCAGAATGCGGCGCTTCAGCGTGCGGGTGCGTGATGCCTGGCGGATTTCCCAGAATTCGTACAAGTAGTTGTAAATCAGGTTCCAACTGACGGCGATGGTGGTGATGATCACCGCCAACGGCCCGGTGCTGCTCGGGGCGGAGCCAGAGAGTAGTGCCAAACCAAGGGCCGAAATGACCATACCGATAACTTCATAAGCGGTCACATAGACCAGTTTGCGTTTCACGCCTTGCATGCTTTTCTCCTGCTTTATTTTTCGTGCCTGATGACGTCCGGCAACCCGATGCGTAAGATAACGTCAATACTATTGATAGAAAAAGTCAGGAGCTGTCAGTTTTACTGACAGGTAAGGTGATGAATTTTTCCAGTGACAATATCGAACTGTTTTTGGCTGTGTTGGATCGCGGATCATTCTCGGCGGCAGCCAGGGCATTGCGGCGCGTGCCTTCGGCGGTCAGCATGGGGATCGCCAATATGGAGGCGGAGCTGGGTTTTCAACTATTCGACCGCTCGCACCGCGAACCGGTGCCCACCGCGCTGGCATTGGCACTGGCTCCCCACGCACGCTTGATCGCCGAACAGCTCAAGCAGCTGCAGATCCACGCCATTGAGCTTTCTCAGGGGCTGGAAAGCAGGCTGTCGATCGGTGTGGCATCGGATATCAACAGCAGCGGTCTACTGGCGGCGGTTAAAGCGTTGGCGGAGCGCTACCCGTTGTTGGATATCGAGGTGCTGACTGCCCCACAAGATGATGTTTTGCATATGCTGCATCAACAGCGGGTCAGCTTGTGCCTGGCATTCGGCGGGCTGGACGTGAACAGCCAGGAACATTTTCACTATGTGGGTAGCGAGTCGTTGGTGGCAACCATTGCGGCGCAGCATTCAGCTCTGAACGCTGGCGGTGCCGAGTTGTTTCTGGAGGAACTGGTCAACGTGCGGCAGATCATGGTGGCCAGCCGGGATTTGCCTATGGCCGATAAACGCCCACAGGTGGCGGAATCCTTCTGGCGTACTGACAGTTTGCCGATGGCGCTAAGCATGGTGGAAGCTGGACTGGGGTGGGGCAACTTTCCGCTGTCGTTAACTGCACCATTGCTTGAGCAGGGCCGGTTGATCCGCCTGAAATTTAAAAATACCAAAAACGAACTGCGTCTGCCGGTGCACCTGATTTGGTTGAAGCACCAGCCGCAACAGAAGGCGGCCAGGGAGTTGCTGGCGTTGATGATGCAGGGCAATGCTTGACCGGGGGGGAACGTGGCGCAGTTTTCTCCCGTATCCATACGTTTCTATTGCTTTTATTTTATCCAGCGCGTTAATTTGAGTAACGGAATCAGGCAAGGGAAAAGAGCATGATCAACGAAACGCTATTATCGGTACTCAGCATTACCGGGGCTATTACGCTTGGCGCCATGAGCCCAGGGCAAAGCTTTATTCTGGTAGCGCGAACGGCGGTGGCTTCGTCACGGCGCGATGGGATGGCGGTGGCATTGGGGATGGGGATCGGCTGTTTTATCTTCGCACTAATCGCCTTGTTGGGGCTGTAGTCGCTGCTACTGGCGCTGCCTTGGCTGTATACCACGCTGAAAATGCTGGGGGGGGCCTATCTGATCTATCTGGCGTTCAAAATGCTGCGCGGAGCTAATCAGCCGTTGATGATCGAAACGGTTGGCGGCCAGCAGCTAGGCTTTCGCCGGGCGTTCACCACCGGGCTGCTAACCCAACTGGGCAACCCGAACACCGCTATCGTCTTCGGCAGCGTGTTTGCTGCGTTGCTTAGCCATAAGATCCCCATGGTTCTGTATATCGTGTTGCCGTTGATTGCTCTGGCCGTCGATCTGCTGTGGTATGCCTTTGTGGCGTTTGTGCTGTCGTCACCGCGCCCGCGCCGCGTCTACCTGCGTTTCAAAGCCTGGTTCGATCGCCTGGGCGGCAGCGTGCTGGCCTTACTGGGCCTGAAGCTGATGCTCAACAAATAGTCTTATTGTGCGTGACGCCGCCGCCACCAGTAGCGAAGCAGCAGAATAGCGGCGATCACCACCACGCAGAACAGCAGGCTATACAGCTTTTTGTCACTACCGCTGACAAAACTGCTGATGGCCTGGCCACCAAAATAGCCGAGCAGTACAAATAGCGTGGCCCACAGGATAGCCCCCAGAATATTCAGCGGGATAAAGCGCGAGGGGGGCAGCTTGCTGGCACCGATCAGCACCGGGCCGATAAGCCGGAATCCGTACATAAAACGTACGCCAATCACAAATAAAATCGGGTGGCTGGCAATCAGCTTTTGGGCGCGTTCAATGCGTGCTTGTTGACTCTCTATACGGGCAAGCACCCGTCCACCAAAATGGCGCCCGGCAAAATAGAGCACCTGATCGCCCAAGGCGCCGCCAATGGCGACCACCGCAATCACCAGCGGCAGGCGCAGCAATCCGTTGTGTGCGGCAATTCCTCCCAGCAGGGTGATGGTTTCCCCTTCGAGCAGGCAGCCAATCAGCAGTGCCCAGTAGCCATATTGGGTAATGTAGTGGGCTAAATCCGTCATTGTTGTTCCTTTATTGCGATGAAATAGGATTATAACATCCTGTCCCCGCAGCGGGGGGAATTGAAACGGCCCGATGTTAATAATAGATTCTTGCATTCGCATAGTGTTTAATCCGTTATTAATAAACTCGTCTGCCAATGACATGGAGATATTATGCTCAAGGTTGCTCTCTGGTTGGTTCTATCTCTGTTTTCAGGGAGCGGGGTGATAATTTATGCTTTGCAACAGCAATATGAAGAGCAATCAGTCACCTATCGTATTTTATATCGTGAGGTGACGGTTAAATTATCCCAACTTGAGACGGTGCTTTCCTTACTGTCGGTGTCCAGCGATCCTGCCATCGTCCAGCAAAAATTCCCGCAGATTGTGGCATGGAAACGCATGCCACAGGCACAGCCAATCCCGACCTTGACGCCAACGGGAGAGGGAACTTACTGGCTGGCCCACCAACATTTTGCGCTGTTGATCGATCCTGCGCTGCTATTTGCGGACATTCCCCAGCGTCATGATTTCCGGCAGATCGGCCTGAGCTGGCACAACAAACCTTTATTTGAGCAGGGGGATCATGCTCAACCAGCGTATTGGCAATGGGACAAGGGGATCAGCAGTGCCTCTCAGCCTTTTGCATTATCCGCCCGAAACGACCCTGATTGGGCGCGTTTGCCTTGGTTGCTGTTATTGCTGCTGCCGGTTTTCTGGGCTGCTGTCGTCTATTTTATCGACCAATACCGTATTCAAAAACGCCAACGCAATATTGCCGTTTTGCGTGAACACTTCTCGCAATTGACTCGGCTTAACGCTATGGGGGAAATCACGGCCAGTATGGTTCACGAACTCAACCAACCGTTGACTGCGGTGTTAAGTTATAACCAGGCCGCCCTGCGTCTGTTAGACCAACAGCAGCAGGATAAAGCCGTGCCGTTGCTTGATGCGGCTGTGATACAAATCAAACGCATCAGCACCTTGTTGCTGCAATTTCGGCAAAAGTTGGCGCATGAGCAGGTAGTATTGCAAGAGGTCGATCTGCATAAGGTCTGGTTGCGCGTCACTATGCTGCTGGAAGATGAGATCAACAAGGGCAAGGTCAGGATCGTTAACCGGATGCCCGATGCGTTACCCACTCTACGAGCCGATCCTCTCTGGGTTGAACAAATCTTCCATAACATAGTGACCAACGCCATTCAGGCACAACAGCCCAATCAGCCGGAGCCAGGTTGGGTGGCAATCGATGCTGAATACTCGAAGCAAGGGATCCAACTGATGATTACCGATGGTGGGCCAGGGCTTTCTGAACCCGCATTACAACAGGTCTTTATTCCCTTCTTCACGACTCGCCAAGAGGGATTGGGGCTGGGCATGGCGCTGACGGAAACTCTGGTTCAGCGCCTGAACGGCACTATTACGGTGGAAAATATGGCCGGCCAGGGAGCGCGTTTTACCCTGTGGTTTCCGTTTAACACTCAGGAGGAGTGATGGAACAATTTATTTATCTGATTGATGACGATCGGGCCATCCGTAGTTCGCTAACTTCACTATTGGCAACCATGGGCTGGCAAACGCTGGCTTATGAAAATAGTCTGGATTTTCAACAGCGGATGGGGGAGCCGCAGGCGCTGTGCGGCTGTTTGCTGCTGGATATTCGCATGCCGGGTAAAAGCGGCATCACGCTACTGGAAGAGTGGCAACAACAGGGGTTGGATATCCCCGTTATCATCATGACCGGCCACGGGAATATTGATTTATGCCGGCGGGCCTTCAAAAACGGGGCTTTTGAATTCCTGACCAAGCCCATTGATGCCGATCTGCTGATCGAAACTGTCGCTGGGGCATTGGATCATCAGCGAACGTTGCAACAACAGCGGCAAGCAACCGCCGAGTTACAAGAGAGGCTCAAGACGCTCTCAGCGCGGGAACTGGAAGTCACCGGGCTGATTATGCAAGGGAAATCCAGCAAGGAAATTGCTCTGGAGCTAGAGCTTTCGCCGCGCACGGTAGAGGCCCATCGCGCCAATTTATTTGCCAAACTGGCGATTAACTCGTCGGTGAAGCTAATGAAAGTTTATGGTGAGCTGTTTTCTCCACCAAGAGTTAAGTAAAAATACCTAGGGCAGTAGGTATTCAACCGAATTGCGACACCGCTGCGCGCTGGTTATTTTAGCTGAACCTTCATTGTTCATCATAAATAACCTTTCAAGCGAGGATCGCATGAATATTAAACCTCTGGTACTGCTGGTTTCCCTCTCCGTTGTTTCCGGTAATGTTTTAGCCGATGATTATTTAGAGGGATACTATGGGGCGATAAAACTATTGCACGCCAGGCAATCCGCAGAAGATATGAATACCAGCAGCCGCCCAGGCGTGGGTGATTTTGTCAGCGGTGACGAAAAACATAATTTCTATAACGGGGCTATTGCTGCAGGCTATCAATTTGGCAATGGCTGGCGCAGTGAGGCAGAGTATGTGTTCAAAAAGAAAAGCGAATACACCAGCGGCTCAACCACCTTTGCCAGCAGCTACAATCACCACAAAGTGGACGCTCAGCGCCTGATGCTCAATGCCTATCGTGACTACGCGCTAGGGTATGACTTCTCGGTTTATGGCACGGTTGGCCTGGGTATCGCCAAAGTGAAATCCGACGGCTGGCAGGGGAATACCTCGCGCCAATACGCGGCAAGCACGCAAAATAATCTGGCTTACTCCATTGGCGCAGGGATTAGCTATGCGGCCATGGAGCGGCTCAATCTTGATTTGGGCTACCGCTACGTGGATATGGGCAAGATTGAAAGTGGTTACAATAACTTTACCAATGCCCGTGGGTTAAAAGATGAGCAAATGAAAGCACGCCTGGTTTCCAGTGAGTTTGCTTTAGGCGTGCGTTACCTGTTCTAGTCTTATCATTGATATCGGGCCGTGATTTGCGCCATCGCGGCCTGTACCGCTGAACAATCCGTTCGGCGGTTCCTCCCCCCTGATAGATCTGAAAACCATCACTCATGCTGCTGTCATGATAGTCACCTCGGTTTTTTGCTGCGAGATAAGTGATAATAGTCGCCATGCGATGCAGATTAATCATTCTGCCATGCCCTGGCGGCGTGGCGTAGTAGAGGAGTAACCGATGTATCAGGATTTTGACAGTGAGTTGAAGTGGGCCATGCGCCATATGCCGCGTACCCGCGCTGCAGTGGCGGCGTTACCGGACCTGCACGGCGTGCGTCTGGCGTGTAACATGCACCTGGATCTGAAAATGGCCCCGCTGGTAGCCGGGCTGTTGGATAAGGGCGCTGCCATTTATCTCACCACCTGTAACCCGACGACGGTACAGGATGACGTAGTGGCCTGGCTGGAACGTCACGGTGCCCAAGCGCACGCCTGGCGTGATATGAGCGATGCCGACTGGTCTGAATCTTTCGACCGCGCGCTGGCCTGGGGGCCGACTCATCTGTGTGAAATGGGAGCCGATCTGACCACTCGACTGCATCAATCTGCCAATGGCCCACAGATCAAGGCTGGGCTGGAAGCGACCGGTTCAGGCATCAGCCGCTTGGGGGGCATTGCACCGCGTTACCCGATCTTTAACTGGGATGACCTGCCGGTAAAAGAAGGGCTGCATAATCGCCACATGGTTGGGCTGACCGCCTGGCATACCTTCTTCCAGACCACCCATCTGACGTTGCATGAAAAATGTGTGGTGGTGATTGGTTATGGGCTGGTGGGCCAGGGCGTAGCCGCTTCTGCCAAGGCTTATGGCGGGCAAGTTATCGTGGCGGAAATCGATCCGGCCCGGGCTTTGCAAGCGCGCTACGATGGTTGGGCGGTAGTCGATTTAGCCACTGCCGTAGAGCAGGCCGACGTGATTGCCACGGCCACCGGAGCCAAAAACGTGCTGTCTGCACGGCATCTGGAACGGGCCAAGGATGGGGTGTTTATCCTCAACGTTGGGCATGTGGCGGAAGAGATCGACGTCGGTTTCCTGCAAGGCCTTCCGCACAGCGAGCCAATGCCATTTGTGAACGCTTACCAACTGGCAGACAAAACGCTGTATCTGCTGGCCAACGGGTCGATGTTCAACCTGACGGCAGGCTACGGCGACAGCCTGAATGCCTTCGATGTGACCCTGGCCGTGATGGCCGCCGGGATCGGACATATTGTCGGTGCCGGTGAGCAGCATGCTGCCGGATTGTACCTGTTGCCGCAATCTGCCTGGCAGCCAGCGCTGTAACTTTTACCTTGCGGGCGTACAACCCAGTACGCTCGCGGGTTGCATAAATTTTGTGCCGATAGATTTTGTCACAAATAGCTACTCACAATCACAGTGCAATTCTATACCCCTCACTTATAATTCAACGCAGTCGGTTCTCTCCTCCGTTACAGAGTAATACATGTGAAAATCCGTGTTTTGGTCCTAACCCTGCTCGCGTTGCAAGCCGGTACTGGCCTGGTGCCGAGTGCATTAGCCAGCAATAAAACCGCCGCAGTGCAGGCCTCCCAGCCTGAGTTGGCTTCTGGCAGTGCCATGGTGCTGGATATGCAAACACATCGGGTGATTTATTCACGTAACCCCGATGAAGTGGTGCCTATCGCCTCGATCACCAAGCTGATGACGGCGATGGTGACGCTGGATGCCCGCCTGCCGCTGGACGAAATGCTGTCGGTCGATATCAGCCAGACGCCAGAAATGAAAGGGGTCTACTCCCGGGTGCGGTTGAACAGCGAAATCAGCCGCAAGGATATGCTGCTGTTGGCGTTGATGTCGTCGGAAAACCGGGCCGCGGCCAGTTTGGCGCATCATTATCCAGGGGGCTATAACGCCTTTATCAAGGCGATGAATGCCAAAGCCAAAGCGCTAGGCATGACTAATACCCGTTACGTTGAACCGACCGGGCTATCGATTCATAACGTATCTACCGCGCGTGACCTGACCAAGCTGATGTTGGCGACCAAGCAGTACCCGCTGATCGGCCAGTTGAGCACCACTACCGAACGGATGGCGACCTTCAAGGATCCCAACTATACGCTGCCGTTTCGCAATACCAACCATCTGGTCTACAACCCGAAATGGAATATCCAGCTGACCAAAACCGGTTTTACCAATCAGGCCGGACACTGCCTGGCGATGCGTACCGTAATCGGCAACCGCTCCGTTTCGCTGGTGGTATTGGACGCCTTTGGCAAATATACCCATTTTGCGGATGCTAGCCGCCTGCGCACCTGGATTGAAACCGGCAAAGTAACGCCGATCCCCGCGGCGGCGCGGGATTATCGCCGCCAGAAAGATGCCGCCCTGGCGAAGAACGACACGGAATAAAACGTGACTTATTAGTCTGCCGTCTGTTACGGCAGGCTATCACTTTCCCATTGTGCAAAATTCACGACTTAAGCCTGCACCTGCAGTAAAATCATTAGGATTTCCCCTCTTCATGTTTTTAACCCGCTATGCTAAACCGGTATGGCTATCCCACCCTTTAATAAGGAAAGTGCATTTTGGCAGGCAGTAGCTTATTAACCCTGATCGACGACATCGCTTCGTTACTGGATGATGTTTCACTGATGACGAAAATGGCGGCCAAAAAGACCGCCGGGGTGCTGGGAGACGATCTGGCGCTCAATGCCCAACAGGTTAGTGGTGTTAAGGCCGATCGCGAAATCCCCGTGGTGTGGAAGGTGGCCAAAGGCTCGTTTATCAACAAGGCGATCCTGGTACCGCTGGCATTGCTGATCAGCGCTTTCGCCCCCTGGGCGATTACGCCGCTGCTGATGGTCGGTGGGGCTTACCTCTGCTATGAAGGGTTTGAAAAGGTTTACCACAGCCTGATGCACCGCAAGGGCGCAGAGGCAGAAGAGAAAGCGGAACTGGATACCAGTGAGGACGTTGCGGTCTATGAACAGCGCAAAATCAAAGGCGCCATTCGTACCGACTTTGTACTCTCCGCCGAGATCATTGCCATCACGCTGGGGACCGTAGCCGGAGCCACCTTTAGTCAGCAGGTGATTGTGCTGTGTGGCATCGCCATTGTGATGACGGTTGGGGTGTACGGCATCGTGGCAGGCATCGTCAAGCTGGACGATCTGGGGTTCTACCTGGCCCGTAAGAGTAGCGCGTTAGCACAATCGTTAGGGCGCGGTATCGTCAGTGCGGCACCTTATCTGATGAAAACCCTGTCGGTGGTGGGTACCCTGGCCATGTTTATGGTGGGTGGCGGGATTTTGACCCACGGTTTACCGCCGGTGCATCACCTGTTCACCGACTGGGCGAGTTATTCTACGGTAGTGCCTGGCGTTGGTGCCATTCTTGGGGGCCTGACCCCAACGCTGCTGAATGCAGTGTTTGGCCTGATCGCAGGTGGCGTTGTGATGCTGGTGGTCTCTGGGATTGGTTCGGTGCGGGCTCGTTTTAAGGCGTGATACTGCGGATTAGTGAAAAACACCCGAAATGTGTTTTTTCGGGTGTTGACAGCGCGAACTCATAAAAATTGGGCTTTTTTAACGTTGGCGCTGTCGGCAACACGGCGTTTTGCCTGTGGGCTTAACCTTCGTGGTGAAGTTGCGGATGGTGGGGCTCAGGGAAGTTTTTCCCTTTGGCGATTTTCCCATCACGCAACTCAAACTCCCCGGTCAGTAATTTCTGGTTCACAACCTGGGTAGCAGCCATCTGCATCATTAGGCGCTGACGGGCCAATATTTTGTTACCAACAGGTTTTTCAGCAAGTAATGACATAACCCCTCCCATCTGCACACAATCCGTTATAAGCGTGCCAACCAGCTGGCAATCGACAGAGTCTGGTATCATTTTGGGTTCTTTGCGGGTTCCGTAACCCTAGCAGGCTATTATAGATGATGACCAGATCAACTTTGCGTTCACTGTGAACATCAGGCGCTGCATAGAACAAATATCCACCAGATTTGCAAACACTATAATGAAGTCTCACCAGCTTGGCAACGTTGAACAAGACCCTGGATCCGTTTTCACCCGGCAACGGCACGTGTCTAAATTGGCCGTATTCTTCAGGTACGCTCAGAGCGTCGAAAAAGATTTCTACCATGCCATTGGGCGGAAAAGGTATGTCAGGCATGTTGATAGCGTAGCCTTTGGCTCGAGCCTCTGTCGCTGTGGCTATTTTGTTGAACACCACAAGGAATAGCTTGCCTCCAACTTCAAAGGTACCAGTGACGTAGGGCTTTCCGTAGTCTCGGTTGATTTCCAAAGGATACGGAAGAGTTAGGTGATGAATTGAGGCCATCCTGTGCTCTCTTTAACGTAGCAATGAAGGCATTCAACACGATTTTTAGCGGATTTTGACAATAATATAAGAGAGTTGGGAAGCGGCTCGAAAAGAATCTGAGCTCATTGATATGCTTACATCACTGCAGAGCGATGCAGGGCGCATTGATGCGCCCAATGGGGGGGAGAACTAGAAGATCAGTTTGAACACACCGGTAATGGTCAGTAGGCCAACAATAAAGATAATCGCAATAATCCACAGAAAAATTTTCATCCGTCTCTCCCGACTGTTTATGTTTAGTGAATGCGTGAATGCACGCTGAGATCGCTAAGCCACGACAAGATTAACTATAGATGAAAATCAGCAGCTTGCCCGGAAAGGGCCTAAGGCAGCGTATGGCTGCCGTCATTCAGTGGCCGCTGCATCATATGAGTATCCAGCCAACCGCCAAATTTAAACCCGACGCCGCTTAGAGTGCCGATGCTGGTGAAGCCCAGCTTGCGGTGCAGGGCAAGGGAGCCAGCATTGCCAGCAGCATCGCCAATCGTTGCCAGCATCTGCCGCCACGGGCCGTGTTCACAGCGGGCAATCAATGCGCCGAGTAACGCCTTGCCAATACCATGCCCTTGCAGGCCTTCGGCGACATAGACCGAATTCTCGATGGTATAACGATAAGCGGGTCGCGGCCGATACGGCGTGGCATAGCAATAGCCCACGACGCGGTCTTCCATCTTCGCCACCAGCCATGGCAACCCCGCAGCCAAGACGTTTTGGCGGCGCTGTTGCATCTCATCCAGCATCGGAGGCGTTTCTTCAAACGAGGCGGGCCCGTAAAGCACGTGATGGGCATATATCTGTTGAATGCCAGCCATATCCTCAGTGCCGGCATCGGAGACGCTTAGCGTTGCCCGCGGTGGGGGTGCAAGTGACATAGAGCTCCCTTTTATGATGATAAATCAGAGTACCAAGGCATTATGCTCCGCGCCTGGCGACAAGATAAATTGGCTTTTTGTCTGGTGGGGATAAGAAAAAATGATGGCATTTTCATGCTGACAAATGTGTTAGGTGACGAAAGGTATGCCATTGCGTTAGGTGTTACCCCCTCATCCAAGCTGGCGAGCCAGCCTGACGTTACGTGAGGGTCAAGCAGGGAGGTGGGGAATTTTTGTGGCGCGTTGCAGGCACCAACAACCAGCGCCTGCAACAGATCGCGGGGGAGTTACCAGCCTTTGACGGCACCGCCGTTGAAGATCTTCTCTGCCGCTTTGGCGACTTCATCGGACTCGTAGGCTTTCACGAAGTTTTGCACGTTCTGTGCATCTTTATTATCTTCGCGCGCCACCACGATATTGGTGTACGGCGAATCTTTATCCTCGATAAAAATCCCGTCTTTGGTCGGCGTCAGGCCAATCTGGTTGATGTAGGTGGTGCTGATCACCGCTACCGCGACTTTCGGATCGTCCAATACCTGGGGCAGCTGTGCACCTTCCAGCTCCATAATCTGGTAGTTGTGCGGGTTGGCACTGATATCCAGCGAGGTTGGCAGCAGGCCTTTGCCTTGCTTAAGCTCGATCAGCCCAACCTTTTGCAGCAGCAACAGCGCACGGCCCAGGTTGGTGGGATCGTTCGGGATGGCAATTACCGCGCCGTCCTGCAACTCTGACAGTGATTTGATCTTTTTCGAATAGCCAGCCATGGGGAACACAAAGGTATTGCCTACCACCACCAGTTTGTAGCCGTGATCTTTATTTTGCTGTTCCAGGAAGGGGCGGTGCTGGAATACGTTGGCATCCAGTTCCCCTTTGTCGGTGGCATCATTGGGCAGCAACGAACCGCTAAAGCCAATCAGCTCCACGTCCAGGCCATATTTCTCTTTGGCCACCCGTTTGGCGACCTCTGCCACGTCCTGCTCGGCACCGTTAATGACGCCAACCTTGATATGGTTTTGATCGGCCTTCTGATCGCACCCTTGTAATAACAACGTTGCTGCTAATGCTGCGGCCAAAGCGGTGCAGCGCCAAACAATTGCCATGAGTGACTCCCTGTAAAAACAATAAGATCGGTCAGTGTTGTGCCAACAGCTAAACCTATGGCCGTAGCCAAGTCAAATCCTGGTTAAGCACAATTTCTTATAGCTCATAACCCGGCGATCAGCGTGGTCGTAACACCACGATCCCCGGCGTATTCAGCACATAGCTGGCAAACGCCGAGTCCATCACTTTGTGGTTTTCCGTGCGCGAGGAAGCATGGCGCAGTACCGGCCCATTTGGGGTCATGATAAAGAAGCCGGTATGGGTAACGTCCAGCCCAGGCAGCTTGGTATAGATGCCGATATAGTCACCGGTCTGTAATTGGCTAATCACCTGCTCATCAATAAATTCGCTAGGGATATAGGTGACGCTGCGCTCGGTGACTGGGATGCCAGGCAGATAGAGCTCGCCATCCGCTTTGAGGTTGAGCTGTTTTACCACGGTGACGGTATGCGGGCTGAGTTGCGGGGTGACGTCATCGGCAAGGATCTGGCGGGTGTGTGCCCAGTCGGTGAAGAAATGCTTGCGCTGCGGGAAACTGATGTCCCCATTGATATAGCGCGTCTGAATCACATTTTCGACGAATTCATTTTCGCTGGTGGCGGTTCTGAGCGCCTGCACGTAATCCAGATAGGTAAAGCAATCTACCCCACGGAAATCGATCACCAATTGTTCCGCTGTGGTGGCGGAACCGATCAGCCGGTTGGCTAGGTAAGGGGTTTCCAGGAAAGTCTGCGAGAGCATCTCAATGGCCCGCCCTTTATCGATTTCCGGTACCGCTGCATGCAGAGCCAGCGCTGCCTGCAGTTTGTTTACTGTGTAATCGTCCATTGCTATCGCCATTGTTATTGGTTTCACCTGTTGCGGTAGCGATTCTACCGGGATTTTGGCCGGTTGTTTACCACTGCAACCCATCAGCGTCGTACACAATATTATCAGGGCCAAGCCACGCATCCCTCTCTCCCAAGCGATCATTGGTTTGGCCAGTATGGCGTACGCAAGGTAAACCTAACGTCACCCAAAAAGTGGTAGATCAATAGCCCACTTCATTATTGAACGGCAGATACCAAAACAGCGCGATCTCATGATCGGCAATGTCCGGTTGCCCACGATAGAGTAAATGATCGATGCCACCCAGCACAAAGCCATAGCGTTGATAGCAGCGGCAGGCGGTCAGATTATTGTTTTGCGTTTCCAGCATCAGCCCGGCGGTGTCCTGCTCTCGTGCCCAATGACGTGCGGCATCCAATAGCGCCGTGGCTACGCCTTGGCGGCGAGCGTGGTGGCTAACGGCAATCTCCTCGATCAGCGTATAGTCGTTCCAGTTTTTGCTGAGTGTGATATGCCCTACCGCTTCCCCCTGGTAGCGAGCGAGGAAGGTTTCCCCATCGTCATTAAGGAACGGGGCCAGCGGGTAGACTTTATTGAAAGGAGCCACTGGCTGGGTCGGCCACAGCTCGACTGGCTTATCAAAACAGGGCTGGGCGTAACAGGAGACGGCAAAGGAAAAATCACCGTATTCCAGGTAACCGAAGGGGAGTTCGCTGATAATTTCGATGCCGATCGCCTGATGCAATTATTCCAGCTCCCTTAGCAGCCTGGCGGGGTTGCCCGCATAAATACCTTTGCGGGTGATGTTTTTGCTGACTACTGCACCAGCACCAATCACCACGTCATCGCAGATTTCCACGGCCAGTATGGTGGCGCCAGAACCCACAGAAACTCGGTTGCCGAGCTGCGTGTGCCCCCAGCTTGCCGGGTCGGCATTTGGGGTGCCCCCTTTGAACAGATCGTTGGCAAACATCACGCCGTGGCCAATAAAGCAATCTTCGCCCAAGGTCACGTATTCACAGATAAAGCTATGCGACTGGATCTTGCTGCGCGCGCCCACGCAAACGTTCTTCTGGATCTCGACAAATGGGCCGACAAACACGTCGTCCCCCAACTGGCAGCCATACAGGTTGCTGGGTTCTATCACCATCACGTTCTGTCCGGCCTGGACGTTATTAATCCCGCTTTGGCGGGTGCGGATCTTGGTTGTCATGGTCTCCCTCCATCAAATAACGCAACATATTGATTATAGTGCAGAGTAACCCACAGGCCGCTGACAGCGTACGTTTTTTCAGCCAAAGACTATAATTGATGCAGGGCAGAGAGCCTGATAGCCGCAACCCTTGCGCGGTGTCTGAACCGCCAGTGGTGTGTTTTCCGTTCGCCGATCGCGGTTGGCGGCGAAGTGAGGAGGTGTCTCATGGTCAATCATGTCTGGGGTCTACTGACCCATCCCAACGTCGAGTTGAAACAGATCAAAAGCGAGAATGAATCCGTCTCGCACCTGTATACCCACCACGTGCTGCTAATGGCGTTAATACCGGTGGTCAGTGCGTTTATCGGTACCACGCAGCTTGGCTGGCTCTCTGGCCAAGGGCAGGCAATTCGCCTGGATATGTTCACCGCTTTCTACACCGCCGTCGCGTTTTATCTGTTGATGCTGGCTGGCGTGGCGATCATGGGCAAGGTGATCCACTGGATGGCGCGGCGTTATGAGTCGCGGCCAAGTCTGCATCTGTGTATGGTCTTTGCGGGCTATGTGGCGACTCCAATGTTCCTCAGCGGATTAGTGGCGCTGTACCCGGTGGTCTGGTTGTGCCTGTTCGTCGGGATTATCGGCCTGGCTTATTCGGGCTATCTGCTGTATCTCGGCATTCCGCATTTCCTGAATATCGATCGTAAAGAGGGATTTATCTTCTCCAGCTCGACGTTGGCTATGGGCATTCTGTTGCTTGAGCTGTTGCTCGGTCTGACGGTATTAATGTGGGGATATGGTTCCTGGTTATTCTGATGTTAGCGTGATCGTTGCCCCTCATATCCTTGGGTATGAGGGGCTTTTGTTTAAAGGAGCCGAACTCGCTCATCTGGATTTGTTACTCCCGCCTGCTTATTATCAACTCATCAAATGATACCGACTGGAATAATTGATGGCGACAATGAAAGAGGTGGCGCAGCGAGCCGGAGTTTCCGCTGCGACGGTCTCTCGGGTGATTAACAATACCGCCTATGTTGAGCCTGTTACCCGCGAGCGTGTCGAAAAAGCGATGCGCGAGTTCAATTACCACCGCAATGCGGCGGCCCTGGCGTTAGCCAAACGCAGTGGCAACATGCTGGGGCTGCTGACCGGCAATCTGGCCGATCCTTTTTTCTCGCGTCTGGCACGCGGTGTGGAGGAAGTGACCCGCAAAGAAGGGGCCAAGCTGATGGTGTGCAGCGGCGGGCACCAGGCGGAGCGCGAAAAGGCCGGGTTGGATTTTCTGATTAACCAGGGCTGTGAGGCGATTGTCGCCCACATCACCCGCATGAGCGATGCCGATGTGCTGCGCTATGCTGCTCATTCCCCCGGTTTGGTGATCATCAATCGCTACTTTCCTGCCATTGCCAACCGCTGCGTGTGGTTGGATAACCTCAGCGCGGCTCAGGCTTCGACCGAACATTTGCTGCAACAGGGGCATCGGCGTATTGCTTGTGTGACCGCCGATTTGCCCATCGACGATCGCAAACTGCGTTTACAGGGCTACCGCAACGCGATGGCACAGGCGGGAATCGACGTTCCGGGTGAATGGGTGATCAGCGTGCCCTTTGATGAAGAGGGGGGCGAATTGGCCGCAGAGCAGATACTTTCCAGCCGTCATCGTTTTACGGCCGCGGTGACGTTTAATGATGTGATGGCCGCCGGCATGATGCGAGCCTTGCACCAGCGCCAAATCCCCTTGCCGCAGCAACTGTCGATTATCGGCTTTGATGATGTGGTGCTGGCGCGCTATCTGTATCCCGCGTTAAGTACCATGCATTATCCCATCGAGCGTATGGCCAGGCGGGCTGCCAGGCTGGCGTTGCTGAGCCAGCAACAACAAGGGGTGCCGCCGCAAAATAACATGTTTAGCGCTGAACTGGTGCTGCGTGACTCGGTCACTCGCTGGCAGGGATAGCTTGTCCAGAGGTTGTTCTGAGATCTGCCTCACAAAGTTATCCGTCATGAAAGCGGTTACATGGCTTGAGGCGCTAGCTCACACCCCGAGAAATCAGGATTCACTACGCTAGCGGCACATCAATAACAATTCGGGGTGACCTATGGATGGTAAGAAAACGCTCAACCTTTGGCTGGCTTTGCTGCCGATCGTTGCCATGCTGACGCTGTTGATCGTCGGCTATGGGGTGTGGGAATTACGTATTGAACCGCTGTTACTGCTTTCGGCGGCCGTTGCTGCCGGGTTGGCACTGTGGCAGGGCTACAGCTGGGATGACATTATCAACTCGATCGTCAGCAAACTGGCGAAGGCTATGCCGGTGATCATGATCCTGATCTGCGTCGGCGGGCTGATTGGTACCTGGATGATCAGCGGCACCATTCCTTATATGGTGTACTGGGGGCTGAAAGTGATCAGCCCGCAATATATTCTGATCGCGGCCTTTTTCCTCACCAGCGTGATCTCCGTCTGTACCGGCACCTCATGGGGGTCTGCGGGGACCGTCGGCGTTGCGCTGATGGGCGTTGCTGCGGGGCTGGATGTGCCGTTGGCTGCGGCGGCGGGCGCGGTGGTTTCCGGGGCCTATTTCGGCGATAAAATCTCTCCGCTGTCGGATTCGACCAACTTTGCCGCCATCGTGGCCGAAACCGATCTCTATGCGCATATCAAACACCTGATGTACACCACACTGCCCAGCTTTGTGCTGGCAGCCACCGTTTACCTGATCGCCGGTCATAGCAGCGTGGTGGGAACGGTTGCCACGCCACAGCGGGTCACTGACATCATTGTTGGGCTGGAAAGCCTATATCATTTCAACCTGCTGCTGATCCTGCCGCCGGTGCTGGTGCTGTGGGGGGCGGTGACCAAACGACCGGTGATCCCGGTCATGCTGGCAGCCTGTGTGCTAGCGATCGGCCTCGCCGTGGTGATGCAGGGCTTTAGCCTGAAACAGGGCCTGAACGCGCTGATGGACGGCTTCAACCTGTCGATGTTTGCTGAACGTGGGCATGATATCAGCGGTGTGATCGCCGATGTTCCGCGCTTGCTTAACCGTGGTGGCATGTTCTCAATGATGAGCACCATCCTGCTGGTACTCTGTGCCTTCTCGTTTGCCGGTGCGCTGACCTTGACCGGTGCGCTGACGGTGATTATCAACCGGTTGCTGAAAGTGGTACGCACCACCGGCCAACTGATTGCCGCCACGGTGGGGACCACCATCCTGGTCACCGGAGCGACCAGCGACGGCAAGCTGGCGCTGCTCATTCCTGCTGAGCTGTACAAGGATGCTTATCGCCGCATGGGATTGGATAACACCAACCTGTCACGCACCATTGAAGATGCCGGTACGGTGATTGAGCCTCTCATTCCCTGGACAGCGGCCGGTGTTTATATGGCCACCACGTTGGGAGTGAACACGCTGGATCTGCTGCCTTGGGCGGTGCAGTGTTACGCGGCGGTCTTCTTCGCCTTGATTTACGGCTTTACCGGTTTTGGCATCGCAAGAGTGACGCCAGAGGCTCAACAGCAGGAGATGCCAAATGAAACAGCCTGATTTCAACCAGGTGGTCGATCGCCACCATACCAGCTCGGTAAAATGGGATTTCATGGGGCATTATCTGCAATTGCATGAAACCGACCTGTTGCCGATGTGGGTATCAGACTTTGACTTTCCTTGCCCGCCAGCAGTGCAGCAGGCTCTGCATGCGCGTGTCGATCATGGCGTATTTGGCTATAGCGAACGTGACGAAGTTTACTACCGGGCGGCTATAGAGTGGTTTGCCCAACGTCACCAACTGCCGCTGGAACGGCAATGGTTTACCTCGATCGAAGGGGTTGTGCCGGGGATTGCTCTGCTGATCCAGATGCTCAGCCAGCCCGGTGATGGCGTCGTGGTGCAGGGGCCTTTTTATGGCTCCTTCAAGAAGGTGATCGCTCTCAATGGTCGGCGGGTACTAGAGAACCCACTGCAGGAGCGGGAAGGGGAGTATCACTTTGACTTTATCCAATTGGCCGATATGTTGCAGCGGGAGAAGCCGCCGTTGCTGGTGCTGTGCAATCCGCATAACCCAACCGGCCGCTGCTGGAACCCGCAGGAACTGACGCAATTGCTGACGCTATGCCAGCAACATGGGGTGACGGTGATCTCTGATGAGATCTGGGCGGATTTGATCCTGCCAGATGAGCGCTTTACCTCGGTGTTACACCTGGGGCCGCAGTGGCACGATCGGGTGATTGTAGCCACCTCTGCCAGTAAAACCTTTGGGTTGTCGTCGCTACGCATCTCCAATTTCCTGATCCCGAATACGGCGCTACGTGAACAATTTGTCGAACGGCTCAATGCGCATGGGTTAGACGTTTTCAACGCGCTTGCCGTGACGGCAGCAACGGCGGCTTACCAGCAGGGCGGTCCGTGGCTTGATGCCCTGTTGGCTTATTTGGCTGAGAACCGGCGCTGGTTTGCACAGGCATTGGAGCAGGCGGCTCCATGGTGCCGGATAATATCAGCTCAAGGCACCTATCTGGCCTGGCTGGATTGCCGTGCGCTGGGGTTGGATGATGATGCTTTGCAGCTAGCCATGCGTCAACAGGCCAAAATTGCGCCTTCGATGGGCTGTGGATTTGGCGAGCAAGGGGAGGGGTTTATCCGCATCAATCTCGGCTGCCCACGCACCTATCTTGAAATGGCCGTCGCAGGGTTGGCTAAACTAACTAATTGATTTTATAGTGGGCGCAGCATACTGCGCCCGCTTAGCGTCCCTCGAGTATAAAAACTCAGCTATGGCTTACCACCACCAGCTTCTGGTTCACAAACTCCTTAATCCCCAGATCTGACAGCTCGCGGCCAAAGCCGGAACGTTTCACACCGCCAAACGGCAGCTCAGGCGCGGTATCGGTCAAGGAGTTGATATACACCATGCCGGTTTCAATGCGTGAGGCCAGCTTTTTGGCTCGTTCAATATCCGTGCTGAAGATGGCCCCGCCAAGCCCGTAGTGGGAGTCGTTGGCCAGTTTCACTATCTCCTCGTCATCGCTCACCACATAGACCTGTGCCACCGGGCCGAAGAACTCGGTGAAATAGGCCGGGTTATCGCGGCTGATATGCGTGAGAATGGTGGGTTCAAAGAAGTTACCTTCATGCTGTAATGCCTTGCCGCCCAGGTGCAGTTTGGCCCCTTGTTTCACCGCCTCATTGACCTGCTCGGTTAACCCTTCCAGAGCCGACTTGGAAGATAGCGGCCCTAAGGTGGTGGTTTCATCCAGTGGATCGCCCATTTTCACATTCTTGAAATGCTCCGTGAGCTGTTGCAGGAACGCTTTCGCCACTTTCTCCTGCACGATAAAACGCTTGGCGGCGGTGCAGACCTGCCCGGCATTGTTCAGTCGCGCCTGGGCGCCGACTTTAACGGCCTTCTCGAGATCGCAATCGTCGAGCACGACAAAAACGTCGTTACCCCCCAGCTCCAGCGTGGCCTTTTTCAGCTTCTTGGCCGCCTGAGCTGCCACGATGCTACCTGCTTTCTCCGAGCCAGTCAGTGCTACGCCCTGCACCCGATCGTCGGCGATGATGTTGGCCACCTGCGCCTGGGAAATATACAGGTTGGTATAGGCGCCTTTGGGCGCCCCGGCCTCATGCACCAGCTTTTCGAACGCTTCGGCGCAGTGCGGCACGATGCTGGCATGTTTGACCAATACCGGATTACCGGCCGCCAGGTTAGGGGCGAGCACATGCATCAGTTGGTAAAAAGGGAAGTTCCAAGGTTCGACCGCCATCAACACCCCGATGGGATGATGCTCGACCCAGGCCTCACCCAGGCTGGACTCATAGCTTACCGGGGCCAGGAATTTTTGCGCATTATTGGCGTAGTAACGGGCAATCTGGCCACACAGTTTTACTTCGCCACGGCTTTGCTCGATCAGCTTACCCATCTCAACGCTGGCAATGTTCGCCAGTTCCTCCACCCGGCTCTCCATGAGATCGGCCAGCTTATGCAACACGGGTAGGCGCTGGATGATTTCACCCTTGGCCCAGTCGGAATGATACAGCGCATCGGCCTGGGCCAGCGCCAGCTCCACCTGATCGTCGTTATGCGGGGTATATTCTTTAATTAGCTGATTGTTAAAGGGGTTTACTGTCTGGTATGGCATGAAGTGCTCCTTTCGTCGCTCATGTTGACGCCTGACAGACGCCTTATTCAGAACATTAAGTCTAGACGACAGGGCAGAAGAATAGGGGCATAAAGAGCGATAACGCGCTAGCGCCCCACATGCAGAGGCTTAATACGAGTGTGCTGAGATGATCCTTTGCTCCCAAAAGGGCAGGATCCACCAGCTCCCTCTTCCTGTCAGTGCCCCGCATGCAGAGGCTTAATACGAATGTGCTGAGATGACCCTTTGCTCCCAAAAGGGCAGGCTCTACCAGCTCCCTCTCCCTGTCAGTGCCCCGCATGCAGAGGCTTAATACGAGTGTGCTGAGATGATCCTTTGCTCCCAAAAGGGCAGGATCCACAAGCTCCCTCTCCCTGTGGGAGAGGGTTGGGGTGAGGGGATAGGATAAAATGTTACTGAATGTTGTTACCCCAGTTTTTTTGCTTACTGGTTTTGCCAATGCCGGGATTAAAACTGTTGGTAGGATCGGCATCCTGATAGAAAGCCTGCAAATCCGGCTTGGCATGATACAGATGGCCGACGTTGTGCTCGGCCGGATACTCCGCACCACGCTGATTGAGGATCTCCAACATCTGTTCTTTCAGCGCATGGCTGTCCGCGCCTTTTTTCACCACGTAATCCTGGTGGAACACGTGGCACATAAAGTGGCCGTAATACAGCTTGTGCACCAGTTGGTTGTCGATCTCTGGCGGCAGGGTTTCGAACCACTCGGTATCGTTGCGGCGCAGGGCGATATCCAGCGCCAGAATGTCCTCGACCTGATCGGCATGTACCGCGTGATAGCGCACGGCGGCGCCCGCTGCGGCAAAGCGGTGCAGGAACGCTTTCTTACCTTCTTCAGGCGTGCAGACGAAAAAGTCACCGTTGGCCTGGGCAAAATAGCTTTGCAGATACTGCTGGGCTTCCTCTACGCCTGGGCCGGCCATTTTCAGCAGCAGATGGTGTTCAAAGCGTTGGCGATATTCTTTCATGCGCGGCGGCAGATGGTTAGGGGCCAGCTTGCTCAGCTTCTGCATCAGGTTATCGGTGAGGTTGTGCGGTATCAGTGGCAGTTTGTTCAGTGTGGCATCCACCCGGCCTTTCAGGGTGAAGAAACGCGGCATTTGATCGGTGCCCAGTTTGTCGATCATCATAAAGGTGTCTTTGCCATACACCTCGGCGATATCGAAAATATCGCGGTGCATATATTCCCCGGCCACCGGCAGGTTTTCAAACTGGCTCAGCATATGGCGGCGCAGCTCGGTCAAAACCGCGGTGTCGTTGGTGCCGATATAGAACACCTGTTCCTTGTCTTCTTTGGCAAAGGTGTCCAAACGCACGGCAAACACTGCCAGCTTCCCGGCACAGCCGGAAGCCTCGAACAGGCGGCGTTTATCGGCATTAAAGCGGGAAGGGGTATCGGCATCCACATCGCGCACCCGGCTGGCGTATTCATTATCCGAAGCGCGCAGTTCGCCATGTTCAACATCCGTTGGTCGGTAATCGCCCTTTTCCAACCGTGTAAGGATCTCTTCCGGCGTATCGCCCAGGTTAATCCCCAGATGATTGACCAACCGTAACTGGCCATCGGCGTCCAGCTTGGCGTACAGCGCCATTTCGGTATAGGCCGGGCCGCGTTTGACCAACGCCCCCCCGGAGTTGTTGCATATTCCCCCGATCACCGAAGCGCCAATACAGGAAGAACCGATCACCGAGTGCGGTTCACGGCCATAAGGTTTCAGTAACCTCTCCAGCTTATTGAGCGTGCTGCCAGGGAAGCCGACCACCTGCTTGCCGTTATCCAATACTTGAATATGATCGAGCCGCAGGGTGCTGACAATGACAATCTCACGGTCATAATCCTGGCCGCTGGGGGTAGAGCCTTCGGTCAAGCCGGTGTTGGCCGCCTGCATAATGACAATCTTATCGGCGGCAACGCAGGCTTGCAGGATCTGCCACAGTTGCAGCAGACGGGTAGGGAACACTACGGCCAATGCCTTGCCACCGCCGGAGCGGAAACCTTTGCGATAACGTTCGGTGCTACGCTCGCCGGTCAGCACTTGCGCGTTGCCAACGATACTCTTCAACTGAGTGATAAATGCCTGCGTCATGCCCATCTCCATGTCCCCGCCGGGTTGCAACGGGGTTTAATGTTTAATAGCGTTCCTGATATCCCGCCTCACGTTCTTCTGCACGCAACGTCAGGATCTCCACGCCGTCAGCGGTCACCGACACGGTGTGCTCCCATTGGGCGGAAAGTTTTTTATCACGGGTGACCACGGTCCAGCCATCTTTCTTCTGTTTGATGCGGTGGTCGCCCTGGTTAATCATCGGTTCGATGGTAAACACCATCCCTTCCTGCAACACCGTGCCGGTGCCGGGCAGGCCGAAGTGTAGCACCGCTGGGCCTTCGTGCATTTCACGGCCAATGCCATGCCCACAATATTCCCGTACTACGCTATAACCCGCCTGTTCTGCATGTTGCTGTATGGCGTGGCCGATGTCACCCAGCGTAGCACCGGGTTTCACAGCCCGAATACCTTGCCACATTGACTCGTAGACATTGTTGACCAGGCGCTTGGCGAGCGGGGTGGTTTGACCGATGCAATACATCTTGCTGGAATCGGCAATAAAACCATTATTTTCCAAAGTGATATCGACATTGACGATCATCCCCGAGCGCAGAATTTTGCTGGCCGACGGGATACCGTGGCAGATCACCTCGTCGATCGAGGTATTAAGCACGTAGGGGAAATCATACTGGCCCTTGCTGGCAGGGCGTGATTTCAGCTCATTGACGATAAAGGCTTCGGTACGGTCATTGATCTCCATGGTGGTGATGCCTTCGCGGATCACCTCATCGAGCATGGCAAACACCTTGGCCAGCAGCGCGCCGGAGTGGCGCATGATGGCAATCTCCTGCGGCGTTTTAATCACAATATCTTTCACCCAACAATCTCCTTCAGCGTCAGCGCATTATCTTTCATCATTTTCTTTACCAGTTGCGGATAGGTTAGCTCTGGGTTCAGCTCTGCCAGCATGCCGATCCTGATCCAGTGTTCTGCCTGTGCGTTGATAGAACGCGACATGGCCAGGCTGGCGAGCCTGAGATCGTCATGTAGCGTCTCCGAGATTTTTACAATCCCCATAGCCGACTCCGTAAGTGAACAATATACGGAGTGTATACGTTTTGGATGCTGTGGGTTTGGCATTCTGTGGCGCAGGCATTTTAGGCCCAATGGTCATTGCCGGGGTCGCACAATGCGTTTATTGTGATCGTCGGCTTTGTTGCCATGACTTTTTTAAGAAGGATTTAAGGCGTGACTAAACTACGTGTTGGGGTGATCTTTGGGGGCAAATCGGCGGAGCATGAGGTTTCGCTGCAGTCGGCAAAAAATATTCTGGATGCCATCGACAAAGAGAAGTTTGACGTCACGCTGTTGGGCATTGATAAGCAGGGGCAGTGGCACCTTAACGATGCCTCCAACTTCCTGCTGAATGCGGAAAACCCGGCGTTGATCGCGCTGAACCACTCGAATAAAAACGTGGCGCTGGTCCCTGGGTATGAGAAACAGCAACTGATTGAAGCCGACGGTGCCGGTGCTTTGGGGCAGCTTGATGTGGTGTTCCCGATCGTCCACGGCACCTTGGGGGAGGATGGTTCACTGCAAGGGCTGCTGCGCATGGCGAATATGCCGTTCGTGGGGGCGGGTGTGCTGGGCTCCGCCGTCAGCATGGACAAAGACGTCACCAAACGTCTGCTGCGGGATGCCGGGCTGTCAGTAGCGCCGTTCGTCACGCTGACGCGTTCCAACCGCAACAAGTACAGCTTTGCTCAATTAAGTGAGAGCCTGGGGTTACCGCTGTTTGTTAAACCGGCGAACCAGGGCTCCTCCGTTGGCGTCAGCAAAGTGCATGACCAGGCTGAGTTCGAAAAGGCCATCGCCTTGGCATTCAGCTTCGACCATAAAGTGCTGGTGGAGTCGGCTATTGTTGGCCGTGAGATCGAATGCGCGGTATTGGGCAACGACAATCCGCAAGCCAGCGTCTGTGGCGAAATCGTCCTGAGCGATGAGTTCTACTCTTACGACACCAAATACATTAATGAGCAAGGCGCGCAGGTGGTGGTACCGGCGGCGATCGATCAGGACGTCAGCGATAAAATCCGCGAGGTGGCATTGCAAGCCTTCAAGGCGCTGGATTGCCTGGGTATGGCGCGCGTCGACGTGTTCCTGACGCCGGACAATAACGTGATTATCAACGAAATCAATACGTTGCCCGGTTTCACCAATATCAGCATGTATCCAAAACTGTGGGGAGCCAGCGGGGTGAGCTATAGCCAACTGATCACCATATTGATTGAACTGGCGCTGGAGCGGCATCAGCAGGATCGCGGGTTGAACAGTTCGGTATTTGACAGCAAGTAAATGGCGTTTTCCTGGCACTCTCCGAGTTGAAGAGTGCCAGAAGACAACGGTTTACTTCACCGTGACATCGATATCGCCAAAGTACTTCTTGGACAGCTCGCCAATGGTGCCTTGCTGCTTCACCTTGGCGATGGCGTCGTTGAGCTTTTTCAGCGTCGCGGTATCATCTTTACGCAGGCCGAAGGCGATACCTTCGCCCAGGATTTTATCGTCCTGTACCGCATCGCCAACAAACGCGAAGCCTTTACCATCTGGATGCGCCAGGAAACCGCTCTGCCCGGCAGGGGCCATGATCAAGGTGGCATCCAGGCGGCCAGCGGTCAGATCCAGATAGACCTGGTTTTGATCCTGATAAGATACGACATCAACCCCTTCCGGTGCCCAGTGTGCCTTGGCATAGTTTTCCTGAATGGAACCCTGCAACACGCCGACGTGCTTACCCGCCAGCGATTTGGCATCGGGTTGCAGGCCGCTGTCGGCCTTGGCAATCAGGCGGTTTGGCACCTGATAAATCGAATCGGTAAACGCAATCGCCTGCCTGCGCTGCTCGGTGACGTTCATCGCCGAGTTAATCACGTCAAATTTGCGGGCCTGCAACGCCGGGATCAGGCTGTCGAACGAAGTTTCTACCCAACTGCATTTGACCTGTGCGGCGGCGCACACGGCGTTACCCAGATCGATATCAAACCCTTCCAACTGGCCGCTGGCGGATTTGGACTCGAAAGGCGGATACAGGGCTTCAAGCCCAAAACGCAGGCTATTCTCTGCCGCTAGTGTGGAACCGGCTGCCAGTAAACATCCCGCCGCGATCAGCGTTTTCAGTGCTTTTTTCATTGTTGTTGCTTCCCCATGGTAAAAATCAATGGATCACACCTGACACAGACGGCGAGCGCCTTCCAGCAGGGTGTCATTATCTTTCGAGAAACTAAGCCGGATAATGCCGGTATCGGTGCCGTCGCTGTAGAACGCCGACAGCGGGATGGTGGCCACCTTGGCTTCGCGGATCAAACGGACCGCAAAGTCGTTGTCGCTTTCATGACTGAAACCGCTAAAGCGGGCCAACATAAAGAAGCTGCCACGGCTGGGCAGTAACTCAAAGCGTGATTTTTGCAACGCGGCTGCCAGCAGATCGCGCTTTTGCTGGTAGAACTCCGCCAACCCCAGGTAGCTCTGTGGATTATTCAGGGCGGCGGCAAAGGCGTATTGCATCGGGGTATCGGCAGAGAACACCATAAATTGGTGCACCTTGCGGATTTCGTCCATCAGCGCTGCCGGTGCCATGCAGTAACCGACGCGCCAACCGGTGACGTGATAGGTCTTGCCAAAGGAAGAGACGATCACGCTGCGCTCTGCCAGAGCAGGATGGCAGGCCATGCTGTGGTGAATGCCACCATCAAACACCACGTGCTCATACACTTCATCGGAAAGAATGACGATATCAGTATTGTGGGTCAGGGCAGTCAAGCGCTCGATATCGTGTTCATCGAATACGCTGCCGGTAGGGTTGTGCGGGCTGTTGACGATGATCATCCGCGTTTTGCTGTTGATTGCCGCCGCCACCTCATTCCAGTCGATGGTTAAATCTTGCAGCGAAAGCTTGATGGCAACCGGGGTCGCCCCTTGCAGACGCACAATCGGGGCGTAGCTGTCGAAGGCGGGTTCGAAATAGATCACCTCATCGCCGGGATGGACCAGCGCGCTGATGGCGGAGTACAACCCTTCGCTGGCGCTGGCGATCACCGTGATTTCGTCGTCGGCGTCATAGTGGGCGCCATACAGCCGCTCAACTTTTTCCGCCAGTGCATGACGCAGTGCCGCTACGCCGCTCATCGGGGCGTACTGGTTATGACCTGCACGCATGGCTTGGGCAACGTCCTCAACCAGTTGCACATTACAGGCAAAATTGGGGGCGCCCTGCGACAGATTCAGGGCTTGATGTTCGGCGCTCAGTTGGCCAATCACAGTGAAAATGGTAGTGCCAACGTCCGGCAGTTTCGAACGTTGCGAACAGGCGCTGTGCATGGGGGGCTCCTGGCAAAAGAATCGAGTGTCGAATGATTAAGCATCAGTTAGGATGGGCTAACAAGAGAAAATTCGTCATGCTTGCCATGCAGCCAGATCATGGCTGATAGTGAAAATAAATGCAGGTATCGGGATTTATTATGCAAACATCGCTACCGTCGCTCGACGTGCTGAAAACCTTTGTGGTGGTCGCTGAGCGTCTCAATTTCACCCATGCCGCCCAGACGCTGCACCTGACGCAGGGCGCAGTTAGCCGCCAGATCCTGGGATTGGAACAACAACTGGGTTATCCGCTGTTTAGCCGCCGCGCGCGTGGGTTAACGCTGACGCCACAGGGCGCGCTGCTGTTGGCGCCGGTACAACTGGCGTTAGAGCAATTGGCGCAAGCGCTGGCCAAGGCCGGGGAGCAGCCGGGTACGCTACGCGTCAAATGCCCAACCTGTGCGATGCGCTGGGTATTGCCGCGCATTATTCGCCTGCAGAATGAACGGCCAGAGATGCATATCGAACTGACTGCGTCGGTATCGCACGGGCTGGATTTTGGCAGCGAGCATTTTGATGCGGCGGTGGTGTTTGGCAAACCTCAGGGCAAACGGCTGGTGGTGCACCATCTGTTTGATGAGATCCTGACGCCGGTCTGCACGCCGAACTATCTGCCTGGCCTGGATCGGCCACCAGAACCTGCCGATCTGGCGGAGACAACCTTGCTGCATCCTACGCGCGATCGCCGTGATTGGTTGCTATGGTTGAAAGCGGCGGGGCAGACGGCGTTGCCCTCTGCCAAGTCACAGCATTTTGATACGCTCGATCTGGCGATGAGCGCCGCATTACAGGGCTGTGGTATCGCCATTGGCGATTTGTGCCTGCTAGAGGAGGATATTCAGGCCAATCGCATTATTACGCCGTTCCCGATCAGCGTGGTCAGCGGTGCCGCCTATTATCTGGTTTACCCCGAACATGCGGTGGTGCCTGCGGCCTTAACCCGGCTGGTGGAGTGGCTAGGGGCAGAGGCGCAAGCCAGCCGGAGCAGATTGCATCATCTGCTAACAACAACGCAGACGAATTGATTCTGCAAACAAAAAGAGTATGGCAAACTGCGTGCTCACATCTATTAATGCCTCCTGGCCGACATTGCCGGCGGGGACGTGCCTGAGAATCAAACTATGAAATGGCTTTGTGTGGTGAGTATGTTGTCCGGCCTGGCTATCAGCCCGGTTTTTGCGCAGGAAAGCAGTGTGACCCAAGGGATCTATGCTAAGGAGCGTGATGCCTTTGTCTCCAACCTGATGAAGCAGATGACGCTGGAAGAGAAAATCGGCCAGCTACGTTTGATCAGCGTTGGGCCAGATAACCCGAAAGAGGCCATTCGTGACGGCATCAGCAAAGGCCAGATCGGGGCGATCTTCAACACCGTGACCCGGCCAGATATCCGCGTCATGCAGGATCAGGCCATGCAGCTCAGCCGCCTGAAGATCCCGCTGTTTTTTGCCTATGATGTGGTACATGGCCAGCGTACCGTATTCCCGATCAGCCTGGGGCTGGCGGCGAGTTTTGATCTGGAGGCTATCGCCCTGAGCGGACGTGTTTCAGCGCAGGAAGCCAGCGATGACGGCCTGAACATGACCTTCTCGCCGATGGTGGATATTACCCGCGATCCGCGTTGGGGCCGAGTCTCCGAAGGGTTCGGTGAGGATACCTGGCTGGTATCGAAGATTGCCAAAGTGATGGTGGATGCCTACCAGAATGGCGATCCGTCCAAGCCGGGTTCGGTGATGGCCAGCGTGAAGCACTTCGCCTTGTATGGTGCAGTTGAAGGCGGCCGTGACTATAACACCGTCGATATGAGCCCGTTGCGTATGCATCAGGATTACCTGCCGCCGTATAAGGCGGCGGTAGATGCTGGCAGCGGTGGCGTGATGGTTTCGTTGAACTCAATCAACGGCGTACCGGCGACGGCCAACCCATGGTTGCTGAAAGATCTCCTGCGCGACCAGTGGGGCTTTAAAGGCATCACCATTAGCGATCACGGCGCGATTAAAGAGTTGATTAAGCATGGCGTGGCCGCGGACGCGCGCGACGCGGTGCGCTTGGCGATCACCTCCGGCGTCGACATGAGCATGAGCGACGAGTATTACGACCAATACTTGCCGGGGTTGGTGAAGGAGGGTTTGGTTTCTGAAAGTGAGATCGACCGAGCCTGCCGCGACGTGCTGAACACCAAATATGATATGGGCCTGTTTAAAGATCCGTATAACCACCTTGGCCCGGTTGGTTCCGACCCGCAGGATACCAATGCCGAAAGCCGTCTGCACCGTGCGGAAGCCCGTGTGATTGCCCGTAAAACGATGGTGCTGCTGAAAAATGACAAGCAGACGCTGCCATTGCAAAAGCAGGGTACCATTGCGCTGATCGGGCCGATGGCCGACAGCCAGCGCGATATTATGGGGAGTTGGTCAGCCGCAGGCGTGGTGAAGCAGTCGATCACCGTGCGTGAAGGGTTGCAGAATGCGGTGGGCGATAAGGCCAGCATCCTGTACGCCAAAGGGGCCAATATTACCCAAGACAAGAGCATTATTGATTATCTGAACGAGTATGAACCTGCGGTGGCCTTTGACACGCGTCCGCCACAACAGATGATTGATGAAGCGGTGAAGATCGCCAAACAGGCCGACGTGGTGGTGGCGGTAGTGGGTGAGGCGCAGGGGATGGCTCATGAAGCCTCCAGCCGGGCGGATATCACCATTCCACAAAGCCAGCGTGACCTGATCGCGGCGCTGAAAGCCACGGGTAAACCGCTGGTTCTGGTGCTGATGAATGGCCGTCCGTTGGCATTGAGCTGGGAAAGTGAACAGGCAGATGCGATGCTGGAAACCTGGTACAGCGGCACCGAAGGCGGTAACGCCATCGCCGACGTGCTGTTTGGTGACTACAACCCTTCCGGCAAGCTGCCAATGACCTTCCCGCGCTCGGTAGGGCAGATCCCGATTTACTACAACCATCTCAACACTGGCCGACCGTTCGGCAAGGAAAACCCGGGCAAGTACACTTCGCGTTACTTTGATTCGCCGAATGGCCCGCTGTATCCATTTGGGTATGGTCTGAGCTATAGCCAGTTTGCCCTGTCGGACTTCAAGCTCTCCAGCCCCGAAATGGCGCGCGACGGCAAAATTACCGCCAGCGTGATGCTGAAGAATACCGGTAAATATAACGGTGCCACCGTGGTGCAGCTGTATGTGCAGGATGTAACCGCCTCGGTCAGCCGCCCGATCAAGGAGCTGCGTAACTTCAAGAAGGTGACGTTGCGTGCCGGGCAGGAACAGCGGGTGGAATTACCGATTACCGAGGACGATTTGAAGTTTTATAACGCCAGCCTGAAATGGGGCGCGGAGCCGGGTAAATTCAACGTGTTTGTTGGCCTGGACTCGGACAACCTGCAACAGCAGAGCTTTATCCTGAAATAAGTTTGTGAGGGGACAAGGTATCCCGGCTCCGACGCCATGTCCCCTCATCAAATACCAAGTGGTTCACGATAAAAATCACCGGAGATTGCATCATGAAAAGATATCTGGACTGTAGCGCCAGCGATCTGGCCAACATCAGCAAAGACGATCTGATCTACGCCATCCGTGCCAGCGAAGGGCGCATCTTGGTCAGTGAGAGCATCGCGGTCACTCAGCCGCTACTCAATAACGTTACCAATGCCGAGCTGGCCGCCAGCCAGGGGGCCGACATCCTGCTGCTGAACCTGTTTGATGTCAATCAGCCGCACATTGCCGGGCTGCCTGGCGATGTGCCGCCTGAGAATGCCATACGCGAACTGCAACGGCTGACCGGGCGCGTCATCGGGGTCAATCTGGAAGCCGTCGATCCGGCGTTTGCCACCACGCATAATGAGTTCTGGCAGATGACGGCGGGGCGCGCGGCCACGGCGGAAAACGCCCGAAAGTTGTATGAGCTTGGCGCTCGCATGGTGGTTTTGACCGGTAACCCGAATAACGGCGTCAGCAACCAGGCCATCGCAGAGGCGCTGAAGCACATTCGTGACGAAGTGGGCGATAAGCTGGTGCTGGTGACCGGCAAAATGCACGGTGCCGGGATTGTGCGTGAAAGCGGCAGTCAGTTGATCACTGAACAAGATATCGCACTGTTTGTAGAAAATGGAGCTGATATCGTTCTGCTGCCAGCACCGGGCACCATCCCCGGCATGTCGCAGGAAAAGGTCGCCTCGCTGATTACGTTTACTCAGCAACAGGGCGCGCTGGCGATGACCGCCATCGGCACTTCTCAGGAGGGGGCCGATGTGCAAACCATCCGCCAGATTGCCCTGATGAGCAAAATGGCCGGAGCCGATCTGCATCATATTGGTGATACCGGCTATCTTGGCTTGGCGTTGCCGGAGAATATCTTTGCCTACAGCGTGGCGATCCGCGGCGTACGCCACACCTATACCCGCATTGCCCGCTCCGTTAACCGTTAGCAATTTGCCTTTTCAACGCGTTGTTTGATCCGGTAGATTGTTTCATGGCGGCTATCGCTATATTATTTCGTATATAACGATAGCCCACCGGAAACGCCCATGTTCAAACGTCTATTACTGCTTGCTCTTCTTTTCTCATCCGCCGCCTTGGCGGATCGCCAGGTTACCGATCAACTCAACCGCACCGTGACGTTGCCGGACCACATTACTCGTGCCGTGGTGCTACAGCATCAGACGTTAAACCTGCTGGTACAGCTAGACGCCATGCCGCAAGTGGTTGGCGTGCTCAGCAGTTGGCAGAAACAGCTGGGGCCGAACTATTTACGGCTGGCTCCAAGCCTGGCCAAGATGCCCATGCCGGGCGATCTTACGGCGGTCAATATCGAAAGCCTGCTGGCTCTGCACCCGCAGGTTGTGTTTGTGGCCAACTATGCCCCGGCGGATATGATCGCCCAGATCGAACGTGCCGGTATTCCGGTGGTGGCAATCTCGCTGCGCCGTGAACCAGCGGCTCAGGCTGGGAAAATCAATCCGGTAATAGAAAATGAAGATCGGGTTTATAACCTTGGCCTGCAGGATGGTATTCGCCTGATTGGCAAGGTGATGGGCCGTGAGGCGCAGGCGGATGCGATGGTGAAAGATGTTTTCCAACAGCGCGCGTTGGTGGCTAGGCGTTTGCATGATATTCCAGAGGATCAACAGGTGCGGGTCTATATGGCTAACCCGGATCTCACTACGTACGGTTCGGGTAAATACACCGGCCTGATGATGCAACATGCCGGTGCCGTGAACGTAGCGACCAAAGATATTCAGGGGTTTAAGCAGGTTTCCATCGAAGACGTGCTGAAGTGGAACCCGGCGGTGATCTTTGTGCAGGAACGTTACCCCGACGTGGTGCAGCAGATCCTCACCTCGCCACAGTGGCAGGCGATTGACGCGGTAAAACACAAACGAGTTTACCTGATGCCGGAATATGCTAAAGCCTGGGGCTATCCAATGCCGGAAGCATTGGCGCTTGGGGAATTGTGGATGGCAAAAACGCTCTACCCACAGCGTTTCACCGATGTTGATCTGCAACAGCACGTAGACGCCTACTACCAACGCTATTACCGCGCCAGTTGCTGCCAGAGCGGCAAATGAAACTGGGGCTGTTATTACTGCTTACGGCCTGCTGCGCGCTGCTCTCCCTGGGTATTGGCCGTTATCCGGTCACGGCGGGTCATAGCCTGATGATTTTGTTGGAACCGGCTATCGGCCAGCATGCAGATATCACGGCGATCGAACGGCAGGTGATCCTCGGCGTGCGTGTGCCGCGTGTGCTGTTGGCGATGGGGGCGGGGGCGGCCTTGGCGCTTTGTGGAGCGGCACTGCAAGGGGTATTTCGTAACCCATTGGTCGATCCACATATTATCGGCGTGTCTTCTGGAGCTGCTTTTGGTGGCGCTTTGGCGATCCTGCTTGGCCTGCCGGTATTGGTGCTGTTGCTGAGTGCTTTCGTCTTTGGCATGTTGGCGCTGTTGCTGATTTTTGCCATCACCAGCGCCATCGCTCGGCGTAATATTCTTTCTTTGGTGCTGGCCGGGGTGATCCTTAGCGGCTTTTTCTCTGCCTGCGTTAGCCTGGTGCAGTATCTGGCGGATAGCGAAGAGAAGCTGCCTAGCATCGTATTCTGGTTACTAGGCAGCTTTGCGACGGCGGATAGCCATAAGTTGCTGATGTTATTCCTGCCGCTACTGCTGGCCGGTGGCCTGTTATTGGCCCTGCGTTGGCGTATCAACCTGCTTTCATTGGGAGATGAGGATGCGGCTGCGTTAGGGATTAACGTTGAACGCACTCGTTGGCTGATCCTGATGCTGTGTGCGGTGATTGTGGCAGCACAGGTGGCAGTCAGCGGCAGCATTGGCTGGGTAGGGTTGCTGATCCCGCATTTGGCCCGCCTGCTGGTGGGGCCGGACCATCGGCGTTTATTACCTGCCGCGATGTGCCTTGGAGCACTGTATATGGTGCTGATCGACGATTTGGCGCGCAGCTTAAGCAGCAGTGAAATTCCTCTGGGTATTCTCACCGCTCTGATCGGCGCTCCTTTGTTTGCCTTGCTGTTAAAGCGTGCGCAGGTAAGGGGTTGGAATGGTTGAAACGCTGCTACAGGTCAGCAACCTGAGCTTTGGTTGGCCAGGGCAACCCAAGTTGTTCCAACAACTTGATTTGCAGTTAAAGCGGGGGGAAGTGCTGGCAGTGCTTGGCCCCAACGGGCGTGGCAAAAGCACCTTGATGCAACTCTTGCTGGGCACTTTGCCGTTACAGCAAGGGAGCGTTGTCGTTCATTGCGGATTAGGGTTTGTGCCGCAGTATTTCACGCCGCCGTTTGCCTACAAGGTGCTGGATATTGTGTTGATGGGCCGGGCTCGGCATGTCGGGCTGTTTCGTTCGCCTTCGCCTGAGGATCATCAGTTAGCCAAACAGGCCCTTTATTCGCTGGATATGCAGGCATTTGCCGATCGTGAGTTTGGCAGCCTTTCCGGCGGGCAACGCCAATTGGTGTTGATAGCCCGGGCGTTGGCGACGGCCTGTGAAGTGCTGATCCTCGATGAGCCGACCTCGGCACTGGACTTACACCATCAGGACCGGGTGCTGACCATGATCGACCAACTGGCACGAGAACGGCAGATGGCGGTGATATTCTCGACACACCAACCTAATCATGCTCATGCCGTGGCAGACCGTGCACTCTTGCTGGGGGCAGAAGGGAGCCATCAGTTGGGCAGTTGCCAGCAGGTTCTGACGGCAGACAATCTTTCGCCGCTGTTCCATCTGCCGATTGAACGGGTATCCGTTCCCTTTGCAGGCAGCCAGTTAGAAACGTTGGTGCCCATCTTCCACAGCCAACGGGAGCGCAATTGTGAATAGCATTACTCTTTTTGCCGCAGGAAGCCTGAGGCTGGCGTTTTCTCCGCTGTTGACGGCGTTTGAGGAGGAGAGCGGTCACCGGGTCGAGGCCACCTTTGGCCCGGCAGGGATGCTGCGGGAACGGATTGAGCGGGGGAAAAGGCCGCAGGTGTTTGCCTCTGCCAATCTCGAACATCCACAGCGGTTAGTGGCACTTGGCTTTGCGCAGGCGGTACAGCCGTTTACCCGCAATCGCCTATGCGCCACGGTGCGTAATACCCCGGAGTTAACGCAGCCGGATTTGCTGACGTTGCTGTGCGACCCACAATGGCGTGTTGGCACCTCGACACCGGTAGCCGATCCTTCCGGCGACTATGCGCAACAGCTGTTCGATCGCCTGGAGCATTGCTTGCCGGGGCAGGGGAGCGCATTGCGTAGCAGAGCAGTGGCGTTGGTTGGTGGGCCAGATTCTGCGCCAGTACCGGCGAGCCGGTTGGCGGCGGAATATCTGCTTGCTGAAGGTCTGGCAGATATCTTTCTTGGCTACGCCAGCTATGCAGATACCTTGGCCTCCTACGCTCAGCTAAAAGTACGTAGATTGCCAGCCGTGATCGACTTCAAAGTGACCTATGGATTGTGTCTACTGGATGAGAGCTGCGTGGCTGCGCAGGCGTTGGTAGCCTTTATTCTGCGCGTTCGAGGGCAGAGGATTTTACAGCGTATGGGCATGTTGGCGTTAGACTAAGGCTTTACTATCAATAACATTAAGTTAATAGCTTAATAACGTGACAGCTTGGTAACTTGCTTATTAATCTTGCCAGCTTACTCGTTTGTTAACTTGTTAAGCTGGCGAGTTATTGAGTTGATCAAATCTTCTTTAGCAAGGCCAGCAACTGCGCCTCGCTCTTGTCGGCCAAAGTGTCGATGGCCAACTTGATCACATCAGAACGGGTGATGCGCACGATGCCGTTACGCGCCGCATGACCGATCACTTCGTCGATCATCTCCACGTGGTTATCCGTCAGGCTGACGGACAGCGCTTTATAAATGCGCTTACGGCCCTGGGGCTTTTCGGCAACGGCGGCAGGAGCGGGAACAATCAACGTATGCGAAGTGGCGCTGTTGATAAATTCATCTTCCGACATGCGGTGGGTTGGCGTACGTTTTTTCACAGGATCACCTCTGTTACCAGGCTTTCGATTTCGTGCTGCGCTTTTTCATTGTGCGCTTCATGCACGGTTAGCGCTTCGCCCCAGGCATCGCGATAAATTTTGCGATCGCACAGGCGGTTGCTCACCAACTTCAGTTCCGGGTATTCGCTTAGCACTTCGGCCGCTTCGTTGGCTTCGTTAATGAAGATATTGGTTGGGCACAGGTTGAGCACAATGTGGCCTTTTACCTTTTCATTGTATTCCTGGGCGGTGGAGAACATCTCGGACAGGTAGCCGATGGTATCCAGGTCCATCTGCGAAGGGCGCAACGGCGAGATGAACAGATCGGCGGCCAGCAGACCGGAGCGTAATTCTGCGCTGTCGCGGCCAGCGGTATCGACAATCACATAATCGTAGTGACGGTTCAGTTCCAGCAGGGTTTCTTTAATCTTGCCTGAGGCTGCCACCACCGGGATCTGCGGAAGCCCTTCAACATTCTGACGGTCGTTGAACCAGGTCATGATGGATTTCTGATCGTCGGCATCGACGATAATGGCCGTTTTCTTCTGTTGCAGGATCAGATATCCGGCGATGTTTACCGCCATGGTCGATTTGCCGACGCCGCCTTTCTGCGAACCAATCAAAACAATCATGTTGCCATCTCTCAAGTTGCCAAGCAGATAACTTATCAATTAGCTAACTTAATAAGTTAATGCGCTTGCTAGGTTGGTAGTTAAATGAGTTAACAAGTGCGTATGACGACAATATGCCCCATTGGCCGTGGCTTGCCAAGTAGCGAAAGTCTTAACTTGTGGGTTTGTTTGTTTAGTAACTTACTAGCTTAGTGAGTTGCTGGCTGAGAAAAAGGGCTAAAATGAGCGTTGAATTTAACTAAGTTAATAGCTTAACAGGTTGGTGTTTTGTGAAGTCATTAAGGTAGGGATGTGGCGGAACCGCATGCATGCTGCGGCCCCGCTTGGGGGATAACGCTACTTTTTCATCATGTTTTTCAGATTGGCGAAGGGGTTATGTGTGGCTAACCCTACGTCTTTCTGCGCATCTTCACCTGCCACCACTGTGGAGCCATACTGATCGGCTTCGGTGTACTTTGAGTGCTCATGATCGTGGCAGTACAGGCACAGCATTTCCCAGTTGCTACCGTCTTCCGGGTTGTTGCTGTGGTCATGATCGATGTGATGCACCGTCAGTTCACGCAGGTTGGAGTAAACAAATTCGCGTGAACAGCGCCCGCAGACCCACGGGAAGATTTTCAGTGCTTTTTCGCGGTAACCGGTTTCCAGTCTCGCGTAGTTTTTTGGAATGTATGCCATGTGGGCACCTACAGGATCAGAATGATATTGCGCTCAATATTACCACAAACCGCTAGGAGATCGCGCAATCTGCACCCGATGAACAAGAGATGCCGTTCCCGGCGCCAAGTCTTATGAGTTTGAACGCTTTCCCTGAAAATCAAGGTGAAGAAGCAGGGCAATTTTGTTCAATACTCTCCCGCTGTAACCCGGCACGCTGGCACCTGTAATTATCTTCTACAGGTGCTGACTATGACGCTTTACCTCTCTATGGCCGCCTTCGCGTTGGCTTCATCCATTACCCCAGGTCCGGTGAACATCGTGGCACTGAGCTGTGGCGCGCAGTTTGGTTTTACGACCAGCCTGCGGCATGTGACCGGTGCGACCTTGGGTTTCACGTTATTACTGGTGTCGGTTGGTTTGGGAATGCATGAAGTGCTTACCTTATGGCCGGGGCTGACTACCGTGATCCTTTGGGCTGGCGTGGCTTTTCTGCTCTATATGGCCTATCAGCTTGCAGCGGATGACGGGACACTGAGCCAAGGCAATCGGCAGCAAACCCCTTCTTATTGGTATGGTGCCTTGCTGCAATTGCTGAACCCCAAGGCCTGGTTAGCTTCTGTCGCCAGCATGGGGGCCTTTGTCGGTGATGGGGAGATGCGGCTGCTGTGGCAATTTGCCGGGCTCTATTTTGTGATTTGCTACCTGTCGATAGCCTGTTGGGCCTACGCCGGAGCTATGCTGAGCAGCTTGTTGCAACGGGCGCACAATCTGCGGCGCTTTAACCGCTTGATGGCGCTGCTGCTGGCGTTCAGCGCCTGTTACTTGCTGGCCGAGGGGATCTGATACTGGCCGGGGGTGGCTGCCAGCAGCTGTTTGAAGGTGCGCTGAAAGTGCGCCTGATCGGCAAACCCGCTTTCGTTGGCGGCGGCGGCAATCGAGAAGCCCTGTTTCAGTAGCCGCTGGCCGTGCTGGACGCGTTGATTGACCAGGTAGGCATGAGGCGTCATACCATAGCGCTTCTTGAATGCGCGGATCAGGTAAGAAGGGGAGAGGGCCGATGCTTGGCAGATCGCCTCTAACGTCAGCGACTGGGTACAATGAGTGCGGATAAACGCCGCAGCTATTTCCAATTTAGGGGTCATATCCTGCTGTGGAACCGGAGATTCGCCGAGTAACTGTGGCAGGTTACTGAAGTAATCCACCAGGGCAATCTGCTTTTCCAGATGGCAACAGAGCGGATCGGTCAGTACCCCATACAGCTGATTCAGGCCGTTAAACAGTGTCTTATCCTGGCTCATAATCTGCTTGAACGGCACGAAGCCTGCGCCAGGGTCCTGTTGAAGCGTTGCCAACCAGTGCTGGTCAATATAAAACATGGTATAGGCCCAGCGTTGGTCGCCAATGGGATTGCAGCCGTGCGTCTGTTGCGGGTTGATGATCACCACGTCACCGGTGTTAACCTGGAGATGCTGATCGCCGCTAACATAGGTGCTGGTACCGGCGGTGATGGTGCCAATACAGAAAAACTCGTGGCTGTGTAGTGCATAACAAAGCTTGCGGCCATCTTCGACGTGACGGGCCTCAACGAACGGCAGGCGTTCATCGCGCCAGAATTGTGGGGCATATTGGCTCATTGTTTTTCTCTGGCGTTATTACAGGGAGAGCTTGTTATAGCTTAAATTGCATTGTGTGGTCGAGAGGGAACAAAAAATGGTAGCGTGGTTGCAGCGGCTGGCTTTGCCGCCGGTAGTGATGGCAGTTTGTGCTGCGGGGATGGCGGCAACCCGCTGGCTAACCGAGGGGGACTGGCAAGATAACCTGCTTATTCTCTTGGCCGCAGGCGTATTGGCGGTATCTTCTGTGATGATTATGTTTAGTGCCAGTTATGCTTTTCACCGGGCTGGCACCACGTTGCATCCACAAAAATTTCAGCGGGTCAGCGCGTTGCTGGTTAACGGAGTTTTCCGTTTCAGCCGTAATCCGGTGTATCTGGGGCAGATCCTGCTGTTGGCGGCCTGGGGGCTATTGCTGGGCGGTATCGGCGTCTGGTTATGGTGGGGGCTGTTTTTTGCCTACCTGGATCGTGTGCAGATCCCGCGCGAAGAGGCGTTCCTACTTACCAACTTTGGCCAAGACTACGAGGCGTTTTGCCGGCGCGTAAGGCGTTGGCTTTGAGGCCCCTCACCCCAACCCTCTCCCACAGGGCTGAGGAATCCCCAGAAAAATCGAGATGAGAAATAGGCTGTTTTTTAGCCAAAAGCGGACTAAAAAATAGCCTCAAGCAGACGAGAAGAAGTGGTTCGTCATTCTCTCACTGCCAATTTACGACCAAAATGGAACAGATTGATCGTAAAACACTCGCTCTAGTTCTCTGAAACCACTAAGAAAAAATTAGTGGGGATTCCTCAGCCCACAGGGAGAGGGAGCTGATTCTGCGTTGTCGTCAGGTACTGCGAACAAGCTATTTCACTGCAACAGAGAGCTGATTTAGTGCCGTGATTAGATAAATTTCTATACTGATAGCGAACTCGATCGGTCCCCTCTCCCTGTGGGAGAGGGTTAGGGTGAGGGGGCATTTTGATGCTGAATATCAATCTTCTTCTTCGTTACGCGCCATCAGTTGCCGCTGGTGCTCATCACTGGCCGCCTGGATCTCTTCCAGCACCGAGTCAACGTCGGCCCGCTTGCTGGTTTCAACAAACTTACCGGTCAATTCCGTCTCCGGCGTCAGGTTGCCTTCATGGTACAGCGCCCAAATCTCTTTGGCATACTTGCTGCCCAGCAACTGCGGCGCATACTGGCCGTAATAGTGAGTCATATTGTTGATATCGCGCTCAAACATGCTTTTGGCGTGGTTGTTGGCGGCGGCATCTACCACCTGCGGCAGATCGATAATCACCGGCCCGTCTTTATCCATCAGCACGTTGAACTCTGACAGATCGCCGTGAACCAGCCCAACACAGAGCATGCGTACGGCATAGTTCATCATCAAGGCGTGATCGTTCAACGCCTGTTCCGGCGTTAAGGTGACGTCGCTCAGGCGTGGGGCTACCAGCCCTTCTTCATCGGTGATCAGCTCCATCAGCAATACACCGTCCAGGCAGATATCCGGCTGTGGCACTCGCACGCCGGCCTTGGCCAGCAGGTATAGCGCGTCCACTTCGGTATTTTGCCAGGCCTCTTCCTGCTGTTGGCGGCCAAATTTGGAGCCTTTACTCATGGCGCGAGCGTCGCGGCTATTGCGCACCTTGCGGCCTTCCTGGTAGTTCACGGCCTGCTTGAAGTTGCGTTTATCGGCTTCTTTGTACACTTTGGCGCAGCGGATCTCTTTACCGCAACGCACGATAAATACGTCGGCTTCTTTGCCACTTTTCAAACGGCGGATGACGTCGTCGATTAAACCATCATCTACCAATGGCTGGAGTCGTTTTGGAATTTTCATGCAGCCTTGTACCCTATTTAGGCTCCGCTGTGAATATTTGCTTATGGTCATAATGAAAAATCAGACCAAAAAGGCAAAAATGGGTTTTGCCGCCGGGGTGGTACATTTCCTCCCCGGCGGTCCTTACTCTGCTTCGGCCATGACCCAGACGCTAACGCTGCCGCCGTTGACCGGGAAGGCTGCACTGCCGTGCTCATCCGTCATGATATCGTCCTCGCGGTTGCCGAGGAAGTCACGCCAGGATTTATGCGCAAAATTTTCGCCCAGTGCGACGGTTTTACTGCTTTCGGCCCCGTTGGTCATCACCACCACGCAACCCGGTTGCTCGGCAGTGCCACTGCGGCTGAAGGCGATGCAGTGCGGATCGTCAAAATAGTCGTGCTGTTCGCCGTTGGCAAAGCGTTGACGCGCCTGGATCAGTTTCTCCAGTTCGGCAATCACCGGCATGTCAATCTGGTATTCCTGGCCGTCATCACCTTGATCGCTATAGCTGGCACCGTACAGATCCGGGTAAAACAGGCAAGGAACGCCTTGTTCACGCAGCAGGATCAGGGCGTAGGCCAGCGGTTTGAACCAGGGTTCGACCGGCGCTTCGAGCGATTGCAACGGCTGAGTATCATGGTTTGCCACCAGAGTTACCGCATGGGCAGGATCGACGGCGACCAGCGTATCGGTAAACAGCTGCGACATATCGTAACTATCGCCCTGTTTTGACGCCAGATGGAATTTCAGCTGTAGCGGCACGTCGAACAGCATTACTTTACCATCGACCCGTGCTAAATACTGTTGTAATGCCGCCAGATCGTGTGACCAGTATTCGGCCACGATAAACAGATCGCGCTGTGCCGCATCGCGCACGTGATCTGCCCAGTCTTTAAAGAACCAGGCTGGGATATGTTTGGTGGCATCCAACCGGAACCCGTCGCAAGGCAGGATTTCCATCAACCAGCGTGCCCAGTATTTTAGCTCCTCGACGACGGCGTGGTTACGAAACTCCACGTTAGCGCCCATCAAATAGTCAAAGTTGCCATTTTCGTCGTCAACCTGATCGTTCCACCCCTCTTCGCCGTAGTCATTGGCAATTTTGAAGATGCCTTTGTCATCCGGTTGCTCGATATAATCGACGCCGCTAAAGCAGGTGTAGTCCCAGATAAATTTGGAATAGGCTCCTTGCCGTCCTGGGAAAGTGAAGCGAGTGTAGGCTAACGCGTCGATGCCAACTTCTGCGATATCGTTACGGTTATCTTCATCTACCTTATAGACGTGCACCTGCTCTTTTTCATCGGCGCCAATCTTGTGGTTGAACACCACGTCATAGAGCACCCGGATCTGGTGTTCGCGCAGGCTATTAACGGCCTGTATCAACGCCTCTTTGTCGCCGTATTTGGTGGCGCGGGTACCTTTTTGATCAAACTCCCCCAGATCGAACAGATCGTAGCTGTCATACCCCACCGAATAGCCACCCGCAGCCCCTTTATAGGCTGGTGGCAGCCATAGATCGGTCACACCTAGCTCGGCCAGGGCAGGGGCACGCTCGGCGACTTCCTGCCATAGCTTGCCGCCATCCGGGTAGTACCAATGGAAAAACTGTAACAGCGTGGTCTTTTTCGTCATCAGTCAGTACCCCGGTTCGTCAGTAAACGTGTGCCAAATGCTCGGCCCCTCTAAGCATGGGCCACTTTTGGCAAAAGGGAAAATACGTGGCGCCAGCCTGTAAGCAGAGTAGCCTCTTGGCGCGGGGAGAGTATGGCCAATTTACCCGCCACCCGTGAACTGTGAGCCGTTTCACCGTTCGGGCGTTTGCGTTATGTGAAGATATAACCAGTTGATAACAAAAAGCTAACGATGACAGGGAGTGGGGATGATGGATTACCCGATGGGCGTTTCCGCGCTGGTGACTTTGGTGGTGATCGCCTTATGGGCAACGTCGCGTTTGCCGGAGTATCTGGTTGCGCTGCTGTTTTTTGCTGCGGTAATGGTGTTGCAGCTAGCGCCGACGGCCGTGGTGTTTTCCGGCTTTGCCTCATCGGCATTCTGGCTGGTATTGAGCGGCTTTGTGCTGGGAACGGCCATTCGTTCTACGGGGCTGGCCGATCGGTTGGCCAACCGTATTTTGCCGCTACTGGCCGGTTCCTGGCCACGGCTGGTTGGCGGCGTGGTGGCCATCAGCTATGCGCTGGCCTTTGTCATGCCGTCGAACATGGGGCGTATAACCCTGCTGATGCCGATTATCATGGCGTTAGCCGAACGTGCCGGATTGGCGGAAGGCTCGCGTGGCCGCTATGGCCTGGCGTTAGCGGTGGGGTTTGGCACCTTCCAGCTTTCGGCCAGCATTTTGCCGGCCAACGTGCCTAATCTGGTGATGAGCGGGGCGGCAGAAAGTGCCTACGGTGTTCATTTCACCTATCTGTCCTACTTGTTGCTACATGCGCCGATCCTGGGGTTGGCAAAAGGCGCGTTGCTCACGTTATGCATCTGCTGGCTGTTCCGCGCCAAACCACAGCCGGTGGAAAAAACTATTGAGCAGAGTGCTCTTAGCGTGGCCGAATGGCGGTTGATCGCGCTGTTGCTGATCACGGTGCTGTTGTGGATCACCGATAGCTGGCACGGCATCGCTCCCGCCTGGGTGGGGTTGGCTGCCGCCTGCGTTTGCCTGTTGCCGCGTATTGGTTTTCTGACGGGTGAGCAGTTTGCGGCCGGTGTCAACATCCGCACCTGTCTCTATGTGGCGGGGATCCTTGGGTTGACGGCTTTAGTGAGCCACTCCGGGTTGGGGGATTGGTTAGGCAATGCATTGCTGAACGTCATACCGCAAACCCAGGATCGGCCATTTACCGCTTTTGGCATGTTGATCGGTATTACGACGCTGTTGAATTTTGTGGTGACGGCCAATGGCGTACCCGCGCTGTTCACGCCGCTGGCGCAGGTTCTGTCAGAGGGGAGCGGCCTGCCGCTAGCCACGGTACTGATGACTCAGGTGATTGGCTATGCCACGCCGCTGCTGCCGTATCAGGCATCACCGATTGTGGTGGCAATGGGGATGGGGAAAGTTCCTCCGCGCGAAGGACTGAAACTGTGTCTGCTGCTGGCCCTGTTAACCTTTGGGCTGTTGGTACCTTTGGATTATCTGTGGTTCGGGTTATTGGGCTGGTTTGGCTGACGAGCAAAAGGCGGCACTAGGGCCGCCTCTTTGCATAAAACCGTTGAACGATTAGTTATAGATAATCGCGGTGCCGTGCAGTTTATTGCTACCGGTTGTTGCGATGATCTGGAAGGATTTGGCGCCGGCTGCATCCGCTTTTGCCGCCAGTTTATTTTCCAGCGATGACAGGTCAGAAGCGCCACTCACGGTGATCACGCCGGATTGTTGCAGATCGGCCGGTTGGCTGCTGACCAACTCTGCGGCGAAGCTACCGAAAGAGACAGAAGCTAGTGCGATGGCGGCGAGGGTCATTTTCAGGTTTTTCATAATGGTTTCCTATCTCTAGATGAGCAATAAAAATTTTTGTGTTAGCCCGTTTAATTACTTAACGGTCGATAACTTAATGTTAGGCTCCTGCCCGAGCGATTGCAAATGTTTTTTTAGTGGTCGTTAATTAATTCGTGCTATTCCACTTAAGCCGTAAGCTGCCAGGTAAGGGGGTTTATGGCATTATTTCAATATAAATTATTGTTAATTAATATCTTTATCTTTATTTGGTGATGACTGTCGCCTGCTTTGTAGCCAGACGCAACCCGGATTGGATGCTATTTTTTTCCTGGTAAGGAGCGCCATTGGCCGCATTGCTTACCGATCGCCAATTAAAAGTTGCTCGCTTATCATCGGCGGCGTACTATTTTTTGTACCGATCGATAATTTATTTATTGCGCCCGAGTTGGGCCACCGGGAAAGTGAGGGGCTATGAGTATCAATAATGAAGACGCATGCGCGAAAAAATCACGCGGCAGGCCGAAGCAGTTTGATCGCGAACAGGCCGTTGAGCAGGCGCTTGAGCTGTTCTGGCGCCATGGCTATGATTCCACCTCGTTGGCCGATCTGGTGGAGGCGACCGGGGCTAAAGCGCCTACGCTGTATGCGGAGTTTGGTAACAAAGAGGGGCTGTTTCGCGCCGCGGTTGAGCGCTATCTGAGCCGCTACGTAGAGTGTTACAACCGCCTGCTGGCCCAGGAGTTACCGATCGCCGATATCGTCGAAGCCTATCTGCGCACCTCGGCAGAGGTATTTACCGATCCGGAAAACCCTAGCGGCTGTTTTATGGTTTGTGCCAACGCGGCCCTGTCCTCCTCTGCAAACGATCTGGCTGAGATGCTGCGCAACAAGCATTTTGCGCAGGAAACCAGCCTGAAAGCCTGCTTTGACCGTAAGGTGCAGCAAGGGGAGTTGCTGGCGCGAACCGATACAGCATTGTTGGCAAAATATATTATTTGCCTGATTGAAGGCATGTCCGCCCAGGCGCGTGAAGGGGCCAGCCGTGAAGATCTGCTGCGGCTGCTGGAGACCACCATGATGGTGTGGCCGCGTTTGAGCCAGGTGGGTAACAAAGTTTGATCTGCCGCTAGACAGCCCCCTCTCTCATTGCGGGAAAGGGGCCCGTTTTTACCGCGCTGTCCGCATCATATGCAGTAGTGGAAAAGGCTTGCCTTGCCCATCCAGCTCGCTGCGGCCCGTCACCACAAAACCGTAATGCTGATAAAACGCCAATGCCTGCGGATTCTGCTCGTTGGCGTCCAGCAGCAGTTCCTGATGCATGGGCTCAACCTCAGCCAGCAGGGCCTTGCCAATACCTTCGCCACGCCGATCGGCATCAATAAACAGCATTTCCACTTTGTTGCCATCCAGGCCGATAAAACCGCATAGCTGCCCGGCAGCATCTTCGGCAACCCAGACGTTGACCGCCGGGAGATAGTCGTTGAGGATCAGCGGATACAGGTGCGCAATATCCTCTTCGGCCAGGAAGTGATGGGTGGCGCGCACCGAACGCTGCCAGATTTCAACTAGCTGCGCGTTATCCGCAGCCACGCGGGTTCTTATTGTTATCATCGAAATTCTCAATCTATTATCAAGTAAGCTATCAACATAGCGAGTTGCGCAGACTCAGCCCCTCACTATGATAAACTGCGTCATAGGCCGTGGACAGGGGGATGGAAGTGATACGCGCAGCGATAGAGAAACAGGTGCTCAGCCTGACCGGGCTGGCACTCGGCGGGATTGATTTTGAAAATCCGGCTGGCGATCCGGGGCTGTTTGGCCCACAGTCGGTCACCTGGCAAGTGCACAGTGACTTCACCTCCATGCTTTGTGGCGGCGTCAGTGCGCTGCTATTGCAGATGCTGCACCCGTTGGCCTTGGCGGGCGTGTGGGATCATTCCAACTTCCGCGAGGATATGCTGGGTCGCCTGCGCCGTACCAGCCAGTTTATCTCTGTCACCACGTTTGGCCCCAGTGCAGAGGCGCAACGCCTGATCGCCAAAGTCAAAGCCATCCATTTACAGGTCAACGGCACCGACAATAACGGCCAGCCATATGCCGCCAGCGATCCGCATCTGCTCACCTGGGTCCATGTCGCCGAAAGCAGCCGTTTCCTGGCATCGCACCTGCGTTACCGCAATCCACACCTGTCTCTCGCTCAACAGGATACCTACTACCGTGAAGCGGCTCGCGTCGCGGAAGCCTTGGGCGCGCGCGATGTCCCAAAATCCTGTGCGGCGGTTGACGATTATCTGCAACATATGCGCCCGCAGTTGGTCTGCGATGAGCGCACGCTGGAAGTGGCGCGCATTCTGCTGGCTGCCCCGGCTCCCAGCACGCTGGCGCGGCCGTTCGGCGCTTTGGTGATGCAGGCAGGGATCGATCTGTTGCCGGACTGGGCGCAGCAACAGTTGGGATTTACCCCTGGAGTGACCCGGCGGCGGTGCGTACGTATTGGCGTTGGCGGTGTTGGGCGGGTGCTGCGGGCTTCGGTACGCAATGGCTCCTACCATCGGGCGATGCGGCGTATGAATAAGAGCGCTTCAGCGCAATGTTAGCCAGCGCTGCCACTTTTGAGACTATTGCCCGTGATCCCGATTGATGATGCGTTCTACACTGGCCCAGAGAAATATTCTATTTTTAGCGTGCAGCCTATTTGTGCGCCAGCAACCCCTTGAGGTGATATGAACCAGTCAAACGTACTTGCTGAAGTGAATAACGAGAATCAAACGCTGGTCGCGGTGGTTCAGCAAGATAGCCGGGCCGCCTATTTTTATATCTACCCAACGGAAGAATACAGTGAACGTTTTCAGTTACGTGCCTGTTGGCTGCGCAACCTGACTACGGCTCCGCAGCAGGAAGATCTCGCCGCTATGGAAGCCGGTCTTCCCCCCATGTTGGCGGCCGAGTTTTGCCGTAATCTGGAAGGCGAAGCGCCATTGGACCCCGTCGGGCTGATGGTGATCTGGACGGAAAGCGACGACGGGGCTGCCCTGTGGTATCACGGGCAACTGCTAGCAGTGATCCCTGGCTGGAGTTTATACATCGATCACTCGGTCTGCTATTCGGCAAGCTGCATCAAAGAGAATCCATTGGCCTATCCGCTGGGTTCCGCATCTACCAATACGCAATATGCGCTGGCGGAAAATACCCGGCAGTTCTGGCGTAGCTGGCAGCGGGAAGAGGGGAATCCCTGGCCAAAAATGCAGAGTGATTACCAGGCACTGTACGAACAACACTTTGGCCCTTCGGTGAAGTATTACGCTATCGATCAGGGCAAATGGCCGCCGATGGCCATCACCCAGCATGAGCGCGACGGGGTTTACTATTTCCTGACCATGGGGGCCAGCATCCGGCCGATGCCGTGGGTAGAGATTCTGTTCAACGACGATGCCGCCAGGTTCCGCCGGATGGAGATGGCGATAGCCATTGATGGGCAGTTTATGACCGAAGAAAACGCGGTGCAGATGGCCAGCGCGTTAGCGGGATTTGCCCATGTGCCCTGGGCGAACATCACCTGGTTTGGCGAAGGGCATACGCTGGCGTCGGCGGTGGCTCCGCAGGGCTATGAAGGCTATGTGCTCTCTTCGTCATTTTACCCCTACAGTGAGCACTTGGTATTGCCTAAACAATACGGTGATACGGTGAATATTTTCTGGGCCAGCCCGGTGTTTGCCACCGAGCGGGAATTGGCGCAGGCCACGCCCAACGGTGGCCACGATTTGGTCACAAGGCTGCGTGAACAGGGCGTTGACCATATCTTCCGTCCACGCCAACCTCTCGTTTAACGAGGGCGGGGTACTGTCTATTTAACGATCGCTTTTGGAGCCAGCTATGAAGTCAGCGTTGTTAGTTATCGATGTGCAGCAGGGCTTGTTTAATCCCCCGCCAGCAGAGGCCGAGCAGGTGCTCACGCGGATTAATCAGCTGAGTGAACGTGCCCGACAGGCTGGTGTGCCAGTGATTTTTATTCAGCATCAGACAGCTCATGAAGAGCTATCAGCAGGCAGCGCAGCCTGGCAGATCCATCAGGGATTGCAGGTAAAACCGGGGGATCATCGGGTTGATAAAACCACGCCAGACTCCTTTTTACGTACCAATCTGGGCAAGCTGCTGATTGCTGAAGGGGTGACGCAGTTGGTGATCTGCGGCTATTCCACGGAATACTGTGTCGATACCACCACCCGCCGGGCCGCTGGCCTGGGTTACCCGGTGGTGCTGGCGGCAGATGCACATACCAGCCACGACAAACCCCACGCCAGTGGGTTACAGATCCGTGCTCACCATAATGCTACCTTGTCGAGTATCAAGAGTTTTGGCGTGGCGATCAGCGCCGTGCCTACAGCCGAAGTGAGTTTCTGAGCCAGATGTCGCCCTTGACGCGGTTCTGAGCGGGGTGTACCGTAGCCGGATGAATATCTTCCCGCAGTTCACATCTTGTTTTAGCTGGTGGCGCCTTTTCTAAGGGCGGCACGGGTATTCATCCCTCTTTTTTAATGCCGCCGGTTTTGGCGGCATTTTTATAGCGTTGATCCGGCGGTCTGTTTACTTCCAGGAGCAAGGCTATGAGTTACACCATTCTGACTGGCGATCGCGCCACCGGTTCACTGCATTTGGGTCATTATGTCGGTTCACTGCGCCAACGTGTTGAGCTACAGCATCATCATCAGCAAACGGTGATGGTGGCCGATCTGCAAGGGCTGACCGATAACGGTAGCAATCCGCAAAAAATCAGTGCCAACGTGCTAAACGTGGTGGCTGATTATCTGGCGGTGGGGATCGATCCTGCCAAGACCACGCTGTGTCTGCAATCGGCGCTTCCGGCGCTGGCCGAATTGACGATGTATTACCTGAATCTGGTCACCGTTGCCCGCCTGGAACGTAACCCCACGGTGAAAAGCGAAATCATCGAGAAAGACTTTTCACGCAGCCTGCCTGCCGGATTCCTGATTTACCCGGTCAGCCAGGCGGCGGATATCACCGCGTTTGGGGCGACTCACGTGCCAGTCGGCGAAGATCAGTTGCCGATGCTGGAGCAGACCAACGAGATTGTCCGGCGCTTTAACCGTATCGTCGATCGCGAGGTGCTGGTGGAGTGCCAGCCGTTGCTGAGCCGCGTAGGAAGGCTGCCGGGGCTGGACGGGCAGGGCAAGATGTCGAAATCACGCGGCAATACCATCATGCTGGGGGCCAGCGCTGACGAAGTGCACAAGGCGGTAATGAGCATGTTTACCGATCCCAACCACCTGAACGTCAGCGATCCCGGCCAGGTGGAAGGCAATATGGTGTTCACCTATCTGGACGCGTTTTGCGAGGATGCGGCGCTGGTGGCACAGCTGAAGGAACACTATCGTCAGGGCGGGTTAGGTGACGTGAAGATTAAACGGCTGCTGGAGGATTGCCTGCAAACGCTGCTGGAGCCTATTCGCACCCGGCGGGCGGAGTACAGCGCCGATAAGGGCGAGCTGATGCGCATTCTGAAAGAGGGCAGCCAGCGGGCTAACCAGGTGACCCAGGGCACCTTGGCACAGGTCAAGTCTGCTCTGGGTCTGGATTTTTTTGCCTTGGATTGAGTATCCCTCTCCGATTGGAGAGGGGAAGTCTGACGATCAGGCCGCGCTGTCGGTGATCGGGTGTTTGACGATAAACACGTAAGACAGCGCCCCGATCAGGGTAACGCAGGAACAAATGGTCAGTGCCAGGCTGAATGAATTAGTGGTATCCAGGATCCAGCCGGTGATCACCGGGGCAAACGAAGCGAACACAAAGCTGGCAAAGTTTTGAATGCTGCCCACCGAGGCGGTCATACGGGACGTGACCGCCACGTGGATCAGCCCCCAGCAGGAGGTACCGGCAAAGTGGATACAGAACAGCGCCATGCTGATTAATGCCACCGCGCTGGAGGTGGTGGTGGCCTGTGCCACGACGGAGGTAAAACCAGCGGAAAGCAGCATACCGGCGACGATACAGATTTTACGGCTCTTGAGCGGAGCCATGCCCCGGCGCACCAGGAAGTCGGTGACAAAGCCGTTTGACAGCATGCCCGCCGCACCAAACAGGAACGGGATTGCCGCCAACATACCGGTACTTTTCAAATCCAGATGGTAGGTGGTCTGCAGGTAGCCCGGCAGCCAGGCCAGATACAGCCAGGCGGTGTAGTTGATGCCGCTAAAGCCGATCATCATTCCCCACATGGTGCGGTTCTTGAACAGCGATCGCCACTCTTTGAAGTTCATTGGTTCACGGCGCGCGCTCACGCTACCGGCGTTGAGATAGCTTTGCTCCTGCTCGGTGAGTTTGATGTCTTCACGGTTGCGATACAGCATGTACCAGCCAATGGACAAGGCAATGCCCAGTAAACCAATGGTGATGAACATCCCGCGCCAGCCTAACACGAGCATCATGGCGGTGAGGATGGGTGGGCTGATGGCTAACCCGATGGTGGAGGCCGAGTTAAAGATCCCCATCGGCATGCCGCGATCTTTGATGTTGAACCAATCGTTGATGACTTTCACGCCGCAAGGGTTCATTGGCGCTTCGCCGATCCCCAGGCCGATACGCACCCAGATAAACTGGGTAAAGTTGTGGATCATGCCCGACATCGTCTGGAACGCAGACCAGATAAACATTCCCAGACCCAGCATGATACGCGGGCCTTTGCGATCCAGCAGCGGTCCACAGGGTAATTGAGCAATCCCATAGGCCAGCGAAAAGGCGGAAAGTAGCAGGCCGATCTCGGTACCGCTCAACCCCATTTCTTCACGAATGGTGGAGTTGGCAACGGACAGCGAACTGCGATCGAGAAAATTAATCACGGCAGCAAAAAATAACAGGATCATTGCCGTAGTCTGGATTTTTTTAATTTTTGCAGAGCGCTCCGCTATGCCACCTTTAGGTATAGGATTAATACTATCTGAATAACTGTCCGCCGGTTCTTTCCCAGTGCTCACGGTGGTTATCTTTTCCATCACTCGCCTCTATATTCCGTATTAATAATAATTATTCTTCCGGGGCATGGCCCTGGTTCGGTGTTAACAACGGTATGTCTTTCGGCAATGAGCCTAGGCGGCGAAAATGTCTCATGGTGCTTTTTTTAACCGGTTCCGTGCGGCGGTTACGATTTTGCTGTTTTTAATCGGTTTTAAATCCCGTTTTCATCGGTTTTTTATCAATAAAAATCAGCAGGCATCCTGTTTGATGGAACGGATCATCGACTGTTTGGCAGTATCAAGATGGCGGTGCAGCTCACGGGCGGCCTCCTGATCGCTGCGGCAGATCAGGGCGCTTAAAATGGCCATATGCTCTTCAATTGCAATAATATTTCTTTGCTTCAGGTCGGTTTCATCCCATTGATAGTGGAAGTGAAAGATCACCGATATGATTTCCAGCGACTGATTGAAAAACGGATTGTTGGCGGCCGACAGGATCAGGGTATGAAAGTCACGATCCAGCTGAGAGAACAGCCGATAATTGTCGCTGATGGTGTCGCGCAACTCGCGATGACGGTTCAACAACTCCTTGGCCTGCAACCAACGGCTATCCTGTGCGGGCAGGTTGATAAAGCGTGATAGCGCGTGGGTTTCCAGCATTTGGCGGAGTTCAAACAGCTGCTCGGCATAGTTCTGATCAAACTTTTTCATGCTCCATTGGCCGCGGCGTACGTTGTCGATAAGGTCAAAGCGGCTGAAGCGCAGCAGGAATTCCCGCACCACTACCGGGCTGACGTTAACCGCGCGTGAAAGCTGCAATTCGGTGAATGAATCCCCCGCACGCAGTTGCTTTTGGTTAATCATCTGATAGAACGCTTTCTCAAACAGCTTGCCTTGCTCGTCCAACGAGTGGCTCATGCATTCAAAGCCGTCTTCTGCCAGCGGCATACGCAGGATCACATAATCATCCTTGACCTTCTCCAGAACCCCACGTTGATGCAAATGCGTTAGCGTGTGGCGCACTGTGGTGCGACTGATGTTATACATTTCTGCCAGCCCCGCCTGGGAAGGCAGCGGTGAGCGGATATGCCCTTTGATGATGCCGTCGATCATCTGATTAACCACGTTCTGGCGGAGGTTTTGCGTTCTGCTCATGAGATCCCTCTGTGGGTTTAGATGTTTTTTAAGTATTTAAAACCCATTTAAACCGGTTTAATTTGTGCTGACTCACAAATTCTCCTCATCAGCGCAATGCACCTGTTCTTTTTGCGGGATAACAGCGCCACATCACAGGAGGAGGGATTATGACCACAATGAATACGCTAGTTTGTCTGGAGCCGACCCGGCTGGTTTACCAACAAAGGCCGATACCGCAGCCTGCGCCGGATGAAGCGGTGCTCAAAATACTGACGGTAGGCATTTGCGGTACCGATATCCACGCCTGGTCTGGTCAACAACCGTTCTTCAGCTACCCGCGGGTGCTGGGGCATGAAATATGCGGCGAGATTGTCAGCGTCGGTAGCCAGGTTGGTGAATTGCGCGTCGGCCAGCGTGTGGCGGTGATCCCTTATGTCTCCTGTCATCACTGCGGAGCATGCACCAGCGGCAGGCCCAATTGCTGTGAAAATATCTCGGTGATTGGCGTGCATCAAGACGGCGGCTTTAGCGAGTTTTTAAGCGTGCCGGTGAACAACCTGCTGGCCGTGGATGATGTTGAGCCCCAAGCGGCGGCGCTGATTGAACCATTCTCCATCAGTGCTCACGCCGTACGCCGAGCGGCCATCGAGCAGGGCGATCATCTATTGGTGGTAGGAGCAGGGCCGATTGGCCTGGGGGTTGCGGCTATCGCCAAGGCGGACGGGGCAACCGTGATCGTGGCCGATACCAGCGCAGAGCGCCGAAGCCATGTGGAAAACATGCTTGGGCTAACCACGTTAGATCCGTCAGACGCCGAGTTTGACTCTGCCTTAAGAGCCCAATTCTCCGGCATGCTGGCGGCAAAAATCATTGATGCCACCGGCAATCAGCATGCGATGAACCATAGCGTCAACCTGATCCGCCATGGTGGCAGCATTACGTTTGTCGGCCTGTTCAAGGGCGATCTGCAGTTCTCCGATCCGGAATTCCATAAAAAGGAAACCACCATGATGGGGAGCCGCAATGCCACCAAAGAAGACTTTATCAAGGTTGGGCGCTTAATGGCCGCCGGAAAAATCACTGCCGGGATGATGCTTTCCCATCAATTCGAGTTTTCCACGCTGGCAGATATTTATGAAGTGGAAGTGATTAATAATAAACAGCTGATTAAAGGCGTGATTCATTTTAACTAACTTGATTACTCCCCAGGTCTTGCCGATATTATTTTACGGCTTGGGGGATCAGCGGATGCAAGGAGCAATAATGAAACAACTCAATCGTAGTGAATTTCCTGGCGCGCAGTATCCCGATCGCATTATCCAGTTTGGTGAAGGTAATTTCCTGCGCGCCTTTGTCGATTGGCAAATCGACCTGCTAAACCAGCATACCGGGCTGAATGCCGGCGTGGTGGTGGTGCGGCCAATCGACAGCCAGCAGCCACCTTCGCTCAATACTCAGGATGGCCTGTACACCACCATTATCCGTGGGTTGAATGAGCTGGGGGAGGCGGTTTGCGAGCCGCGTCTGATCCGTTCGGTCAACCGGGAAATCAACGTTTACCACCAGTACGACAGCTATCTGGCACTGGCACGGGATCCGGCGATCCGCTTTGTGTTCTCCAACACCACCGAAGCGGGGATCAGTTATTTACCGGACGATAAGTTCACCGACGCTCCTGCTGCCAGCTTCCCGGCCAAGCTGACGCGGCTGCTGTTTGAGCGTTTCAAGCATTTTGACGGTGCTACAGACAAGGGCTGGGTATTGCTGCCGTGTGAGCTGATCGACTACAACGGCGAAGCGCTGAAAGCGTACGTGTTGCGCTATGCACAACAGTGGCAGTTACCGCAGGCCTTTACCGATTGGCTGAACGATTGCAACACCTTCTGCTCAACGCTGGTCGATCGTATCGTCACGGGCTACCCACGCGATGAAGTAGAACAGTGGCAACGGCAGTTGGGATATCAAGATAGCTTCCTCGACACGGCGGAACATTTCTATCTGTTTGTGATCCAGGGCCCACAGTGGCTGGCGCAAGAGCTGCATCTGGATAAGTTGGATCTGAATGTCCACATCGTCGATGACATCAAACCTTATAAAGAACGCAAGGTAGCGATCCTTAACGGGGCACATACGGCGCTGGTGCCGGTGGCGTTCCTGGCCGGTTTGAATACCGTGGGCGAGGCCATGAGCGACGAGCAGATCGGCGGCTATGTGGCACGCACCATTGCCGAAGAGATTATGCCGGTGCTCGATCTGCCGCAGGAAGAGTTACGGCCATTTGCCGAAGCGGTACAGAACCGTTTCCGTAACCCGTTTATTCAGCACCAGTTGCTGTCGATTGCACTGAACGGCATGACCAAATTCCGCACGCGTATTTTGCCGCAGTTACTGGCAGGCCAACAGAAAAATGCCGCGCTGCCGAAACGGCTGACCTTTGCCTTGGCCGCGTTGTTGGCCTTCTATCGTGGCGAACGACAGGCGGGTAGCTATGCATTACAGGATGATGCCCATTGGCTGACGAGGTTCGCAACGTTGTGGGCTGGAGTAGAACATCACGATATGACGCTCGCGGCGTTGGTAGAAAACGTGCTGGCCGATGAGGCGCACTGGGGGCAAAATCTCAACGCCGTTCCTGGGCTGACTGTTGCCGTGACCACCGATTTGCAAGCCATTCTTGACCACGGGATGCGTGCGGCATTGAGCGAAGTAGAACGCCGATAAAAATTAATCGGCTCGCAGTAAAAGCGAGTACCCGCTTATTTTAATCCTGCCAATCACGGGAAATGACGTTGAACGTCATTTCCCGGCCATAAAACCATCATCTGCGTGTCATACAGTTATTCGTTAATAGGTGCCCATAAGATTAGCCACTGAAATCAGAGAAATCATATGGCGCAGGCACTGTTAAAACTGGCACCGACCGACTATCCAGGGCAGCAACCCATCCCGTTACGCAAGGTATTGGCGGTAAAAGGCTTGGGTAAGGCTTACCAATCTCAACAACGTGTCCTCGACGACATCAATTTTGATCTGCACGCCGGGGAGTTTGTGGCGGTGATTGGCCGCTCCGGGGCCGGTAAATCTACCCTGCTGCATACGCTGAACGGCACCATTCCTTCCAGCTGCGGCGAGATGCTGCATTTTGAGGACGATGGGGTGGCACAGGATATCGCACAACTCTCGGCCCGCCAGATGCGCCAGTGGCGCGCCCGCTGTGGCATGATCTTCCAGGATTTTTGCCTGGTCCCCCGGTTGGATGTGATCACCAACGTGCTGCTAGGCCGCCTCAGCCACACCTCGACGCTGAAATCCTTCTTCAAAGTGTTCGACGATGCTGACCGTGCGCGGGCTATCGAGCTGCTGCAATGGCTAAATATGCTGCCGCATGCGCTGCAACGTGCCGAGAACCTGTCCGGTGGGCAAATGCAGCGTGTCGCCATCTGCCGTGCGCTGATGCAAAACCCCAAAATTCTGCTGGCCGATGAGCCGGTCGCCTCGCTCGATCCGAAAAACACCCGCCGCATTATGGATGCGCTACAGAAAGTCAGCGAGAACGATATCGCGGTGATGGTGAACCTGCACTCGGTCGAACTGGTGAGGGAATACTGCACCCGGGTGATTGGTATCGCCCAGGGCAAAATCATTTTCGACGGCCACCCGTCGCAGCTTAACGAACGTATTTTGCAGCAATTGTATGGCGAAGAAGCCAATCAGATCCATTAATCACTTGAACGTCACCTTTACACACAGGGCATGCGCAATGAAAAAAGTATTCACACTGACCACCATGATGGCCGGCGTAATGATGGTATTTAATGCAGGTGCAGCGGATGCGCCGAAAGAGTTGAACCTGGGGATCCTGGGTGGGCAGAACGCCACTCAACAGATTGGCGATAACCAGTGTGTGAAAGATTTTCTCGATAAAGAGCTGAACGTTGACACCAAGCTGCGTAACTCTTCCGACTACTCTGGCGTGATCCAGGGCCTGCTCGGGGGCAAGATCGATCTGGTGTTGAGCATGTCGCCGTCGTCGTTTGCTTCGGTGTATATCAAGGATCCCAAGGCCGTCGATCTGGTGGGGATCGCGGTGGATGATACCGATCAGTCACGCGGATATCACTCGGTGGTGGTGGTGAAAGCCGACAGCCCTTACAAAAAGCTGGAAGATCTGAAAGGGAAATCCTTCGGCTTTGCGGATCCGGACTCGACCTCCGGTTTCCTGGTGCCAAACCAGGTGTTCAAGAAGCAGTTTGGCGGCACGCCGGATAACAAATACAACGACTTCTTCTCCAGCGTCACTTTCTCCGGTGGTCATGAGCAGGACGTACTCGGCGTGTTGAACGGCCAGTTTGAAGGTGCGGTCACCTGGGCCTCGATGATTGGCGATTACAACACCGGCTATACCAGCGGAGCCTTCAACCGCATGATCCGTATGGATCATCCGGATTTGATGAAGCAGATCCGCATTATCTGGCAGTCGCCGCTGATCCCGAATGGCCCGATCCTGGTGAGCAACTCCCTGCCTGCGGATTTCAAAGCCAAGGTGGTTACCGCCATCAAGAAGCTGGATACCGACAACCATCAGTGCTTTATCAAGGCGATGGGCGGCAAGCAGCACATTGGCGACGTCAAGCTGGCGGAATACCAGACCATTATCGATATGAAGCGTGAGCTGACCAAGGGCGATCGCTAAGGCGGCTTGCTTCCCGGCCCCTCACCCCAACCCTCTCCCTGTGGGAGAGGGTTGGGGTGAGGGGCCTATTTATCCAGCCATAAAATATTGGAAGCGATTTTGAATAGAGACTTCGCACACTACTACCAACGGATCCGCAGTAAGCAGAAGCGTGAAACCTTGCTCTGGTCGCTCGGGCTGGTAGCGCTTTATCTTGGCGCAGGCAATATTGCCGAGTTCAACCTGCATACCGTCTGGGTGTCGATCCCCCATTTCTTTGACTATCTGGCAGAAACCATCCCGGTACTGCACTGGCCGCTGCTGTTCGCCGACGGCCATACCGAAGGCTCCTTCGCCTATTGGGGCTACCGGTTGCATATCCAATTACCGCTGATTTGGGAAACCTTACAGCTGGCGCTGGCGGCCACCATCCTCTCCGTGCTGGTGGCGGGCGGGCTGGCTTTTCTGGCGGCCAATAATACCCACAGCCCGGCGACGCTGCGCTTTGCCATTCGTACGCTGGTGGCGTTCTTGCGCACCATGCCGGAGCTGGCCTGGGCGGTGATGTTTGTGATGGCGTTTGGCATCGGTGCCATTCCCGGTTTTATGGCGCTGGCGCTACACACCATCGGCAGCCTGACCAAGCTGTTTTATGAATCGATCGAAACCGCCTCCAACAAGCCGGTGCGCGGGCTGGCCGCCTGTGGGGCCACGCCGTTACAGCGCATGCGTTTCGGCCTGTGGCCGCAGGTCAAACCGATCTTCCTGTCCTACAGCTTTATGCGGCTGGAAATCAACTTTCGCCAGTCAACCATCCTCGGCCTGGTCGGGGCGGGCGGAATAGGTCAGGAACTGATGACCAATATCAAACTCGACCGTTACGATCAGGTCAGCATGACGCTGCTGCTGATTATCGTGGTGGTTTCGCTGCTGGATTACGCCTCCGGTGAATTACGTAAACGCGTTGTCGAGGGGAAAGCCTAATGTCCGTTCAGCCGATCTCTACCACCAATTTGCAGCAGCTCAAGCAGCAGAACCCGGAAATCTTCTCACGCCAAGGGCGCTATCTGCGCACCCTCGGCATGATTACCGTGGCGATTGTGTTGTATTACGTTTTCTTCTTCCTGGTGTTTGGCATTTCCTGGCCGCAGTTTGCCAACGGTTGCCAACAGATTAGCCGCTACTTTATGCGTATGTTTGTCTGGCACGACTTTGCCAACTGGCCGTTTGGCTATTATTTCCAACAGATCTTTATCACCCTGGCGATCGTGTTTGCTGGCACCATTACGGCAACGCTGCTCGCTTTACCGCTGTCGTTTCTTGCCGCGCGCAACGTGATGTCCTCGCCTGTTCTACGGCCAATTGCGACACTGGTACGCCGTCTGCTGGATATTCTGCGGGGCATCGATATGGCCATCTGGGGTCTGATTTTCGTGCGTGCCGTCGGTATGGGGCCGCTGGCCGGGGTGCTGGCCATCGTAATGCAGGATATCGGCCTGCTTGGCAAACTGTATGCCGAAGGCCACGAAGCGGTGGATAAATCCCCAAGCCGTGGGCTGACGGCGGTGGGTGCCAATGGGCTGCAAAAACACCGTTACGGCATTTTCACTCAATCCTTCCCGACCTTTCTGGCGCTGAGCCTGTATCAGATTGAGTCCAATACCCGTTCGGCGGCGGTGCTAGGTTTTGTCGGGGCAGGGGGGATCGGCCTGGTCTATGCCGAGAACATGCGGCTGTGGAACTGGGACGTGGTGATGTTTATCACCCTGATCCTGGTGGTGATCGTGATGCTGATGGACAAGATCTCTGCCATGCTACGTAACAAATATATCGTTGGCGAAGAAATTCCGCTTTACCCGAAAAATCATTAACCTCTGCGGGTAAACCCTGGTTTGCCCGTGGAAATTCCATTGAGAAACCCCCGCCGGATCCCTATACTGCCGCCATGCAAGGTGTGCAGCGCTGCACGCCTCTCCTGATTGACAAGCGAAAGGCTATTCCATGATTAACAATGATGTGCTGCGCAGCGTGCGCTACATGCTGGCTATTAATGACGCGAAGATGGTAGAGATCGTCAAGCTGGACGGTTTTGACGTCGATGTCGCAGCCATGGGGACCTACATGATCAAGGAAGGCGAGCCGGGTTTTGCCAACTGCCCCGACGAAGTGATGGCGCATTTCCTCAATGGCCTGGTGTTCTTCAAGCGTGGCAAAGACGATAAATTCCCGGCACCGGCGGTAGAGCTGCCGATCACCAACAACCTGGTGCTGAAAAAGCTGCGTGTGGCGTTTGAACTGAAAGATGTCGATCTGCACCAGATTTTTACCGCGGTGGAATTCCGTATCTCCAAGCCTGAGCTGAGCGCGCTGTTCCGCAAAGAAGGCACCAAAAACTATCGCCCATGTGGCGATCAGATGCTGCGCTACTTCCTGAAAGGGCTGACCCAGCGCATACGCGGCGCATAATCCTGCGTATCACGACATCAGGCGTCCTCATTGAGGGCGCTTTTTTTTTGTGCCCCCTGCATTTGTCGATCATACTCAGTACGATGCCGCCTGGCGGTAGAACATGCCCGAACTTTCCGACTGAAATGAGGGAATTATGACGACAGCACCCACCACGTTGCCGCCGGTGTTAACCAGCACGGCAATAGAACAAAAAATACTGCGCAGGTCGATCTTCTGCACGCTGTTTATTGCCAGTGCCGGGATCGTGTTTGGGATTGTCTGTGGTTCCATGTCGATCGTGTTTGACGGCATGTTCTCGGCGTTGGATGCGGGCATGTGTTCATTATCCTTGCTGGTGTCCCGCCTGTTGGGGCAACCCCATAGCCGCCGTTTTCAGTATGGGTTCTGGCATGTCGAACCGCTGGTGCTGGCATTTAACGGCAGTTTACTGACGTTGCTGTGTCTGTATGCCTTTGTGAACGCTGTCAAAGGCATTGCCGACGGAGGGCGCGAACTCGAGCTGGGCTGGGCGATTGTCTATGCCGTTACCGTCAGCCTTTTCTGCTTTACCCTCTACGTTAAGCAAACCCGGCTGAATAAGCAGGTTAAATCGGAACTGATCGCGCTGGATAACAAAAGCTGGCTGATGTCGGCCTGCATCAGTTCGGCGTTATTAGTGGCTTTTATTCTTTCCTGGCTAATGGAAGGCACCCGTTATGAATACCTCAACGTCTATGCCGACCCTGTCGCGCTGGCACTGTTGACGCTGGTCTTGATCCCGGTGCCGATCAAAACGGTAAAATCTGCCATTCAGGAGGTATTGCAGATGACGCCGGACAACCTGGATGCCAAGGTGGAATCCATCATGGCGCAGCTGACGCTGGAGTATGGCTTCCTGGATTATTCCAATTACGCCACCCGCGTTGGCCGTGGGCTGTTTATTGAGATCCACATCGTGATCCCGCCAGAGATGGAACACAGCGGCGTACACAAGCTGGATAAAATCCGTGACCAGATAGCCGACGCTATTGGTGAAGATAGCCCGCACCGCTGGCTGACTATCTCCTTTACCCATAACGCCAAGTGGCTATAGGTTTTTTGCCATCACCCACATGGCCACGGATTGACTGATGCTGGTATAGCTCTCCTCACCCACGATCGTCATGCCTTGCCGCTGATAAAAGCGTTGGCCAGACACGTTGCTTTTCAGCACGTCCAGCCACAGGATGGGTTGCCCTCTCTCAACGGCTCGTCGCTGTACTTCGGCAAATAGCTGCTCCCCATAGCCGCGTCCGGCAAACTGCGGCAGGAAATAAATCTTCTGCAGTTCGGCCCCGAGGGTTGCGGTCGCAGCCTGCATGCTGTCGAAATTAAGCTTGGCAAAGCCAACCGGTGTTTCCCCTTCATAGGCAAGCAGCCAGCAAGTATCGCGGTCTTGCAATGAGGGCTCCAACGCTTGTTCGGCAAAATCCTTGGACAGAAACGCCTGCAACTCCTGCTGGTTTTGCCAAAGTTCGGCAAAGTGAGCAAGGTAGCTGGCAATCCCGATTTCCCTCACGGTTGCTAAGTCAGCGGGCAACGCTTGACGGATCCTGAACACGACAGCCTCTCTGTTAGTGGTTAGTTGACTCATCTTGGGCGATCGGCTGCTTGCCGCTCAGCGCACCCCATTCGCTCCAGGCACCGTCATAGAGTTTCACCTGCTTGGCGCCCAGTGATTGCAGGCCAAAGGCTAGTACGGCGGCGGTGACGCCAGAACCACAGCTGACGATGGTGGGCGCGTCGATATCGACCCCTTTTTCATCGAAGGTTTTTTTCAGCGCCTCGAGTGATTTGAAACGTCCGTTCTCCAGCAGATCGCCATACGGAATATTGATGCTGCCCGGAATATGGCCACGGTGCAGGCCTGGGCGCGGTTCCGGGGCTTGGGCATAGAAACGCGGTGCGGCACGGGCATCGAGGATCTGCCGTTGGTCGTTCATCGCTTGTTCCACCTGCTGCATATCCACCACCGCTTCGGCATTAAAGTGCGCGCGGAAGGTGGCAGGAGTAGGCTGCGCAGGGCCGGTCTCCAAGGCGTTACCGCGTGATGTCCAACCCTGCAAACCTTCATCAAGCACGAATACGTTCTGCGCGCCGAAATTACGGAACGTCCACCAACCGCGTGGGGCAGAGAACTGATTGCCTCCATCATAGAAAACAATGGTCTGTTGGTCATTAATGCCCAGTTTACCTACGGCGGCGGCAAAGGCTTCAGCCGTGGGTAGCATATGCGGCAGCGTCGTATTTTTATCCGCGACGTCGTCAATATCGAAATACACCGCACCGGGTATATGGCCCCGCTCAAATTCGGCCAACATGTCTTGCTTCGGCACCTGGCCGACAGGCGCCATACGCACGTCAACCAGCGTCAGATTCTCATCGTTGATATGTTGCTCAAGCCATTGCGCGGTCACTAAAAAAGCAGAGTTCATGATTATTGTTCGCCTGTCAGGACAAAGAAGGTTTTCACTATACCTCAACGATCTTGCATATTGGTATGCTGCGGTTTGAAAGGGGGCAGGGCAGATGATTGACCAAGACTTTGGCGGGGCGAAAATCGCCTTGCTGTACGGCGGCCAGGTGCTGGTTTACCTGCGCGATGACAGCCCGGCAATCCCCTGGCCCGGCTGCTGGGACTTGCCCGGCGGCGGACGTGAAGGGGATGAAACCCCGATGCAATGTGTGCAACGGGAAACCGAGGAGGAGTTCGGCATTCTATTGCCCGCACGGCAAATTGTCTGGCAGCAGCGTTACGCCGGGATCATGCCTGGCTCGCCGCCTACCTGGTTTATGGTGGGGGAAATCACCCTCGCACAGATTGCGGCGATCCGCTTCGGTAATGAGGGGCAGCGCTGGCAAATGATGCCTGCGGATGAATTTGTGCGGCACCCGCAGGGCATTGCCCATCTGCGTCAGCGGCTAGCGGATCGCCTGGCCCAGCTCGACTAGCCGGACACGCTCGATCAACGCGTCGAGCTGGTGCTCGGAAAATACTTCGATGCCATGTTGGCGTAGCAGCTCAGCTGTGACGCCGCGACCGGGCTGGGTTTGGCCGTTGAATGCGCCGTTGTAGATGGTCTGGCTCCCGCAGGAAGGGCTGCGATCGCTCAGCAGGGCAAAGCGGCAGCCATGCAGGCGAGTGGTATCCAGCGCCAGATGGGCACCCAACAGATACTGGTCGGTAACGTCGTTCCCTTGCGCGTCGATCACTCTGGCCCGGTTGGCTATCACTTCAGCGCCATTAGCTGCGGCCGCAATCTCTGCTGGTGGGCGCGGCGTAGAGAAACCTGCGGCCAATTCGGGGCAGCACACCACTAATCGTCCCTCCTTTTGCCACTGCTGTAAGGTGGTATCGATAACGGTTTTGCTGGAGGCGTTATAACGGACGTTGAAACCGGCCAGGCAGGCACTGAGCAAGATTTTCGGCGGCATGAGGAGTCTTCTGTTGAGGAGGCGAAAGTGTGGCATCAAGGCCACACGCTCGGCTTTATAATAGCAGCGGGGTTTAGCATTATGCCAGCCGTACCTTCCCACTATTTTGCTTACTTTGTGTTCTTTATCCACCGCGTTTTATGAGGGCAGTCACGGATCCGGGGCAAAGTTGATTATCGGCTTGTTAGTGAAATTTAAATTTCATATAAGTACATAATGATTTTTATTTTCCAAAAATAGGCAAGGGAGAAAACGATGAAACAGGTGCGCGTTGGATTGATCGGTACCGGCTATATTGGCCGCTGTCATGCTATCGCCTATGCACAGGCAGGCACGGTGTTCCCGCTGAAAGGGGAGCTGGTGTTGGAGATGCTGGCAGAAGTGACACCCGAGCTGGCAGCCCAGCGTGCGGCGGAGTTTGGCTTCGTTCGTTCAACCGGTGACTGGCGTGAACTGGTGGCCGACCCCGCCATAGACGTGGTGGATATCTGTGCCCCGAACTTCCTGCATAAAGAGATGGCTCTGGCGGCCATTGCACAGGGCAAGCATGTCTATTCCGAGAAGCCGCTGGCGCTGAATGCGCAAGACGCCGCCGAGATGGTGCAGGCCGCGCGCGCCAAAGGGGTCAAAACTCTGGTTGGCTTCAACTATATGAAAAACCCGACCAGCCAGCTGGCGCGGGAAATCATCGCCAACGGTGAAATTGGCGAGGTGGTGCACTTTTACGGTACGCATAATGAAGATTATCTGGCCGACCCTCGTACGCCGATCGACTGGCACTGCCGCAAAGCCACCGCTGGGTTGGGGGCGTTGGGCGATCTGGCGGCTCATATCGTGAACATGGCACATTATCTGGTGGGGGATATCGTCGCGGTGTCGGGCGATATGCAAACCCTGATCAAACAGCGGCCCGATCCGAACAACCCGGCCAAGATGTGCCAAGTCGAAAACGAAGATCAGGCCAGCGCACTGGTGCGCTTTGCCAATGGCGCAATGGGCACCATAGAAACCTCACGCATTGCCTGCGGGCGTAAAATGGGTCTGACCTATGTGGTCACCGGCACCAAGGGCACCCTGAGTTTCACTCAGGAACGCATGGCCGAACTGAAACTGTATCGTCATGACGAACCGGCGGAGCGGCAGGGCTTCAAAACCATCATGGTAGGGCCGAAACACCCGGATTACGCTGCGTTTTGTATCAGCGCCGGGCATGGTATCGGCTTTAACGATCAGAAAACGGTGGAGATCCGCGATCTGGTCAATGGTATTGCCGCGGGTGATCGGATGTGGCCAGATTTTGAGGAAGGCTGGAAGGTATCCTGCGTGCTGGATGCGATTGCCGCCTCTGCCGAACAGCGCCGCTGGTTGGATATCAACCGAGATTGACTCTGTTACCGGGAGACGGCTAGCGGTGCTGTCCCGTAGGGCCTTGCTTGCTGCACCTACTAGGCAACATGCAAGGCCCTTGAACGGTTAAAACGCAAAGCAAGAACAGCCGAAGGCACCCCAGAAGGCATTCTCGTTGGCGATGGGAATGCTGGAACGGCGGGCAATGTCATGCTGATGAGCATGAACGCCACAAGGGCCACAACACTGGTGTGGCTGGCTTAATGCACCCACCTTGCCGGCGGTTGTGGGCGGTGCTGAGCGATAATGCCCCGATATGTTGACCACTGGTGACCACTCAGGCAATACCGGTAACGGCGGCGGAGAGAGCGGCGAGAAACTGCCCGCAGCATAGACAACTTTGCCATCCACGACGGTCATGACCGACTCAATTCCCTTGATCTGCTCCTCCGGTACGCTGAAGTAATCCTGTGACAGCACGGCTATATCCGCCAGCTGTCCCACCTTGAACTGGCCCTTTTTGCCTTGTTCGGTAGAGAACCAGGCGCTGCCCTGTGTCCAAAGCATCAATGCCGTTTCACGATCCAGACGAGCCTGGTCGTCATACATTGCCATACCGCCGACCGTGCGGCCAGAAACCAGCCAGTACAGCGCCGTCCAAGGGTTGTAACTGGCGACGCGGGTGGCGTCGGTGCCTAATCCAACCGGCAACTCTGCCGCCAGCATTTTAGCTACCGGAGGCGTCTGTTTGGTCGCTTCGATGCCATAGCGCTCGGCAAAGTATTCCCCTTGAAACGCCATGCGGTGCTGTACGGCAATGCCGCCGCCGAGGGCTTTCACCCGCTCGATATTACGCTCTGAGATGGTTTCTGCATGGTCAAAAATCCAGTGCAGACCGGCAAAGGGGATCTCGCGGTTAACCTTCTCAAACACGTTCAGCATCCGGCTGATAGATTCATCGTAAGTGGCATGCAGACGGAACGGCCAGCGGTGTTCCACCAGATGGCGCACCACGCGTTCCAGCTCATCCTCGGTACCTTCAGGCAAATCCGGGCGAGGTTGCAGGAAGTCTTCGAAGTCGGCCGCCGAGAACACCAGCATTTCACCCGCGCCGTTATGGCGGTAAAAGTCCGTTCCCTGGCCGGGTTTGAGCATATCCGTCCACAGCTGGAAGTCCTCCAACTCCTGCTTTGGCCGTTGGGTAAACAGGTTGTAGGCGATACGCAGGGTCAACTGTTGTTTATCGTGCAGTTCCGCGATGACCTGATAGTCCTCGGGATAGTTCTGGAAACCGCCGCCTGCGTCAATCGCGCTGGTCAGGCCCAGGCGGTTGAGTTCGCGCATAAACTGGCGGGTGGAGTTTACCTGTTGTTCCAGCGGCAGCTTCGGCCCCTTGGCCAAGGTTGCGTAGAGGATCATGGCATTGGGCTTGGCGATTAACATCCCGGTTGGGTTGCCGTTACCGTCGCGTTGGATTTCGCCCCCTGGCGGGTTTGGCGTATCTTTGGTGTAGCCCACCACTTTCAGCGCAGCACGGTTAAGCAGGGCGCGATCGTACAGATGCAAAATAAATACCGGCGTGTCTGGGGCGGCGGCGTTGATTTCATCCAGCGTAGGCATACGGCGCTCGGCGAATTGGAACTCGGTCCAACCGCCAACCACTCTGACCCATTGTGGGCTGGGCGTACGCAGCGCCTGTTCCTTGAGCATACGTAAGGCGTCGGCGAGCGAAGGCACGCCTTCCCAGCGTAGCTCCAGGTTGTAATTCAAACCACCCCGGATAAGGTGCAGGTGTGAATCATTCAGGCCGGGTACCGCCGTATGGCCGTGTAGGTCGATGATCTGGGTTTCCGGCCCGGCGTATTGCATGACGTCGCTCTCACTACCGACGGCCAGAAACTTACCGTCCTTGATCGCCACGGCCTGAGCGGTGGGATTTTCGCGATCGACGGTATGGAATTTACCGTTGCTGATGATCAATGATGCGGTGTGACTCATAACGTTTTCCTTTAATGGCGGGTGAGCCATTGGTGAAACAGACGGGTAACCAACGGCATCCACAGGAAGACCACCAGGGCGACAACGCTGGCATCATTGAGTAAATGCCCAGCCAGTGTGCCGCTCAGTCCCGGCAGTAACTTGCCCCAAAACCAGGGCACCAGATTGGTCGAAGGGAAGATCACCAGCAGGGTGATTAAAAACTGTTTCCATTTGGCCGGTGGGCGTACGTTGGTGCTGGCTGGTGTGAACCAGAACTCGGCTCCGGGGCGGATCTCAATATGATCGCTCTCCAGCAGCAGTGGTGTGACTTCTTCGATATATTTCAGACGCTGCGGCGAGTGGATCCAGCGGTATAAATTGTCCAGATTATCGAAGCGGACCAGCACCGTATAAGCCTGTTCACTGCCGGAGGGGCGAATGACGTTAACGCCTAGATGGCCGTCAAACCGGGCGGCATCGGGCATGATGCGTTTTAACCAGGCTTCATAGGCTGGTTCCTGGCCGGGTGCCAGATGGTGAGTGATCACCAGCGTAACGTGTTGCTGATGGGGCATGGATCCAACTCCTGAAAAATCCCGGCACATGGCCGGGAGGGTATTGCGGTCAGTCAAGGTGAGCCCTGCGCGGTTTTACTTGCCGTTGCGAGCCGGAGCGTGATGCACCAGAGTGTAAGCATAGTCAACGCCCATCCCGTAGGCACCGCTGTGTTCACGTACCAGATCCATCACCGCATCGTAGGTTTCCTTGCGTGCCCAATCGCGTTGGTACTCGAGCAGCACCTGTTGCCAGGTCACCGGAACCGCCCCAGCCTGTACCATGCGATCGATAGCGCGCTCATGAGCATCCACCGAGGTGCCGCCAGAGGTGTCTGTAACCACATAAACCTCATATCCGGCTTCCATTGCCATCAATGCCGGGAAGGTCAGGCAGACCTCGGTCCACAGGGCGGAGATCACCAGTTTTTTACGGCCGGTGGCCTCGACGGCTTTAACGAATGCCGCATCTTCCCAGGAATTCATCGAAGTACGTTCAATAGGGGTGAGTTCTGGATGCACCGCCAGCAATTCCGGCCAGATATAGCCGCTGAAACTTTCGCTTTCGACCGAGGTAAAAATAGTGGGAACATTAAAGATGCTGCCGGCTTTGGCCAGCGCTACCACGTTGTTTTTCAGCTGTTGGCGATCGATATTGGCCACGCCAAAAGCCATTTGCGGCTGATGATCGATAAAGATGAGTGCGGAATTTTTCGGATCAAGCACTTGAAACTTCGACATAATGTACCTTCCAATTGTATTACCGTGAATAAGACGGATGCGCTGTCTCAATGGAATGAATGGTAGGTAGGTGCCGTTTTCAAAGATAGCGTAGAATTTTTACCTTCTTGTTAAGTTTTTTTATCTATGGGAGAAAGGGGTGAGACTAAACCTGGAAGCGCTATTGATCCTGGACGCACTGGATCGTCATGGGTCATTTGCTGCAGCGGCTGCCGCGCTGTTTAAAACGCCTTCTGCCCTGAGCTACATGGTGCAGAAACTGGAGAGCGATCTGGCGATCACGCTGCTCGATCGCTCCGGCCATCGGGCCAAGTTCACCGCTACCGGCAAGCTGATGCTGGAAAAGGGGCGGATATTGCTACGCGCTGCGCAAGATCTGGAGCAGCAGGCGCGCTATGTGGAAAGTGGCTGGGAGAGCGATCTCACCCTGGCGGTAGATGCATCGTTCCCTTTTGCCCGGCTGCTACCGCTGATTGATGAGTTTTACCGTAATCACCACCACACCCGGCTGCGTTTCAGCCACGAAGTGCTGGCTGGCTCCTGGGAGGCGCTGATACACGGCTGTGCCGATATTATCATCGGTGCGATTTGTGAGCCGCCTTCGCGCGCGGGCTATGCTTTTAGCCCGCTAGGGCAGTTGGAATATGTGTTTGCCGTCGCCCCGCACCATCCGTTGGCCGCCCAGCCGGAACCGTTGCAGAAAAGCAGCATCCGCCAGCATCGCGCAGTGGTGGTTCATGACTCGTCGCGGGTGAATTCGCCGCAAAGTCTGCACGTGCTGGATGAGCAGGATCAACTGACGGTATTCAGTTTTGAGGCCAAATTGCAGGCGCAGCTGGCCGGGTTGGGCTGTGGCTATCTGCCTCATTATCTGGCAGAACCTTATCTGAAAACCGGCCAGTTGGTCGCGAAAAGCGTGGAGGCAGAGCGCGATAGCGACACCGCCTACTTCGGCTGGCGAGAAAGTGCCAGCGGCCTGGCCAGCCTCTGGTGGCGTGAGCGGTTGCAAGCTTATGCCGTGACGGGGGAATGACTCTGAAGGTTGGCAAGGCAGGGTAGGTTAACGCATAGCCTGTTGTTGCCCGCCAGGATTGTCATCCACGCAGCTAACGTCATGATGCTGATTTTTAACTTTGCTTTACCACTTTTGTTATTTTGAGCGCCGATCCGCTTCGCCGATACTGAGAAAAATAGCCTCAGCGAGCCGGAAAATGCCCTCAGCCAAACCCCATAGTCACTATCTGCATGGCGAACAACGAGTCTGGATCCAACAGCTTAACCGGCAATGGATCTGGCGGTTGGAGCTGCCGACCTGGGGCATTATGCTGCTGGTTTACGGTAGTTGGTTCGGCGTGGTGCATTACTGGCAGCTGCTCGGCCCCTGGCTGGGCGCACCGTTGCTGACGTTGGCGACTACCTGGTATCTCTCTTTGCAGCATGAGCTGATCCACGGCCATCCCACCCGGTGGCCGCGGCTCAACCAACTGTTCGGCCTGCTTCCCCTGGCGGTGTGGTATCCCTACGGGCTGTACCGCGACAGCCATATTCAGCATCATCGCGACGATCATCTGACCCAACCTGCCGAAGATCCGGAAAGTTACTATTTCAGCCGGGCGCAGTGGCAACGATTTCTTGTTTGGCTGCCTCTGTTGGCCAAGGTGCGTAATACCCTGATTGGCCGGGTCACGCTTGGCCCGGCCTGGGACATTATCACCACGCTGTCCAACGCTCTGAAAGCCATATTGGCTGGTGATCTGCGGACCTTGACGATGTGGCTGGTACACGGCGCACTGTTGGTAGCTCTGCTTGCCTGGCTGCAAGCGCAGGGCATTTCTGCCGCCTTTTATCTGCTGGCGGTGAGCTACCCGGCGCTGGGGTTGACCAAGATCCGTTCGTTTTATGAGCATCGCGCGGTGGACGCTCCGCAGGCACGTTCTATTATTAATGAGGCCTCTTGGCCTTGGCGACTGCTGTTTCTCAATCTGAACTATCATTTAGTGCACCATGATTTACCCGGTTTGCCTTGGTATGGGCTGCGAAAAGTCTATCTGGCAGAGCAGCAGGCCTACCGGCAACGCAGCCAGGGGTTTGTGGTGCAGGGCTATGGCAACTGGTTTGTCGATCATGCCGTGACGCCGATTGCCGTTGAAGTACACCCGTTTGAACAGGAGAGAGTCGAGAAGCAGCATGTGATAGGCTGAACCCATACCGCGCAGGATTTTCCAATCGATCTGGCGAAATAGCCGGAAAGCATCATCAAAGAGGATAAAGCATGGCTATTACCCCATTACGCGCACGTTTTTTGGCATTGGCATTGACCGTTCTGGCGGGAGCCTGCGGTGTTGCACAGGCGGCCGATACGGTACGCGTGGGTTCTAAAATTGATACCGAAGGCTCGCTGCTTGGCAATATCATTGTGCAGGTGCTGGAAGCCAACGGCATCAAAACTACCAACAAACTGCAATTGGGCACCACCAAGGTATTACGTGGTGCCATCACTTCCGGCGAGATTGATATCTACCCGGAATACACCGGTAACGGTGCCTTCTTCTTCTCCGATGAAAAAGATCCGGCGTGGAAAAACGCTCAGGCCGGGTTCGAGAAGGTGAAAAAGCTCGACTATGACCAGAACAAGATCGTCTGGTTGGATGCCGCCCCGGCTAACAACACCTGGACGATCGCCGTTCGCCAGGACGTGGCGCAGGCCAACCATCTGAAAACCCTGGCAGATCTGGCTAAGTGGATCAACGACGGTGGTAAGTTCAAACTGGCGGCATCGGCAGAGTTTATCGAACGCCCGGACGCGCTACCGGCCTTCCAGAATGCTTATGGCTTCAAGCTTAATCAGGATCAGTTACTGTCACTGGCTGGCGGTGACACGGCGGTGACCATCAAGGCGGCGGCGGAACAAACCTCTGGGGTGAATGCGGCGATGGCGTATGGGACCGATGGCCCGGTGGCCGCACTGGGCCTGCAAACGTTGGAAGACCCACAGGGCGTACAGCCAATTTACGCCCCGGCTCCGATTGTTCGTGAGGCAACGCTGCAACAGCACGCCAATATCGCCGAACTGCTCAAACCGGTATTCGCTACGCTCGACGGCCCAACCTTACAGCAGTTGAACGCGCAGATCGCCGTAGAAGGCCAGGATGCCAAACAGGTGGCGGTCAATTACCTGAAACAGAAAGGGTTGATTAAGTAACCTTGATCCCGCCGACCGGGCAGCGGTGAGCGACCAAGTCGGCAATATTACCGCCTAAAAGACCAAGGGGATACCCGGGTACCGGGGAGTGATTTTGATTATTGTCTTGAAAAACCGCGTATTACTGACTTTGTTTGTTTTGCTGCTGCTTGCGGCCTTTGGTCTGCCGTTCCTCAGTTATGCTCCTAATCGCCTACTGTCTGGCAAGAGTATCTCTCTGATTTCACTGTTGCATGGCCCCGCGCTGTGGCTGCTGCTGCCATTATTGGTGTTTGCCGTGCTCAGCCTGTTGACCCCCACGCGCAATCGGGCGCTGCTGACCGCCTGCGTTGCCGCTGTTCTATTGGCGATGATCTTTTGGTTGAGCGGCTATACCGCGCAGCAACTGGCATTGCAGGGCTCGCCGTTGGCACGCACTTCCTGGAGCAGCGGTTGTGCGCTAATGGCAGCATTGAGTGGCCTAATCGCCGCAGATGCCATGATGCGGATCACTCCCTCGCACCTGTGGCGCATTCTGGGTAACGTCTTGGTGCTGCTACCTGCCGCGCTGCTGCTGTTTACCCATCAGTTGGACCAGCTTTCCCTGCTGAAGGAGTACCACAACCGGCAAGAGGTATTTGACGCTGCATTACTACAGCATTTGACCATCTTGCTGGCTACCATGGTACCGGCTCTGCTGATTGGTGTGCCGTTGGGCGTGCTGTGTTTTCGTTCAACCCGCTGGCAGGGTCCCATCTTCTCCACGCTGAATATCATCCAGACCGTCCCTTCCATTGCGCTATTTGGCCTGTTGATCGCCCCGTTGGCCGGGCTGGCGGCGGCGCTACCTTGGTTGGCGAACTTAGGCATTAGCGGTATCGGCATGGCCCCGGCGATTGTGGCATTGGTGCTCTATGCCCTGTTGCCGCTGGTGCGCAGCGTGGTCGCCGGTTTGCAAAGCGTGCCCGCCAGCGTGATTGAGTCCGCCAGCGGCATGGGAATGACGCGCGGGCAGATTTTCTTTGGCGTCCAGCTGCCACTGGCAATGCCACTGTTCCTGACCGGCGTGCGCATCCTGGCGGTACAAACCGTGGGAATGGCGGTGGTGGCAGCGCTGATTGGTGCCGGGGGTTTTGGTGCGATCGTGTTTCAAGGATTACTCAGCAGCGCACTGGATCTGGTGTTGCTCGGGGTGATCCCGGTGATCGCCATGGCGGTGATCGTCGATTCGCTGTTTAAATTCATAATTTCAATGTTGGAAGTGACTGCCAGATGATTAACTTTGACCGGGTAAGCAAGATTTTTCAGGGGAAACCGGCGGTGGACGATCTCTCGTTGAGCATGGCGGAAGGGGAGTTTACCGTGCTGATCGGCACTTCCGGCTCAGGCAAATCCACCACGTTGAAGATGATCAACCGCCTGATCGAGCATGATAAAGGCAAGATCAGGTTTGCCGGTGAGGAGATCCATAAGTTCAAACCGCAGGATTTACGCCGCCGAATGGGCTATGCCATCCAGTCGATCGGTCTGTTCCCCCATTGGACGGTAGAAGAGAATATTGCCACGGTGCCGCAGTTACTGAAGTGGCCAAGAGCACGGATCCGCGATCGGGTGACTGAGCTGATGGAGCTGCTGCAACTGGAGCCGGAGCTGTTCCGCCGCCGCTATCCACATCAGCTTTCCGGCGGACAGCAACAGCGGGTTGGGGTGGCACGGGCGCTGGCCGCCGATCCTGAGGTGTTGCTGATGGACGAACCCTTTGGTGCGCTCGATCCGGTGACCCGGGCCTCGTTGCAGGCTGAGATTGCCCGTATTCATCAACTTTCTGGCCGCACCATCGTACTGGTGACGCACGATATCGATGAGGCGCTGGGGTTGGCCGATCGGATCGTGCTGCTCGATCAGGGGCGAGTGGTGCAGCAGGGCACTCCGTTGGCGTTGCTGACCAACCCGGTGAATGATTTTGTGCGTGACTTCTTTGGCCGCAGCGATAGGGGGATCAAGCTGTTGGCGTTGGGCACGGTAGCCGAAAGGGTGCGGCCGGGTGAGGCGGAAGGGGAACCCATCCAGGCCATGATGAGCCTGCGTGAGGCGCTGTCGGTGTTTGTTGCCCGAGGCTGCGAACGTTTGCCGGTGGTTGACGAACAGGGGCAAGCGCTTGGCGTGTTGCATTTCAGCGATTTGATTACACACAAGGCGCTATCATGAACATCAGGCGCTGGTGGCGCGATCCGCTACCGTGGACATTTGCTCTGCTAGTGGCGTTGGTCTTCGGCATGAACCATCTGCACGGCCTGTTTGCCGCTTGGTTCCCACAGTTGGAGCGGCCGGTGTATCAGCAGGACAGCTTTTTCTCGCTGGTTGTTGCGCATTTATCGCTAGTAGCCGTATCGAGCCTGATTGCGGTAATGATTGGCGTAACCGCTGGCATTGCGGTGACGCGCGGTGCCGGGCGGGAGTTTCGCTCATTGGTGGAAACTGTGGTTGCCGTTGGGCAGACTTTTCCACCGGTTGCGGTATTGGCGGTGGCGGTACCGGTAATGGGTTTTAGTGAGCAGCCAGCGATTATTGCGCTGGTGCTGTATGGTTTATTACCGATCCTGCAAGGCACCTTGACCGGGATAGAGTCGGTTCCGGCGGGCACGCGTGAAGTGGCTCAAGGGGTGGGGATGAGCCGCTGGCAAATTTTGTGGCGCGTTGAGCTGCCGTTGGCGGCCCCGGTGATCGTCGCGGGGATCCGCACTTCGGTGATTATCAATATCGGCACGGCGGCCATAGCCTCAACGGTGGGCACCAAAACGCTGGGAACGCCGATCATTATTGGCCTGAGTGGCTTCAATACGGCGTATGTGATCCAGGGAGCGGTGGTAGTGGCGTTGTTGGCGATCATTACCGACATGCTGTTCGAACGCTGGGTACGCTACCTCACCGCCTGGCGTCAGCAACGGCTGACTGTCTCAACTTCTGCGGGGTAACTTCCATGGCGATAGTCTCTTTACCGATGTACGGCGTTAGTCACCAACAGGTGGAACCGTTCTGGCAGGCGCTACGCGATAAGCTGCGGCAACTGGGGATGGCGGAGGTTCCCCAGACGCTGAGTTGGCCGCAGGATCTGCCGCAACACTGGCAACGGCCGGACCTGCTTCTTAGCCAGACTTGCGGTTATCCATTGGTGACGGTGTTACCACAGGTACAGTTGGTGGGGACTTACCATTACCGTGTGGAAGGTTGCAGCGGAGCGAACTACAGCAGTTGGCTGGTGGTGCGTGAGGGGGAACCGGCTGACCGTCTGGAAGATTTCCGCGATCGCGTGGTGGCGTATAACAGCCAGGATTCACAGTCGGGGTATAACAGTCTGCGAGCCTTGATTGCACCGCTGGCGCAGGAAGGGCATTTTTTCCGTCAGGCGATCGCCTCTGGCAGCCACTATTGCTCACTGGAGATGATCCTGGAGGGGCAGGCGGATATTGCGGCCATCGACTGTATCAGCTTTGCCCTGTTGAAACGGGCACGGCCACAAGCCGTTGCTGGCCTGAAGATTATTGGCCGTACCGCTGCGGTACCGGGTTTGCCGTTGATCACGGCGGCCGGAACGCCAGACTCACAATTGGCAATCCTGCGCACCGCGGCCAGTGCCATGGTCAACCATACGGCCAGTGAAAGCCTGCTGATCGGCGATTTTAGTCTGGTGCCGCGTACTGCCTATCAGCGGGTGGCCGAGCTTGAAAGGCTGGCGGCCAACGCTGGCGTCACGGCGTTATAAAGCGGGTTATTTCGCTTGGATAGTGGCCGTTGGGGCACTATCGGTAGCGGCATCGCTGGTGGTTGTGGTCTCTTCTTGTGGCGTGGTGGAGCGGGTGTACATATTCAGCCCGGCCAGAAACACGCCGCCTAGAGAGCCGAAGGCGCATAAGGCGATGACGATGAGGAACGCTTTTTTCCGCATAATGATGATTTCGCAGGTTGTCCAGAACAGCGGGAATTATAGCCCCTTCAGCGGGTGAAACAACACTCGTTTAATTGGGGGTATGTTGCTTCAAGTTTTGTTGCGGTGCAGTGCTCAGACGCGGGAGTTAATAGGTAGCACATTTGGTCCCCTCTCCTGTTGGGAGAGGGTAAGGGGGGGGCATTTAGTTGACCTGTTGTGCCTTGGCCGGGCGGGCAAACAGGTATTTACCCAGCGTCACCAACACCACCGCCGAGACGATAATCACCAACGCCAGCCACTCGCGCGGGCCCAGGGATTCGCCAGCAAAACCGACGCCGAGCAGCACCGCCACCACCGGATTGACGTAGGCATAGCTGGTCGCTACCGCTGGGCGTACGTTTTTCAGCAGGAACATATAGGCGCTGATCGCCAGCATTGAACCGAAAACAATCAGATAACCGAGCGCCATAAAGCCGCTGAAGGTGGGCATTTTATCCAAATGCTCACCGCTCAGTTGGCTGGCGATGGTCAGCACCACGCCGGCCACCAGCATTTCTGCGGCACCGGCCATCGGCCCGGCAGGGAGTGAAATGCGTGAGCCAAGTACCGAACCAAAGGCCCAACTGGCGGAAGCCAACAGGATTAACAGCGCGCCGGTCGGGTTGCCCACCAGGTTATTGCCGGTGTTGAGCAACACAATGCCCACCAGTCCAAGGGCGATACCGGTCCATTCCAGCTTGGTATTGCGGATCCCCCAAAACATGCTGAAGCATAGGGTGAACAGCGGAACCGTAGCGACCATCACCGCGGCAATGCCGGAAGGCACATCCTGGTGCTCGGCTACCGTGACCAGGCCGTTACCCACGGCCAGCAACAGAATGCCAATGGTGCCAGCGGCGACCCACTGTTTCAGAGTGGGCAGGGCATGGCCCCGCAGCAACAGGAAAACGAACAGGATGATACCGGCAATCAGAAAACGAATGCCCGCCATCATCAAGGGAGGCCAGCTTGCCACCCCCACTCGGATAGCGAAGTAGGTCGATCCCCAGACAATATATAACGTAAACAGCGCCCCGATTAACGGCAGGAGATGACGATTTTGTTGGCTCAGCATGGGTTATTATTCGGTAGGGTGAAAAATCGTTAGGACACTCAGTAAACCTTAAGGCATGGCCGATAAGCAATGCTTTTCTACTCGTTTAGTGGTGTCGTGCTACCGGGGGAGGCTGCCAGTCCCTGGCCTACAATCAAGGGATTACGACTGGGAGATCTGGTAGGCGCAGCGGCGGGCACCGGTAAGAATATGTTCGCTGCGCTCAACCTTGGCTTGCAGCACCTCGGTAAATACGTTCAGCTCGGCGCGGCAAAATCCTTGGCAAACCGCCGCGGCGCTGCAGATGGGGCAGTGATTTTCCACCAGCAGAAACTCGCCGTCTTTCTCTTCACTCCACTCGGCCATATACCCTTCACGGCAACGGATAGCCGCCAGACGAGCAACACGTTCACGTAAATCGGCTGCACCGACCATCGCCTGTTTATAATTAATTAGGGTCTCCTGCTCTCGGCTGTCGATCAGCAGGTCCATCGCCTGTTCACCCAGTTTGTCACGCACCGTGCGCAACAGTTGGGCGGTTAATTCGGCATGGGCGTCGGGAAAGTGGGCGTTACCTGCGGCGGTCAACTGCCAGAGCTGTACCGGGCGGCCAACGCCACGGGTTTCTGCCTTGGCTTCCACCAGACCCTCTTTTGCCAGCTTGACGAATTGCTGACGAGCGGCTTCACCAGTGGTGCCGAGGACCTTTCCCGCTTCTGAGGCTTGCTGCGGACCGTGGGTTTTCAACAGCTTCAGCAAGCGGTCACTGACCGAATGTGCGGTGCATTCGCCATTTTCCAAGTTAATTCTTGACATATTACAGCGCCTCGCCCTTAATTATTCCAAGATATTGCTTGTTAAATTTAGCCTAATAGCAAGATCAACTCAATGCCATTCCTCTGAAAACAGGACGATAACCGTGATAACCGATGAGAACAGCCGTTGGAGCGATCTCTTTTCCGGCAAAAATGCCGCCAGTGCCATCGCACTGTCGCTTGGCGTCGCTTTGCATGCGATCAATATTCTGGTGGCGACCACCATTTTACCTTCGGTGGTGCAGGACATCGGTGGGTTGGATCTCTATGCCTGGAACACCACCTTGTTTGTGGTGGCCTCGATATTAGGCTCGGCACTGTCGGCACGTTTGCTGAGTGGCTACGGGGCGCGTAGCGCTTATCTGGTGGCGTCGCTGTTCTTCATCGTGGGAGCGATGCTGTGTGCGCTGGCCCCTTCCATGCCGGTGATGTTGATTGGCCGCACGGTACAGGGGTTTGGCGGTGGCCTGATCTTTGCCCTGTCCTACGCGATGATTAACCTGGTGTTTGAACAGAAACTCTGGCCACGCGCCATGGCGTTGATCTCCGCAATGTGGGGGATCGCCACGTTGGTGGGGCCAGCCGTCGGCGGGATTTTTGCCGAATTGAACGCCTGGCGCTGGGCGTTCGGTATTCTGCTGCCGATCATGGTGCTGTACGCCGCTTTTACGTTCCGTATTCTGCCCAAGGGTAAACCGCAGCAGCGGCCAACGCCGTTACCGCTGATGCAGTTGTTGCTGCTGGCTGGCGCGGTATTGGTGGTGTCGGCTGGCAGCCTGGCAGAGAGCGGTTGGCTAAACGTGGGCGGGATTGTGCTGGCGTTGTTGTTGTTGATTGGGCTAATCCGGCGTGAGGGACATTCCCGAGCTCGTCTGTTGCCACATCAGGCACTGCGTCGTGGTTCGGCGCTGGCTTCGCTGTACGTGACAGTGACTTTGTTGGTGATCGGCATGACCAGCGAGATCTTTGTGCCTTACTTCTTGCAAACTCTGCATGGTCAGTCACCACTGATTTCCGGTTATATTGCCGCCACAATGGCAGCGGGTTGGACACTGTCAGAAATCCTTAGCTCCGGTTGGCGCGGCGTGGGGATCCGTTTGGCGATAATCAGCGGGCCGATCCTGGTGCTGCTTGGTTTGCTGGGGTTGGCAGTGCTGATGCCAATTCCTTCTAACGGCCACTGGCAGGCGCTGGGGCCGATCGTGCTGGCTTTGACGTTGGTCGGTTTCGGGATCGGTTTTGGTTGGCCGCACCTGCTGACGCGCATTTTGCAGGTGGCCCCTCAGGCCGATAAGGATATTGCCGGGGCTTCCATTACCACGGTGCAACTCTTCGCCACGGCGTTTGGCGCGGCATTGGCGGGGATGGTCACCAATCTGGCCGGATTTACCACGCCGGGCGGGATCGAGGGCGCGTCCTCCGCTGCTCATTGGCTGTTCCTGCTGTTTGCCTTAGCCCCGCTGTTGGCGATCTACAGCGCCTGGCGCAGTGCGGCCATTAGCCAGCCTGCCGAGGATCCGAGCAATTTTGTACAAACGCCTGGTTCAGGTGAGTGCTAGAATGCTTTTCATTCAGCGGGGAAGGTAAGCATGGCGAAGAGCATGAGCCGGAAAGGGCGTCAGGAACAGGCTAATTTCATGCACGTCGACGATCTCGGCGGGCTGGAAGTGTTGCAGGCCACCTATCGCCGCCAGACCTTCTCCCGCCACAGTCACGAGGGTTTCTGCGTAGGCGTGATTGACGAGGGAGCCCAGCGTTTTTACCGTACTGGCGGCGAGCATGTCGCGCCGTTGGGCAGTGTGATCCTGGTCAACGCCGATGATATCCATACCGGCAGCTCTGCCAGCGAAGACGGCTGGTCCTATCAGGCCATGTATCCCAAACCGGAACTGCTGGCGTTCTTATCCCGCGATTTGAAAACCGTCGCCGGGGCCACGCCCTATTTTCCTAATCCCGTGGTGCAGGACGCCGGGCTAGCCGGGCAGTTGCGATTAGCCTTCGGTATGATGCGCAGTAATGAAAACCGTCTGGTGAAAGAGACATTGGTGTTTTCGGCGCTGACCTGGTTGATGCTGCGCCACGGCAAAAGCCGCATAGTGCCTGCCGTGCAAAGTAAGGCACAAAGCCAGATAGCGCGGATCAAAGCCTTTCTGGATGATTTCCCCGAGGCCAATATCTCCCTGCTGGAATTGGCAGAGAAAGCCGGGCTGAGCCCTTATTATTTGTTGCGCCAGTTTCAACAGGTGACCGGTTTACCGCCCCATGCCTACCAGATCCAGGCGCGTTTGCGTAAAGGGCGCCAGCTGTTGAAAGCGGGCAATGGCGTGCTGGAAACGGCACTGGCCTGCGGTTTTCACGATCAGAGCCATTTCCACCGTCATTTCCGCAAGTCCATCGGCGTGACGCCCGGTGACTATGTCAAATCGTTAAGATAAATACGCAAGCGTATACAATACTCGCTCTCTTTCCTGCGCTATGCTACTTCTTCGTTCGAAGGAGAAAAGAATGACTTACCAATCAACACTCACGGAGCCGCCAACGTTGCGCCTGCGTCCGGCCTTGCAAGGGGCCGTGTCGATTCTGCCGCTGTGCCTGGCGGTATTGCCCTGGGGGATACTTGCGGGGTCAATGGCGATCCAGAGTGGCCTGACGGCGGCCGAGGGGCTGGGGATGTCGGCGATTGTGTTTGCCGGAGCCTCGCAACTGGTGGCAATGGGGATGATCAAGACCGGTGCCGGTATGCTGGCGATCCTGATCTCCACCTTTTTTGTCACCGCCCAGCATTTCCTCTACGGTCTGCGCCTACGGGAATGTATTGCTCCGCTACCGCTGCGGTGGCGGGTAGCACTGGCGTTTTTGCTGACCGATGAGCTATTTGCTCTGACGGGGGATCATGGTCCAGCGCGCTTTAACCGTTGGTATGCACTGGGGGCAGGGCTGGCGTTTTATTTGAGCTGGTTCTTGGCCACCTTGCTCGGCGTAGTGGCGGCCAGCAGCATTGATCTCGATAGCTACGGTCTTGATTTCTCAATCGCGGCGACCTTTATCGCCATTATTGTGCCGTTGATACGTAATCTGCCGGTGCTGGCCTGCGTCTTGACATCCTTGGTGCTGTCGATTGGCTTGCACCATTATCAGGTACCTGGCGCTTTGATTATTACCACCGTGGTGGCGATGTTGGTTGGGCTGCTGTGCAGCAGGGGGAAAGAATGATCTGGCTGACCATTGTGTTAATGGGCGTGATCGTCTTCTTCAACCGCTACTGTTTTCTGGCACCTGGCCTACCGGTGCGCTTATCGCAACGGATGAGAACTTTGTTGAGCTTCTCGGTACCCGCGGTACTGACTGCCATCTGCGGACCAATCATCGCCTTCAACGGGGATGAGTGGCGCGCACTGCCCGAAAACCCTTATCTATGGGGAGCCGTATTCGCTATTGTTCTGGCCGTTTTCCTGCGCAATACGCTGGCGGTCGTGGTGCTGAGTATGCTGATGTTTATTCTGCTACGTACACTGCTATAACCCGTGCCTCAGAATATTCCCCCTGAATAATTCAGGGGGAAAGCATCAGAACGCCATTGTCATTTCAAACTGACGCAAAGGATCTTCACGCCAGCCAAGGTGCTGGAAGAAGGGGACGATATCGTCCGGAACAAATACGTTGGCCGACAGCGCCAGCGGGGCAAACTGTGCTTGTAGTGCTTGCAACAGAAGGCGTGCCTGGCCTTGGCCGCGAAGCGCTGGCGGCACATAAATCATGCGCAGATGGCACTGCTGTGCGACCGGTATCACCAAAGCAAAAGCCTGCTTTTCCAGAGTGAAGGCGCGCGGGGAGCCGGGCAGTTTATACGCCCCATTCCCACTCGAAACGCAACAAAACCCAGGGGGCTTATGCCGCCTGTAAGTGTGTTAAAAATACCTCATTGGGGGAGCGATAGCCCAGAGATTTTCTCCCTCGTGTGTTGAGTATGTGTTCGAGTT
>NZ_JBLJAJ010000020.1:0-101287 GCF_047530005.1 Serratia sp. N21D137
GAGAGGGCTACTACGAGATATGGTGGTACAGCACGAAAGTGGGGATGATCGACCTGAGAAATAGGTCGATCATCATGGGTAAAGGATGTTAAAAAGTGTTCACCATGTCCTTGAACACCTGTCTACCCTGTCCCCGGTCTGTACATGGGGAGAGGGTTGGGGTGAGGGGGAACAGCGACGAATGGAATAACAGTAAGATGGCATATCTGCCGTGTTACATAGCAAAAGCAAAACGGCCAGCAGATGCTGGCCGTTAACGTAAAACGCAAAACAGACTTATTTTTTCTTGGCGTACTTCAGGGAGTCCAGCGCTACCGCGAAGATGATAATGCTACCCTTGATAATGTACTGCCAGTAAGGGTTCACGCCGATATAGGTCAGGCCGTAGTTGATGACGGTAAAGATGATCACCCCGGTCACCACGCCCAGCACCGTACCTACCCCACCGGCGAACGACACCCCACCGACCACACAGGCCGCGATGGCATCCAGCTCATACATAAAGCCGAGGTTGTTGGTGGCACTACCAATACGGCCCGCCTCCAGTAAACCGCCGAAGGCATAGAACACCCCGGACAGCGCATAAATCATGATCAGGTTCAGCGGAACGTTGACGCCAGAGACTTTCGCCGCTTCCGGGTTACCACCGATGGCGAAGATATTCTTGCCAAAGCGGGTTTTATTCCACAGCACCCAGACAAAGGCGATCGCAATAATGGCGTAGAAGGTGATATAGGACAGCTTGAAGTCACCGAATCGCAAGAACCCTTGGGCAAAGGTGGAGAATTTCGGATCGAAACCGGCCACCGGTGAAGCCCCCACGTAATCGTAATACAGGGAGTTAATCCCATAAACGATGATCATGGTGCCCAACGTGGTGATAAACGGCGTCACGTTGAGATAGGCAATAATCAAGCCGTTGACCAGGCCAATCACCGCGCCCACGGCGCAAACCAGCAAGATCACCAGCGGGATCGACCAGGTTTCCATATGCGGGAACACTTTGTTGACGTTATCCATCGATTGCAGCAGGGTCGCGGCAATTACCGCTGCCAACCCTACCTGACGCCCTGCGGAAAGGTCTGTCCCCTGCGTGACGATCAGCCCGGCCACGCCCAGCGCAATGATAATACGCACCGAGGATTGGGTCAGGATATTACTCAGGTTCATCAGGCTTAAAAAGGTGGGGTCCTGGATAATAATAATCGCCAGTAACACCAACAGGACCAGATAAATGCCACCCTCTTTAAAATAGGTGAACAAGGTTTTTTTATTCAGTGCGCTCATAATTACGATCCTTAAAGATGCAAGGAGGCTAGCCGCAATATTTCATTTTGCGAGGTCTGTTTGGTATTCACAATGCCCGCAACCTGACCATTACTCATCACCAATATTCTGTCGGTAATTCCCAAAAGCTCCGGCATTTCGGAAGAGATTATAATGATCCCCTTGCCCTTCTTCGCCAATTCGGTCATTAACTGGTAAATTTCAAACTTGGCCCCCACGTCGATACCGCGCGTTGGCTCATCCATCATCAGGATTTCCGGCTGTGTCAGTAGCCAGCGGCCAATGATCACCTTTTGCTGATTACCGCCGGAAAGCGATCCGATATTGGTATGGTGGCCCGGCGTTTTCACCCGCATGGCATCGATCACCCATTGGGTGTCGCTTTTCATCCGGTTATTATCCAGCAGGCCCATCTTGTTTTTGTATTGGCGAATATTGGCAATCAACGAGTTAAAGCCAATATTCAGGTAAGCATAAATACCGGTGGAACGACGCTCTTCCGTCACCAGGGCAAAACCGTGGTTGATGGCTTCGTTAGCACTGTTATTGTTGATATTTTTACCGTGCAGCTTGATGGTGCCGGCCACCTTTTCGCGGATGCCAAACAGGGTTTCCACAATGTCGGTGCGCTTGGCGCCCACCAGCCCGGCAATGCCCAGGATCTCTCCCTGATGCAGATCAAAGGAGATATCGCGGATCGAAGGCTGGCGCAAAGAGGTCAGGCCTTTCACCTCTAAAATCACCTCACCCGGCGTATTCTGACGATCGGGGAAACGCTGGCTCAGCGAACGCCCAACCATCATTGAGATAATCTTGTCCATATCCAGCCCTTCCAGCGGCTGGGTGGCGATCCATTGGCCGTCGCGCAGAATGGTGATTTCATCGCATAGCTGGAAGATCTCTTCCATCTTGTGCGAGATATACACGATGCCGCAGCCACGTTCTTTCAGCTTACGAATAATGGTGAACAGATGATTCACCTCCTTCTCGGTCAGAGAAGAGGTTGGCTCATCCATAATCACAATTTTAGCGTTGTAGGAGAACGCCTTGGCAATTTCGATCATCTGCATCTGGGATACCGACAGCGTGCCGACTTTGGCACGGGGATCGATATCAATATCCAGTTCGTCGAAAATTTCCTTGGTGTCTTTGTACATCTTGTCCTGATCGACAAACAGCCCTTTGGTGGGATAGCGACCCAGCCACATGTTGTCCATCACGGTACGTTGCAATACCAGGTTCAGTTCCTGATGTACCATCGAAACGCCCTGCTCCAACGCCTCTTTGGAACTTTTGAAATCGACTTCCTGCCCCTGAAACAGAATACTGCCGGAATCTTTATTATAAATGCCAAACAGGCATTTTAATAAGGTGGATTTTCCGGCGCCGTTCTCCCCCATTAGTGCATGAATGGAGTTTGGACGTACGCGTAAATTCACTTTGTCTAATGCCTTTACGCCGGGAAACGACTTACTGATATCCGTCATTTCCAGTAGCCACTCACGAGAGTTTTCGGCCATAAATAGTCCTGGCTAATTCTGGAACCAGCACTCTCCCAAGCTGGCTTGCAGCAGTGGAGAATTAACGGGTTCTTCTAATAAGTTCCCCCGCCTAAATTCCGGCGGGGGCATTTCTCTCTATCTCGGTTTATTTCACAAACTGAGACAGGTTATCTTTATCTACACCCACGTAAGGAATACGTACGATTTTATCGACGATCTTCCATTGGGTGCCGTCAGCAGCAGGTTTGCCCGCGGCCAGGTTCTTCGCCAGATCGAAGGTCGCCTTCGCCTGATTGTCGGCATCGTTCAGCACGGTACCGGCCATCGCGCCGGATTTCACCATTGCCAGTGCTTCTGGCAGGGCATCGACACCAAAGACCGGAATGCTGCTCTTGTTGTGAGCTTTCAAGGCTTCAACCGCACCCATGGCCATCGCATCGTTGTTAGCGATTACCACTTCGATCTTGTTGGCGTTAGGGCCAGACAGCCAGGCGTCCATCTTGTCTTTAGCCTGAGCGGTATCCCACATCGCGGTGTCCATCTGCAGTTGCTGAGTCTTATCGCCTTTTTCATTCAGCGTTTTGATCACGTAGGTGGTACGCGCTTCTGCGTCCGGGTGGCCTGGTTCACCTTTCAACAGTACATATTGGATCTGACCGTCTTTGTTCAGATCCCAGGCTGGGTTGGCTTTCCAGTGTTTGGCAATCAGCTCGCCCTGGATCACGCCAGACTCTTTAGAGTCGGTACCAACGTAATAGGCTTTGTCGTAGCTATCCAACGCCTTGCGGGAAGGTTCTTTGTTGTAGAACACCACCGGGATATCGTTGGCACGTGCCTTGTCAATCACCACCGGAGCGGCGGCAGGGTCCACCAGGTTGATCGCCAGCGCTTTTACGCCTTTGGCAATCAGTACGTCGATCTGGTCATTCTGCTTGGACTGGTCATTCTGTGAGTCATTCATCAGCAGCGTGACATCCGGAGAGGCCTTGGCATCTTTCTCGATCGCCTTACGCACCACCGACATAAAGTTGTCGTCATATTTGTAAATCGTGACGCCAATGCGGGTATCAGCATGCGCAGCTGCGCCAAACATCATGCTTGCGGCCAGCGCGGCCAGGGTGAAAACCTTCTTATTCATTGTCTGTCTCCGGTTTGTAGAGGGTCGTACTCGGTATTAAGCCTTTAGCCACAATGCACACAGTTGGGCGTGGCAGTTTCAAAAGAATTCCTGTCATCCGTGTTGCTTGTTATTCCTGTGATGCTGTGTCAGCGCCAGATTAAAAGCTTGGCTGGCAAGAGCCTTTGCGCTGGAAAACGACTAGAGCATAGACGGCACTATGTTAATAATCTGTGAATTTTCTCACAGATTGAAAACGGTTACACACTATTAAATGTTCAGAGAGTGACCGAAGCCTCACTTTGCCACGGCGCTACAGAATGGCGGCGTACCAGCGTCGGCATAAACAGGTGTGAAGCCTGAGGTTCAAGCTGCCCGGCAGCGCCCTTCAGCGCCAGCTCGGTAGCCAGGGTGGCCATTGAAACGATCGGATAACGGATGGTGGTCAGCTTGGGGCTGGTATAGCGGGCAATGGGGATATCATCAAACCCCACCAGCGAGAAATGCTGCGGCACTGTGATACCGTTTTCTTTCAGTACCGCCATCGCACCGGCTGCCATGGCGTCGTTATAGGCGAATACGGCGCTCAGGTGCAGGTTGCGACCCAGCAGTTCAACCATCGCTGCCTCACCCCCCTGCAGGTCCGGTGAACCATAGGCACGCCAGCTATCCGGTGGGGAAAAACCTGCCGCGGCCATCGCCTGGCTATAGCCTTGCTGGCGCAGCGGGCCGTCTTCGATGGGGTGATCGGAGCCCAGATAACCGATCCGCTGATGCCCCTGCGAGAGCAGCAAGCGCATGGCAACTTCTGCGCCAAACACATTGTTCAGGCCAACGCAGCGGTGCTCATAGCCCGTTACAATTCTGTTAATTAACACCATGCCCGGGATCTGATCCATAAAGGCGATCAGTTCCGCGTCACCTAACGCTTTTGCATGAACAATCAAGGCATTGCAGCGTTGACGGATCAACACCTCGATGGCATGGCGCTCTTTGTCCGCCTGATGGTAACTGTTGCCGATCAGCAGGTATTTGTGGTTTTGCTGCGCCACCGTGTCTACCGCTTTCACTAACGCGCCGAAGAACGGATCGGAGACATCCATCACCACCACGCCCAGCGTTTCACTGCTCTGGGTAGCCAAAGCCTGCGCGTTGGCGTTTGGCCGATAACCCAGTTCCGCCACCGCCTTCAGCACCTGTTCGCGGGTCTCTTTGCTGGTCAGGGCACTGTTGTTCAGCACTCGCGAGACGGTAGCGACGGACACACCCGCACGCTTCGCCACATCGCGAATGGTGGTTGAATGCACAGAATTCATGAAACGTCCCGAGGTCGACAGAGTAGACAGTGGCGCTATCCTACCCCGTTTGTCATCCTCCTCAGCGTGAATTACGTCACAGGAAAGAAAACGTTTACATACAATTTTTTAACCTACCTGCGCCAGATCTCATTTTGTCGGCTGACGTAGACTTTCGCCCGCAGCAAGGGAAGTCAGCTTGCGCCATAGCCATTCCATCGGGCCCTGCGCGAAGTACCGCAGCCACAGTGTGGAAAACAGCAGGTTAGCCAGCCACACCAAGGGAACGACCGCCAATAGCTGCAAACGGTCGAGCTGTTGATAGAGGCCAAAATGAAAGAACAGCGTGCTGCAAATCAGGGTTTGTAGCAGATAATTACTTAGCGCCATCCGCCCAACCTGGGTTAACCAGTGGCTGATACGCAGACGGGAAAGCGTTGGCCAAAAACCGTAGACCAGAGCCAGGTAGCCAATAGCCTGCAGCGGCGAGCCCAACTCACGCGGCACCTGCAGCAAAAAGCCACTCCAGCGATAATCCCAATTCAGCTGCCACTGCAGCAGCACACCGGGCAACTGGATCAGCAATGAAAGCGGTATCAGCCAGGCGGCCTGACGGCGGTAATAAGCAGGCGAATAGCTGTTACGCAGCCAACCGCTGCGCATCATGCCTGCACCAAACAGCATCAGCCCGGCCAGTTGCCAGCCATACTGCGCACCGATGGCTATCAGGCTGGAAGAGAGCAGATCCAGACGGCTGCGCCAGGCTTCCGGTCCGCCTTGCAGCTTCCAGAACTTCTCGTACTGCAATTCGGCCACGCTCGGCTGCCAGAAACTGCCCGGCTCACCGTGAGAGATAAACCCTAGCAGCAACAATACCGCCACGCCGATCAGATACAACACCGCCCCTGTTTTCAACAGGGTGAAGGTATTCTGCGCGTCGCGGATCATCCTCCAGCACACCAGGCCGATCAGCCCGTAGGCCAGCAGGATGTCCCCATCCCATAAGAAAATGGCGTGCCCCAAGCCAATCAGGACCAGCCAGGATAACCGGGCACGGATCCAGACTTTGCCCCGCCGTAATAGCAGTTGCAGACCGGCACCAAACAGCAGCGCGAACATGGCCAGGAACTTGACCTGAGCGAACAGATCCAACAGTGCCCAGGTCCAGACATCGCGTGTAGAGGGCATACCCAGATAGGCAGGGTTGAGATAGGCGGCTTTCGGCAGGCCAAACGCGCTGATATTCAGCAACAGAATGCCAAGGATGGCGATACCGCGTACGCAGTCCAGCGTAGCAATGCGTGGTAGCCGGGGAGTTTCGTTAGCGTTCATGTTCTTCCGCTGTATTTCTATCAGTAAAAAGGCGCCCACAGGCGCCTTCATCGTCATAGCTCAGCCATCAACCGTGATGGTGACGCACCGCACGCAGGAACTCCTGGCGCGTATTCTGGCTGGACTTGAACAACCCACCCAGCGACGTGGTGGTGGTAGCACTGGTAGCGTCACGAATACCGCGAGCCTTGACGCAGTAATGTACCGCATCGATCGATACCGCCACGTTGTTGGTGCCTAACAGCGTTTGCAACGCCACCAGGATCTGCTGAGTCAGCCGCTCCTGTACCTGCGGGCGGCGGGCAAAGAACTGCACGATGCGGTTGATTTTCGACAGGCCAATCACCGAGTCTTTGGGAATATACGCCACGGTGGCTTTACCATCGATGGTGACAAAGTGATGTTCGCAGGTGCTGGTCAAGGTAATATCACGCACCGTCACCATTTCGTCCACTTTCATCTTGTTTTCGATGACGGTGATCTTCGGGAAGTTGGCGTAATCCAGGCCGGAGAAGATCTCATCGACATACATTTTCGCAATACGGTGTGGCGTTTCTGCCAGGCTGTCGTCGGACAGATCGAGGTTCAACAGCTGCATGATTTCCGTCATGTGCTCTTTGATACGGCGCTTGCGCGTCTCACGATCCAACACTTCCCCACATAGCGGGGTTTCCAGGCCACGCGCTTCAAGCGCCGCGTGCACCAGTGCAGCTTCATTACTTAACGATGTCATGGCGATGTATCTCCAGCAGGCGGCCCCGGCAATATCCCCGTGGTCTTTCAAATTGCAGCGTTGTTATCGGCTGTTGGTTACTCGCCCCGAGTGATGAGGAGCAGTATACAGCGCCCCTACAAATCCAGGGAAAGAGCTAACTGCAGCTTGAAAGACGACGGATAGATAACGTGAACCCGATCAATATTTTCCCCCACTCTAGATGAGAGTGAGACGTTTATCCAGTGATTGTGTTTCATCCCAGTATGAAAAATCCGCATCCAGCCCGTAGCAGGCTGGCTGCGGCTATCCCACATTTTTTGTATGTATTTTACTCAAGATAACCTTGGCTTGCTGGCCATGGCCCGCGCCGGGGTATTGATCACCAGCACACCGGCGATCAGCAGCCCCAGCACCGCTACATACAGCGCGGGTTCCAGGCGATGCGTCAGCGCAGTTGAAACCGCCGAGAGCATCGGGCCCACCAACTGACCGATGGCATAACCCGTGGTCAACAGCCCGGCCATATAGCGTGCGTGATTGGGAGCCAACTCCCTACCGTGCTGGATAGATAGCTGGACCACACTGAGGAACCCACCGCCGGTTAGCATGGCCCCTAATGCCAGGCCGGTAACGCCCGGCACCACTTCGGCACAAAGCACGCCCAGTGCCTGTACCCACAGCGTGATTGCCAGGCGGGTCTGCGTGGTGAGCCGATGACGGGTTGCAATCCCGATGATAATCCCCAGCACCGCCGCACCGCCAAAAATCGGCCAGACAAACTGGGCGAACAGGCTATCAGGGAAACGGGCCGCCGCCATCTGTGACAGGAAGGTCGCAGGCAGGATATAGCCAAAGCCCGCCAGGCTGTAGCTCCACACCAAACGCTTCAATGCCGGGGTGAGCACTAACGGTTCAGGCTTCACATCGGGGCGATGCAACTCCCCTGCCCTTGGCAAGTTAATGCTGATCGCGGAAATTAACACCAACGCCAATGCGCCATACACCAGCCAGGCCTGCGAAGCGCTCAAGCCCCAGCTGTTGATCGCCACCGCCAGCATGCCGCTGATGAATATCCCGGCCCCAGGCCCGGCAAAGACCGCAGCACTTAACGCGGGACGGCCATAATGCGCCAACCGCTCGTTAGTCCAAGCCGCCACCAACACCATCGACCAACCGCTGGCCCAACCAATCGCAAAGCGCACTGCACCATGCAGCCACTCGCCCGACACCAAGGCAGACAGCAGCGTCAGCGCCACTGCTCCCCACACGCCAAGCCACAGACGGCGCTCCACATGGCGGCTGGCACGCATCGCATCATAGGCACCGCACAGGTAGCCCAGGTAGTTCAACGCCGCCACCAGCCCGGCCCCGGTCAGGGTGAACTGGTGCTCAGCAATCATCAACGGCACCTGCGGGGTAAAGGCAAACCGGCCAATCCCCATCGCCACGATCAAAGCAATAAAACCACTCAAGGCTATTTTTAGCGCCATCGCTGTATCCAACCTGTTAAAAGAAAGTTGCGGCTAGCATGCCGCAGTATTACACTCACAAAAACTGAATAATACTCATCAAGTTCATCACGAAAAGAGAAGGTTATGGATCTCACCCAACTGCGCATGTTCTGCTGCGTGGCCGAAACCGGCTCCGTCGCCCGTGCCGCCGAGCAATTGCACCGCGTGCCGTCAAACCTGACCACGCGCCTGCGTCAGCTCGAGCAGGAACTGGGCACCGATCTGTTTATCCGTGAAAAGCAGCGCCTGCGCCTCTCGCCGATGGGCCATAATTTTCTCTGCTACGCCCATCGCATTCTGGCGCTCAGTGAAGAAGCCATGAGCATCACCCATGCCGGGGAACCGGCCGGTAACTTTGCGCTTGGCTCGATGGAAAGCACCGCCGCCACCCGGCTACCTACCTTGCTGGCAGCTTATCATCAGCGATTCCCGCAGGTTTCCCTTTCGCTGGCTACCGGCACCTCAGGAGAAATCATCGAGCGTGTACGCGCAGGAACCCTGGCCGCCGCCTTGGTAGATGGCCCGTTGCAACATGATGAACTGAACGGTTGCGTTGCTTTCCCCGAACGCATGGTGGTGATCACCTGCCTGGACCATCCGCCCATTCACAGCGCCCAGGATGTCAAAGGGGAAACCCTGTTTGCCTTCCGCGCCAGCTGCTCTTATCGCTTGCGCCTGGAGTCCTGGTTCAAGCGTGACGGTTCATTGCCAGGCACCATCATGGAGATCCAGTCTTATCACTCCATGCTGGCCTGTGTGGCCAGCGGTGCCGGGCTGGCGATGATCCCGTATTCGGTGCTCAACCTGCTGCCCGGCTACAAGCGGGTCAAAGTTCATGCACTCCCTGCCGACATTGCCGAAACCGCCACCTGGCTGTTATGGCGGCGTGATGCGTTTGGGCCAAACGTCCGCGCGTTAAAACAACTGATTATAGAACAGGCTGAAAGTTCGGAGGTGGATGCCGAGTCCATCCTCCTGACAGAGTAGCCAAAATCTGCACCACTAGAATTTAATGAGGAGAGAATCATGGAATTTATCAAAACCCGTGCTGCCGTAGCTTGGGGACCGAACCAGCCGCTGAAGATTGAAGAAGTCGATCTGATGCCGCCACAGAAAGGTGAAGTACTGGTGCGCATCGTCGCCACCGGCGTTTGCCATACCGATGCCTATACCCTGTCAGGCAAGGATCCGGAAGGCGTGTTCCCGGCGATTTTGGGCCACGAGGGCGGTGGCATAGTCGAAGCGATCGGCGAAGGCGTGACCAGCGTTGCCGTCGGCGACCACGTGATCCCGCTGTATACCCCAGAATGCGGCGAGTGCAAATTCTGTAAATCCGGCAAAACCAACCTGTGTCAGGCCATCCGCGCCACCCAGGGCAAGGGTCTGATGCCAGACGGCACCACCCGCTTCTTTAAAGACGGCAAGCCGATTTTCCACTACATGGGCACCTCCACCTTTGCTGAACGCACCGTAGTACCCGAAATCTCACTGGCAAAAATCAGCAAAGAAGCACCGTTGGAAGAAGTCTGTCTGCTTGGCTGTGGCGTCACCACCGGCATGGGTGCGGTGATCAACACCGCCAAGGTCAAGGCTGGCGATACCGTGGCTATCTTCGGCCTGGGCGGCATCGGGCTGTCGGCGATTATCGGCGCTCAGATGGCCGGTGCCAGCCGCATCATTGGCATCGATCTCAACACCAGCAAGTTCGATCTGGCTCGCAAGCTGGGCGCGACCGATCTGATCAATCCAAAAGATTACGATAAACCTATCCAGGACGTGATCGTCGAACTGACCGACGGCGGCGTCGACTTCTCCTTTGAATGTATCGGCAACGTCAACGTGATGCGTTCGGCGCTGGAGTGCTGCCACAAGGGCTGGGGTGAGTCGGTCATTATCGGCGTTGCCGGCGCCGGTGAAGAGATCGCGACCCGTCCGTTCCAACTGGTGACTGGCCGCGTCTGGCGCGGTTCTGCCTTTGGTGGCGTAAAAGGCCGCAGCCAACTGCCGGGGATCGTGCAGCGTTATCTGGACGGCGAATTCGCACTGAACGACTTTATCACTCATACCATGGGGCTGGAGCAGATCAACGAAGCGTTCGATCTGATGCATGAAGGCAAATCGATCCGTTCCGTGATCCATTTCGATAAATAAGCCAGGAGGCAGAGGATGACGATGTCATTAGAACTTCTCGAAGAGCACCGCATGTTCGGTGGTTGGCAACAACGTTACCGTCACGCGGCGCAGAGCCTGAATTGCAACATGACGTTCAGTATCTATCTGCCACCACCGCGCGACGATAACCCGCCGCCGGTGCTGTATTGGCTGTCGGGTCTGACCTGCAATGATGAAAACTTCACGTTGAAGGCCGGTGCCCAGCGCGTTGCCGCAGAATTAGGGTTGGTGCTGGTGATGGCGGATACCAGCCCGCGCGGCGATGAGGTGCCAAATGACGAAGGTTACGATCTGGGCCAGGGGGCGGGGTTTTACCTCAATGCCACTCAGGCACCTTGGGATCAACACTTTCGCATGTATGACTACATCAGCGATGAGCTGCCTGCGCTGATTAGGCAGCATTTCAGCGTCAGCGATCGGCAATCCATTGCGGGCCACTCGATGGGCGGCCATGGTGCGTTAATGATGGCAATGCGTAACCCGCAGCGTTTTCGTTCGGCATCGGCCTTTGCGCCGATCGTCAACCCTTGTCAGGTGCCTTGGGGTCGTAAAGCCTTTGCTGCCTATCTGGGGGATGACGAAACGCAGTGGCTGCAATATGACAGTTGCCATTTGCTGGCCAGCGGAGCGGAACCGCTGCCGATGTTGATCGATCAGGGAGATGGGGATCAATTTCTGGCAGATCAGCTGCAACCGGCCAAGCTGGTGGAGTTGGCACGCCAGCGTGACTGGCCGTTAACCCTGCGCATTCAGCCAGGTTACGACCACAGCTACTTCACCATCGCTACCTTTATCGAAGATCATCTGCGTTTTCACGCCGAGCATCTGTTTAAATAGTCGATACCCCCCTCACCCTAACCCTCTCCCTCAAGGGAGAGGGGACCGATCGAGCTCGCTGTTTTTTCTGTGTAATACTCTAACTTTCTTTTTACTTACCAAGCACTTACAGAAGCAGCACGATCCCACCCAAGGCTCAGGGCAGCTCCCTCTCCCTGTGGGAGAGGGTTGGCTTGAGGGGTCATCCCTTCAGCTTCGGATCCAATGCATCACGTAGCCCATCGCCCAACAGGTTAAATGCCAGCACGGTGAAGAAGATTGCCAGGCTGGGGAAGATCGCCACATGCGGAGCAATCACCATATCCGCCCGCGCTTCATTAAGCATCGCTCCCCATTCCGGCGTTGGCGGCTGCGCCCCCAATCCCAAGAACGACAGGCTGGCAGCGGTAATGATTGAAGTACCGATACGCATGGTGAAATAGACCACGATCGACGAGATGGTGCCCGGCAAGATATGCCGCAGGATGATGGTCCAGTCCGAAGCGCCAATGCTGCGCGCCGATTCAATGTAGGTCAGATGCTTCAGCACCAGAGTATTGCCACGCACCAGGCGCGCAAACGCCGGAATGCTGAAGATGGCCACGGCAACAATCACGTTCGCCATGCCACTGCCCATGATCGCCACCACGCCAATCGCCAGCAGAATACCGGGGAAGGCAAACAGCACGTCACTGATACGCATCACGATGCGATCCCACCAGCCTTCATAATAGCCCGCCAAGAGCCCGAGCACCGTGCCAATCACGCTGCCAACCAGCACCGAGAACACCCCTGCGGCCAAAGAGATCCGCGCGCCCATCAGAATACGGCTGAAAATATCCCGGCCCAGCGAATCCACCCCGAGCCAGTGCACCAACGAAGGCCCTTCATTGAGCCGATCGTAATCAAAGAAGTTTTCCGCATCAAAAGGCACCAGATGCGGTGCCAGCAGCGCAGCGGCCACCAGCAGCAACACAAACACGCCAGCCACCATTGCGACCTGCTGGCGACGAAAGCGCCGCCAGAACTCATGCCAAGGCGTACGCACCGCGTTGGGATTAATCACCGGCATTGCCTTGAGCGCGGCATTACGTCGCCAATATTTCATCATACGGCCTGCCTATTGGTAACGAATCGAAGGGTTGATTGCCGCATACAGCATATCCACCAACAGATTAATCAGAATAAACTCCAGCGAGAACAGCAGCACTTCGGCCTGGATCACCGGGTAATCGCGCATTTCTACCGAATCCACCAGCAAGCGCCCCAACCCCGGCCAGTTAAACACCTTCTCGACCACGATCGAGCCACCCAACAGGAAACCAAACTGTAGGCCCATCATGGTGATCACCGGGATCATGGCGTTGCGTAGCCCGTGTTTGACGACCACCAGTGACTCCGGCACGCCCTTGGCACGGGCGGTGCGCATGTAATCTTCCTGCATCACCTCAACGAACGAGGCGCGGGTGAAGCGTGCCATCACCGCCGCTACCGCAGCGCCCAGCGTGATTGAAGGCAGGATGTAATGCTGCCAGGTATTCGCTCCAACCGTCGGCAACCAACCGAGATTGACCGAGAACACCTGCATCAGCAGCATCCCCAACGCAAAGGCCGGGAAAGAGATGCCCGAAACGGCCAGCGTCATCCCCAACCGGTCCGGCCAGCGGTTGCGCCATACGGCGGAAATCATGCCGATCGCCATGCCAAAAATCACCGCCCACACCATGCTGGCGATGGTCAGCCAGAAGGTTGGCATAAAGCGCGAAGCGATCTCTTCACTGACCGGGCGTTTGGACACCATCGACGTGCCGAAATCGCCCTGCAAAATATTGACAAAGAAATGCACAAACTGCTGTGGCAACGGCTTGTCCAGCCCCAGATCCTGGCGCACCAACTGGACGACGGCTTCGTCGGCCTCCGGCCCCGCGGCCAACCGCGCCGGATCGCCCGGCAGCATATGGACAAACAAGAACACCAGCACGGCCACGATCAGCAGCGTCGGGATCAGGCCCAGCAGACGTTTTAGAAAATAATTAAGCATTGCGCATAAATCCCCCTCACACCGCCCTTCCCGTCAGGGAAAGGGCGGCGCTCAGCCCTTATTTCAAATCCGCGTTATCAAAGTTGAACGAGGTGTCCGGCATCACGTAGAAACCGCTCAGCTGTTTGTTGTTGGCAGACAGCAGGCGCTCGGTCACCAGGAAAATCCATGGCGCATCGGCCCAAATGCGATCTTGGGCATCTTTGTATAGCGCCTGCTTCTGGGCACGATCGGTGGTGGCCAACGCTTCGGCCAGATCCTTGTCCACCTGCGGGTTGCTGTAGAACGCAGTGTTGAACTGCTTAGGCGGTGCGGATTGGGTGGCGAACAGCGGCGTCAGCGCCCAGTCGGCTTCCCCAGTTGAGGCAGACCAGCCGGTATAGAACATGCGCACACCGGTATCCTTCACGCCGACGCTCTCTACCTGCGCCGCACGCTGGCCCGCATCCATCGCGGTGACGGTGACTTTAACCCCAACCTGCGCCAGCTGCTGCTGAGCAAACTGCAACACTTTCTGCGCGGTACTGTGGTTATGGGATGACCACAACGTGGTAGTAAACCCGTTCGGATAGCCCGCTTCTTTCAGCAGCTCACGCGCCTTGGCCGGATCGTATGGCCAAGCGTTGTAGAGGGTGGCAAAATCAATGGCCGGAGGCACCGGGCCTTGCGCCGGAACGGCAAAGCCGGAGAACGCGACCTTAATCAGCGCGTCCTTGTTGATCGCATAGTTCAGCGCCTGGCGCACCTTCGGGTTATCGAACGGTTTCTGCGTCACGTTCATGCTGATGTAGCGTTGCAGGATCGACGGCGCGGCCACCAGATCCAGCTTGCTGTTTTTCTCCAGCACCTTGGCTTGCTCATAAGGGATGGGGAAGGCAAAGGTCGCTTCGCCGGTTTGCAGCATTGCCGCACGGGTGTTGTTATCCACTACCGGCCGCCAGGTGATGCTGTCCAGCTTCGGTAAGCCCGCTTTCCAGTAGCCGTCGAATTTCTTCACTTTTACATAGTCGGTCTGGTTCCAGGTTTCGAACTGGTAAGGGCCGGTGCCCACCGGATGGAAACCAATCTCCTTGCCATACTGCTTGAGGGCCGCCGGGGAAATCATCGCCGCCGCCGGGTGCGCCAGATTGTTGATAAACGCCGAGAATGGCGCTTTCAGCACGATCTTGACCGTGGTGGGATCGACTACTTCGGTCTTATCGATCATCTTGAACAGGTTGTAGCGTTTCAGGCGATTATCCGGGTTACTGGCACGATCCAGGTTAACCTTGACCGCTTCGGCATTGAATGCGCTGCCGTCGTGGAATTTCACCCCCGACTGCAGTTTGATGGTGTAGGTCAGACCGTCTTTGCTGACGTCGTAACTGTCCGCCAAGACGTTCACCAGCTTCATATCCTTATCAAAGCCAAACAGCCCCTGATAGAAGGATTTGGCGACCGCCTGCGACAAGGTGTCGTTGGCATCGTACGGGTCGAGCGTGGTGAAGTTGGACGCTACGGCAATCACCGCATCCTTGGCAGCCCAAGCCGGGCCAGCAGCGGCAGCCAGCAGTACGGCGGCCAAAACATTACGCTTGAATGTGTGCTTAGTCATATTGCTTAACTCTCCTGAGGCAAGGCTAAAAAGCACCGGCGATAGGGTGGCGGGCCACAAAGTGCCCTGGCCCTACCTGCACTAAAGGTGCGGTAACGGGTTCATCGTGCAGCCCACGGATCGGGCTGGGTATTTCATCCACCAGCAACGGCTGGCGTTTATGCGCATGGGTTGGATCGGCCACCGGCACGGCGGCCATCAGCTTACGGGTATAGGCGTGCTGCGGGTTTTCAAACACTGCACGGCGTGGGCCGATCTCCACGATCTGGCCCAGGTACATCACCGCGACGCGATGGCAGACGCGTTCCACTACTGCCATATCGTGGGAAATAAACAGAAATGCGATGCCCAATTCACGCTGTAAATCGAGCAGCAGATTGACAATTTGCGCCTGAATCGACACGTCCAGCGCGGAGACCGCCTCATCGGCAATTACCACTTTCGGATTGAGTGCCAGCGCGCGGGCAATGCAGATACGCTGGCGTTGGCCACCGGAGAACTCATGCGGATAACGCCGCGCATGTTCCGGCTTCAGCCCTACCCGCTCCAATAGCCAGGCGACCCTTTTTTCTGCCTCCGCCCCACGAGCGACATTGTGCACCAGCAACGGCTCCATGATGGAGAAACCAACGGTGAGCCGTGGATCCAGGGAAGCGTAAGGGTCTTGAAAGATAAACTGAATATCACGGCGTAAATGCTGTAAGGCGGAACCTTTCAAGCGGTTGATCTGTTGACCGTTGAAGGTAATGGTGCCGCGTTGGCTGTCTACCAGCTTTAACAGTGAGCGGCCAGTGGTGGATTTACCACAGCCGGATTCGCCGACCAACCCCAGCGTTTCACCGGGATAGAGGTCGAAACTGATATTTTCCACCGCATGCACTCGGCGGGTGACGCGGTTGAGAATACCGCTGCGCAGATCGAAGCGCGTGACCAGATTTTCTACCTGCAGGATCGGCGTAGCTCCTGCGGGTATGGTGTCTTGCGGCTGGTCGTTATCGTCAACGCCAGCTAACGGAAATTTTGCCGGGAAGTCTTTATCTGCCATCGCGCCCAGCTGTGGCACGGCAGCCAACAAAGCCCGAGTATAAGGCTGCTGAGGAGCGGCGAACAACGAGCGCACTTCCCCTTGTTCCACCTTCTCGCCTTGATGCATCACCAGAACCCGATCGGCAATCTCCGCCACCACGCCCATATCGTGGGTAATGAATATCACCCCCATCTGCATTTCCTGCTGCAACACGCGGATCAGTTGCAGGATTTGCGCCTGAATGGTGACGTCCAGCGCGGTGGTAGGTTCATCGGCAATCAGCAGCGCCGGTTTACACGACAGCGCCATGGCAATCATCACCCGCTGGCGCATCCCGCCAGACAGTTGATGCGGATAGCGGCCAAGGACGTTTTTGGCCTCGGGAATGCGCACCAGATCGAGCATACGCAGCGCTTCACGTTTGGCGCTGCGGTGATCCATCCCCTGATGCAGACGCAAAGATTCGGCGATCTGCTCCCCCACCGGAAACACCGGGTTGAGCGAGGTCATCGGCTCTTGAAAAATCATCGCCATATCGGCGCCGCGCAAGGTTCGCAGGGTGCTCTGTTTCGCCTTGGCCAGATCGAGTACCTGACCGTTACGCCGGCGAAAATGCATTGCGCCGCTGGTCAACTCACCGCCACCCTGTTCTACCAGACGCATCAACGCCAGTGAGGTGACCGACTTGCCGGAGCCGGACTCTCCAACGATCGCCAGCGTTTCGCCACGGTCGACGGTGAAGTCCAGATGACGCACCGCCTCAATGACGTCGCCTTCTTGACGAAATTGCACGCACAGATCGCTCACTGCCAGTACACGCTCGGGCGGTAAAATCAGCCCACGTTCTGCCTGTGGCTGGATGGCCGTATCGGTCATTTGCCCTCCCGGCAAGCGTTCAGCGGTAGATGCCTACGGAAGGGGCATCGCCGACGTAGCCGAAACCGCGATACATTCCTTCACTGTTAAACGGCAGTGCGACGTTGCCAAAACGATCTATGGCGATCAGCCCACCGCTGCCACCCAGCGCCAACAGCTTTTCCATCACCACTTTATCGCAGGCCTGTTGCAGGGTTAGACCGGCATATTCAATCAATGCAGAAACGTCGTAGGCCGCGACGGTGCGCATAAAGATTTCGCCGGTACCGGTGCTGGAGACCGCTACCGTGGCGTTGTTGGCATAGCAACCAGCGCCAATAATCGGCGTATCGCCAATGCGCCCTGCCGCCTTATTGGTCATCCCGCCGGTTGATGTGGCCGCAGCCAGGTTGCCCAGAGCATCCAGCGCTACCGCCCCCACGGTGCCAAATTTGCGATCGGGATCCAGTGGGTCGCCGCTGAGCGCCGCCGCGCCGTCGTGATCGAGCAACACCCGGCCCTGCTCAGCCTGAGCACGGTGCAGTTGGTCAAAACGTTCCTGGGTAAAGAAGAAATTGGGCTCGACCATTTCCAGGCCATGATTGGCGGCAAATCTTTCCGCCCCTTCGCCGCCAAACAGCACATGAGTGCTGTTTTCCAGCACCGCACGCGCGGCCAGTACCGGGTTGCGTATCCGGCTGACCCCGGCGACCGCCCCTGCGTCACAGGTATGGCCATCCATCACGCAGGCATCCAGCTCATGGGTACCCTGGTGGGTAAATACCGCGCCCTTGCCTGCGTTGAACAGCGGGCACTCCTCCAGCAGCCTGACTGCCTCCGTTACCGCGTCCAGTGCGCTGCCGCCTGCGGCCAAAATAGCCTGCCCGGCAGCCACAATGTCGGAAAGCGCCCGGATATAATCTTGTTCTTTCTCTGCACTCAATGCCGCACGGGTAATTGCGCCCGCACCACCATGAATGGCAATCACTGGTTTGCTCATTGACCTGACACCTGTTTCTATCCGCGGCAATTCAAGCAGGTACCGCATGAAATTGGAGAGAGAATTATTATTTCGTGTTTTTCGACTATATTTAGCCCGGCAATCGATGTAAAGCACAAACTGGTCGCCAAGCATTAAGCGTAGCCTGCTTAGACTGTTTTGTGCATAGAAAGAGCTAAACGGTATAAAAACAGTGGGTTATCTGGTTTTTTATTTATCGCTGACAGATTTAACCAGCCTATTGGCAGCAGCAGGAAATAGACCGGCTCGGCTCATGTTTAATAAGCGTTATCCCATGCCCCTTTCCGCTATTCCCCACTTACACGCCAATGAAAAATATTCAGAAACCCGATCCCGGTTGTTGCAGAAATTCCTGCTCCTCAAACGTAGATTCCCGGCCTAATATCTCGTTACGATGGGGATAACGTCCAAAACGATCGATTATGGCTTTATGACGTAATTCAAACTCCAACTGGTCACCATTATTTAATTCGCGAAACAACTCCAACGCCTGCTGGTGGATCAAGGCGGATTCGGAATGCATAAACGGCAAATAAAGGAAGCCGCGCTGCTCAACCGTCAGGTTTTCACATAGCCCAGTGGCGATCGCTTCCTGAGCCAGCACCAGCGCCATTCCGTCACAAGCAAAGGAGCGTGGTGTGTTGCGGAACAGATTACGGCTGAACTGATCGAGCACGATGATTTCCGCCAGTCTGCCTTTGATGGTTGCACGCCAATGTGCCAGTTCACCCTGGGACGCCGCCTGCCACAGCTGGCCAAAGCGGGTGTGCAGCAAACGGTCGAACTCATCGTCCTTCTTAAACCACATGGCTGGGTCGATCTCTTCGAACCAAAAATCCAGTACGTGCTGATGCATGGCTGTCTCCTGTTATTGATTTCAATGCGTTAACCTGGTTTCTCCACCACGGCGTTATCTGCCATAATAGCCCCACTTTGCCGAAAAATTCGCGCACGCCGATTACGGAGTTTTGTTTATGGATCACTGTCATACTTCTGACCTCATTTCTCTTGAGCAGGCACTGGAGAAAATGCTCTCCCAGATCGCGCCACTGCAACAGAGCGAATCTATCGCCTTGACCAGCGCAGCCGGGCGCATTACTGCCACCCCGGTGGTCTCCCCTATCGATGTCCCGCCCTTCGCCAACTCGGCGATGGACGGCTATGCGGTACGTCTCAGTGACCTGAACGGCAACTCTCCGTTACCGGTAGCAGGTAAAGCCTTTGCCGGGGCTCCGTTTACGGATGCCTGGCCTGCCAACACCTGCGTACGCATCATGACCGGAGCGCCAATTCCCGCCGGTGCGGATGCGGTGATCATGCAAGAACAGGCTGAAGTCACCGAGGCTGGAGTGCGTTTCAACGCCCCGGTAACCGCCGGGCAAAATATCCGTTTGGCGGGTGAAGATATCCTGCGCGGGGCGAGCGTGCTGCCCGCCGGGATCACGCTGGGGGCCGCACAGTTGCCGTTACTGGCCTCATTGGGCGTAGCCGATGTGCAGGTGATGCGTAAATTGAAGGTGGCGGTATTCTCTACCGGTGATGAATTGCAGCCGGTCGGCCAGCCGCTGCAAGCCGGACAGATCTACGACACCAATCGCTTTGCCGTACGCCTGATGCTTGAACAGCTGGGCTGTACGGTGATCGACCTGGGGATTATTCGTGATAATCAGGAAGCATTACGAGCGGCCTTTATCCAGGCGGATAGCGAGGCCGACGTGGTGATCAGCAGCGGCGGCGTTTCCGTCGGTGAAGCCGATTACACCAAGCAAATGCTGGATGAACTGGGTAAAGTCAGCTTCTGGAAGCTGGCCATCAAACCGGGCAAGCCTTTTGCTTTTGGCAAACTCCAGAACGCCTGGTTCTGTGGCCTGCCTGGCAACCCGGTCTCTGCGGCTTTGACCTTCTATCAGCTGGTGCAACCGCTGCTGGCCAAACTGGCCGGTCACACCGAATGGCAACTGCCACCACGCCTGAAAGCTCGCGCCCTGACGCCACTGAAAAAGTCGCCGGGCCGCCTCGATTTCCAGCGCGGCACCTTCACCAGCAATGCCCAAGGCGAGCTGGAAGTGAGCACCACCGGCCATCAGGGCTCCCACGTTTTCAGCTCATTCAGCCAGGGTAACTGCTTTATCGTGCTGGAACGCGAACGCGGCTCGGTGGCCGCTGGTGAGACAGTGGAGATCGAACCTTTCAATGCGTTGCTAAGGAACTGAACATGCTGCCGGAATTAACCGATGCACAAGCGCTGCGCTACAACCGCCAGATCGTACTGCGGGGTTTCGACTTCGAGGGTCAGGAAAAGCTGCAGGCGGCGCACGTGCTGATCGTTGGACTTGGCGGACTGGGCTGTGCGGCGGCGCCTTATTTGGCTGCCGCTGGCGTCGGCCATCTGACGCTGGTTGATTTCGACACGGTTTCCCTCTCCAATCTCCAGCGCCAGATCTTGCACCGGGATGATCGCATTGGTATGGCGAAGGTCGAATCTGCCCGCATTGAGCTGGGCTCCATCAATCCTCATATCCGTATTGACACCCTGGACACTCACCTGGATGACGAGCAAATGGCGGCGCAGATTGCCGCTTGCGACGTGGTGCTGGACTGTACCGATAACGTGGCGACCCGCGATCTGCTCAACCGCCTGTGCCATGCACAGCGTAAACCGCTGGTCTCAGGGGCAGCCATCCGCATGGAAGGCCAGCTCAGCGTCTTTACCTATCAGCCGGAACAACCTTGTTATCGCTGCCTGAGCAGGCTGTTTGGCGAAAATGCGCTAACCTGCGTTGAGGCGGGTGTGATGGCACCTTTAGTCGGCACTATCGGTACGCTGCAGGCGATGGAAGCCATCAAGCTGTTGGCAAACTATGGCCAGCCGTTGGTGGGTAAGTTGTTGATGTTTGATGCGATGAGCATGCAGTTTCGCGAGATGAAGCTGCCTAAGGATCCACGGTGTGAGGTGTGTGGTAAAGATGCGGCCCCTCACCCTAACCCTCTCCCACAGGGAGAGGGGACAGATCGAGCTCGTTGATTCTTCTGCGTAATACCTTTCGTTCTTGTTTTTACTCCCTACTTTCCGAAGCTGCACGGGCTAATTACCTACTCCGGGCAGCTCCCTCTCCCTGTGGGAGAGGGTTGGGGTGAGGGGCGTGCGGTAAAGCTCGAAGGGATCAGTTGATACCCTGGCTACGCAGATAGTCTTCGTAGTTGCCGGTAAAGTCGATCACCTTGTTCGGGGTCATTTCCAGAACGCGAGTGGCCAGCGAGCTAACAAACTCACGGTCATGGGAAACGAAGATCAAGGTACCTTCATACATTTCCAACGCCATGTTCAGTGACTCGATGGATTCCATATCCATGTGGTTGGTCGGTTCATCCATGATCAGGATGTTCGGGCGCTGCATCATGATCTTGCCGAACAGCATACGGCCCTTCTCACCACCGGACAGCACTTTTACGCGCTTCTTGATATCGTCCTGGCTGAACAACAGGCGGCCAAGAATGCTGCGTACCGCCTGCTCATCGTCCTTTTCCTGCTTCCACTGGCTCATCCAGTCGAACACGCTAAGGGTTTCATCGAACTCGTATTCGTGATCCTGTGCGTAGTAACCAATTTTGGCGTTTTCGGACCATTTCACCGTGCCGTGATCCGGCTGCAGGTCACCCACCAGCGTTTTCAGCAGGGTAGATTTACCGATACCGTTGGCACCCAGGATCGCCACCTTCTCGCCCACTTCAACCATCAGGTTGAGTTTGCTGAACAGCGGGCCGTTGTCGAAGCCTTTGGCCAGCGCTTCCACTTCCAGCGCGTTACGGAACAGCTTCTTGTCCTGTTCAAAACGGATGAACGGGTTCTGACGGCTAGAAGCTTTCACCTCTTCCAGTTGGATCTTGTCAATCTGGCGGGCACGAGAGGTAGCCTGCTTGGATTTGGAGGCGTTGGCACTAAAGCGGCTAACGAAGGACTGCAACTCGTTAATCTGCGCCTTCTTCTTGGCGTTGTCAGACATCAGGCGCTCACGAGCCTGGGTAGCCGCCGTCATGTATTCGTCGTAGTTACCTGGGTAGACACGCAGTTCGCCGTAGTCCAGATCCGCCATGTGAGTACAAACCATGTTCAGGAAGTGACGGTCGTGCGAAATGATGATCATGGTGCTGTTACGTTCGTTCAGCACCTGCTCCAGCCAGCGAATGGTATCGATGTCCAGGTTGTTCGTTGGTTCGTCGAGCAGCAGGATTTCCGGATCGGAGAACAGGGCCTGAGCCAACAGCACACGCAGTTTGAAGCCGGGAGCGATCTCGCTCATCGGGCCATAATGCTGTTCTACCGGAATACCTACGCCGAGCAGTAACTCACCGGCACGTGCTTCTGCGGTGTAGCCGTCCATCTCGCCATAGGCCACTTCCAGATCGGCCACTTTATAGCCGTCTTCTTCGCTCATCTCCGCCATGGCGTAGATGCGGTCGCGCTCTTCCTTCACCGCCCACAGTTCGGTGTGGCCCATGATCACGGTGTCCAGCACGCTGAACTGTTCAAAAGCGAACTGATCCTGGCGCAGTTTACCCAGGCGCTCATTCGGATCCAGGAACACGTTACCGCCGCTCGGCGCCAGATCGCCACCGAGGATTTTCATGAACGTCGATTTACCGCAGCCGTTGGCTCCGATCAGACCATAGCGGTTACCGCCGCCAAATTTGACAGAGATGTTTTCAAACAACGGCTTACTGCCGAACTGCATAGTGATGTTGTTAGTGCTTAACACAGCGCTCGCTCTTAATTTGATTGGGAATGTGATTTGGCGCGCATTATGCCATAACGCAACACAGAGATCGTGGGAAGTTTTGGTGAAGATTTGTTCGGCGCTCGGGGTATGGAGATATTCGCCAGCTAAATATCTCGTTCAGAACGAATTAACGGATAACCAAACCAGTCACTTTTTAGCCCATTTCCTTGACCTGATCTTGCAACATCGCAATAAATGCCCGTGAAGCTGCACTGCGGTAGCCCTCTTTGCGTTGCAACACTACGGCATGGCGTTCGGGCATGGGAACCGACAGCTCGATAGGCAGCAGCAGCGGATTACTCCGTGCGATGGCCTGCGGCAGAATGGTCGCGAGCTGGCCGTGGCGCACAATCTCGACGATGGCGCTAATCGCATTCGCCTCCATGGCAACCTGAGGATAAATCGCGTGCTGCTGGAAATATTCATCTACATAATGACGCGTGGCGAAGTCACCGTTGAGTAGCACCAACGGCACCTGCTGCACCTCCGCAACGCTCAAGGCAGCGCGGCGCTTGGCAAGCTGATGCCCCTTCCCCACCATCAGTTGCAGCCGCTCCGTGAACAGCCTGGTCGCGGCTATATCCGCAGAGTGAACCGGCTCGAAGGCAATCCCCAGATCCAATTGGTCATCGCACAATAACGCCTCTATCTTATCCTGCGTCATCTCACGGATATTAAGGGTAATCCCTGGGTAGCGCCGGAAAAAACCGTCGACCAATGGGCCAATCAGGTAGGAGGTAAAGGTCGGCGTCATCGCCAAACGCAGGTTGCCGCGTTCCAACGTCGCGACATCCTGAATGGCCCGCTTGCCGGCATCCAGATCCTGTAACGCCAGCCGGGCATAGCGCATCCACGCCTGCCCCGCATCGGTGAGTTGTACCCTGCGCCCGGAACGGTCGAACAGCTCTACCTGCAGCGTCTCTTCCAACTGCTTGATCTGCTGTGACAAGGTGGGCTGAGAAACATGTAGCACCTCCGCCGCCCGGGTGAAGTTCCCCTGCTCCGCAACCGCCAGAAAGTAACGTATGTGCCGCAGTAACATAACGCCTCAACTATTAGTGATACCTATCGAGGTGATTATAAATGAGTCTTGGAACCTATAGCTAGAAAAGTCCATTCTTGCCTCTATTGAAAGCAAGCCACACATTGATGGAGTCACCATGCAAGAGGTTATTGACGGTTTTCTGAAGTTTCAGCGCGAGGCTTTTGTGGAGCGCACAGAGCTGTTCAAACGCCTGGCCACCAGCCAGAACCCACGCACCCTGTTTATCTCATGCTCCGACAGCCGATTGGTGCCGGAGCTGATCACCCAACGTGAACCGGGCGACCTGTTCGTCATCCGCAACGCAGGCAATATCGTGCCTTCTTTCGGGCCTGAGCCCGGTGGTGTTTCGGCCTCGGTGGAATATGCCGTTGCCGCGCTGGGCGTAGAGGATATCGTGATTTGCGGCCACTCCGATTGCGGCGCCATGACCGCCATCGCCACCTGTAAATGCCTGGATCACATGCCCACCGTAGCCAACTGGCTGCGTTATGCCGATGCCGCCAAGGCGGTCAATCAGGCCAATGAACACGCCAGCGAGCACGATCGTATTAATTCGATGGTGCGAGAAAACGTCATCGCCCAACTGACCAACCTGAAAACTCACCCTTCGGTCGCGCTGGCGCTCGATCGAGGCAATCTGCGACTGCATGGCTGGATCTACGATATCGCTACCGGCTGTATTGATGCATTAGATGGCAATACCCGCCGTTTCGTACCGCTGGCGGGCAACCCAAGCGTCACCGCCAGCCCAGCTATGCAACGTTTCTAATCTACCCAAACCTCTAGGAGTTAACATGACACAATCACTACATAGCGTTTCAGCACGCCAAAGCCTGACCGACGTCATCATGGACGCTAAAGTCCGTAAGGGCCTGACCTTCGAGGCGATTAACCAAGGCACCGGCTTGAGCCTGGCGTTTGTTACTGCCGCGCTGCTCGGCCAGCATCCGTTACCGGAACAGGCCGCCCGTGCAGTAGCGGCAAAGTTGGATTTGGATGAAGATGCGGTGCGCCTGCTGCAAACCATCCCGGTGCGCGGCAGTATCCCCGGCGGTGTGCCGACAGACCCGACCATCTATCGTTTCTACGAGATGGTGCAGATCTACGGTTCAACCCTACGGGCGCTGGTGCATGAACAATTTGGTGACGGGGTGATCAGCGCGATCAACTTCAAGCTGGATATCAAAAAGGTCCAGGACCCCGATGGCGGTGAACGTGCGGTGATCACGCTGGATGGCAAATACCTGCCAACCAAGCCATTCTAATAGTTATGTTATTAAATTATTAAGTTAATATAATCCAGCACCGGAACCCCGGCGCTGGATCACTCAACCATGAAAATAGCGGCTATCCGCTGGAGCCTCTTCACGCGGTTCCAACCCATAATCCCGCACCACCTCGGCCACCCGCAGCCGGTAGTATTCCAGCACCTCATGCCTGCCACGCGCCTGGGCCCGACGGTGTTGCTCCAGGTTGCGCCACTGCTGTACCGCCGCCTCGTCACGCCAGAACGACAGCGAGAGCAACTTGTCCGGCTCGCTCAGACTCTGAAAACGTTCGATAGAGATAAAGCCGTCAATTTCTGCCAGCAATGGTTTCAGCTCCGCCGCCAACTCTAGATAGGTTTCCCGCTGCCCAGCGGCAGCCTGTAGTTCAAAAATCACCGCGATCATCATCGTTCTCCTCGGCAGTATAAAATTCGGGTACGCGCGCATTTTGCGAAACGCGCCAACGAAAATGGCTTAACAGTTCGGGCTTAAGGTGGTGTTTGGATAAATAGCCGATCCCCGCCAAGGCGATCAACCGTGCCCAACGTTCTCCCGGGCAGCGATGAGCACCATAACCGAAGGCAAAACTTTCCTGCGGCGTTTTCAAATGGACCAATACGCTCTGCCCCACCGCCAGCGGTTGACCGTCAAGCAATGTCACCTGTAGCGCAAACCTGCGGGTAGTCTGGATCGGCGGAGTTTGCAGCAACACCGCCAGGATCAACTCTTCTTCTGACTGATGAGGTTGATTTGCCAGCAACAGCGTCTGGCCGATTAATCCGGCGGTGCCTTCACAAGCCTGGAACAACAGCCCGATGGCATTGGCTATCGCCAGAGCACGATCGCCAATCTGTTGGCACAGTTGTTCAAACAACGGTCCATCAGCCAGTTGCATCCGGATCTGCAACTTCCCGGCAGCCGCCGCCCCCACAGCCATCTGCTCTGCGCTGCCGCCAGGAGCAATGCAGCGCACAAAGTCCAACACCTCATCCACCAAGACAGATCGATCCTGATGGGCCACGCCCAATAAGTCAGCCAGTACGCAGATCGGCAAAGCGTAGTTAAACCGGGTGAGCTGCTCTGCCGTTGTCAAACTGGCCGCTAACCATTGAGCCACGTAAACCGTGGTCTGGCGGATCTCATCATCGGTGATAGCGGCCAGCGCCACCTCGATCGCTCCCTTTAATTCACGCTGCACGGCACCATCATTCATACGTACCAGAGAGGCGAAAATCGATTGAGCGGGCGTCCCAATTAAAGCTGCGGGCACCGGCTCATCCGTGGGGCGAACGCCGAGTTGAGGATGGGTTAAGGCTTCACGCACCGCTTGCCGCGATGCAACTGAAAAGGGGCAGGCCGTCATGGCAATTTCCTTCCGATAAGCATAGAGAGCAGCCATTGTCGGGTTAGACGAGCAGCAATACTTCGGTTATTCTCGAAGTATGAATGACAATACGCTTGAAGACCGCCTGGCCGCACTGACGGCCGCTATCGCCGATCGCACCCGAGCGCGCATGCTGTGCCTGTTGATGGATGGGCGCGCCTATACCGCAACGGAGCTGAGTGCGGCGGTGGACGTCGCGGCATCCACCGCCAGCAGCCATCTGGCACGCTTGCAGGAACAGAACCTGATCGGCTGCGTCAAACAGGGCCGCAATCGCTTTTACCGCCTGGCGGGCAAACCGGTGGCCGATATGCTGGAAAGCCTGATGGCGTTGGCCGGCGTAGAACGCCCAACGGTCAAAAGCAGCACCCCGGCCTCATTACGTTATGCACGCACCTGCTATGACCACATGGCAGGTGAGATCGCGGTTCAAATACATCATCAGTTGCTGGCGCGGGCCTGGCTAATCGGGGATAACGACTATCAGCTCAGTGAGTCTGGGCAGGCTGCCTTGACACAGTTGGGTATCGACTGCTCCCCGGCCCCGACCCGGCGGCGCTTTGCCTGCGATTGTCTGGACTGGAGCGAACGCAAGGCCCATCTCGGTGGCGCACTGGGCGCTGCCATGTTAGCTGCATTTGAAAAACGCGGATGGGTTCAGCGCCAGCTAGACAGCCGTGAGCTGCAACTGACCGCCACAGGTCGAAAAGCACTGAGTGCACATTTTGGCCTGGCGCTTTGAATACCTGGCGCGCTAGCTTTACTGCCATACTCAATGAGTTTTCCTGTTGACGATCCCATCGCTTCCGAGGAGTTATCATGTCCGATATTACCCTGTTCCCGATCGCCAAACGTTGGCCCGCCAAACATCCTGAACGGTTACAACTCTACTCGCTGCCGACCCCTAACGGGGTGAAAGTTTCCATCATGCTCGAAGAGATCAGCCTACCCTATGAGGCCCACCTGATCGACATCGGCAAAAATGAAACCTGGACGCCGGAGTTCCTGTCGCTCAACCCTAACGGTAAAATCCCGGCGATCCTCGATCCTGCTGGCCCGGACGGTAAGCCGTTTGCGCTGTTCGAGTCCGGGGCAATCCTGCTATATCTGGCAGAGAAATGCGGCAAGTTGTTACCCAAAGACCCCGCCCAACGTTATGAAACCATCCAGTGGGTATTTTTCCAGATGGCGTCCGTGGGGCCAATGTTCGGCCAGCTAGGCTTCTTCCACAAATTCGCCGGGCGCGAATATGAAGACAAACGGCCGTTTGAGCGCTACCAGAAAGAGTCCAAACGGCTGCTGGGTGTGCTGGAAGAGCGGCTGCAAGGGCGTGATTGGATTATGGGGTCGGAATATACCATTGCCGACATTTCCCTACTCGGCTGGGTACGCAACCTGATCGGTTTTTATGAAGCGCGCGACGTGGTGGAGTTCGACAATTTCCCCCTTGTTGGCCAATGGCTGGAACGTGGACTGGCAAGACCAGCCGTACAACGCGGCATTAATATTCCTGCCCGCCAAGTCTGATAACCTATTGGGATTGCCAGGAAAGGCTATCCCTTTTCCCACCTCGCTCGTCATAAAAATGTCACTTTCCTGCTCTACTCTCCGATGTAACAAAATAATGCCAACAATATTTTTGTATTACGACAAGGAGCCCTACCCATGCAACAGTCCGTTTCTCTGATCGCCGGTGCCCTATTATCCGCTCTGTTATGTTCCACCGCCCTGGCTGACAACAATCAACTCAACAACCGCGCGGCTCGTGGCGATATTACCGAACCCGGCGGTGCACGCCGTTTGGCAAGCGATCAAACCGCCGCACTGCAAGCATCGCTGTCGAATAAAACCGCTAAAAACGTGATCCTGCTGATCGGCGACGGCATGGGCGATTCGGAAATCACCGGCGCACGCAACTATGCGGAAGGCGCAGGCGGTTACTTCAAAGGGATCGATGCTTTGCCGCTAACCGGCCAATACACCCACTACTCGCTGGATAAGAAAAGCCATAAGCCGGACTATGTCACCGACTCTGCCGCCTCGGCCACCGCCTGGGCTACCGGCGTCAAGACCTACAACGGCGCGTTGGGCGTAGATGTGAACGGCAAAGATCAACCGACGATTTTGGAACTGGCCAAGGCCGCGGGTAAAGCCACCGGCAACGTCTCTACGGCGGAGCTGCAAGATGCCACACCGGCAGCACTGGTTTCGCACGTAACCTCCCGCAAGTGCTACGGCCCAGAGGAAACCAGTGAGCAATGCGCCAGTAACGCGCTGGAAAATGGCGGACATGGTTCTATCACCGAGCAGTTGATTAAAACCCGTGCCGACGTCACGCTGGGCGGCGGAGCAAAATCCTTCGCTCAGTTGGCGAAAAGCGGTGAATGGCAGGGGAAAACGCTGAAGGCCCAGGCCGCCGCATTGGGCTACCAATGGGTGGAGGATGCCGAAAGCCTGAACGCGATTAACCTCGCCAATCAGCAAAAGCCGCTGCTGGGCCTGTTTGCGCCAGGCAATATGCCTGTACGCTGGAAGGGACCGAAAGCCTCCTACCACGGTAATCTCGATCAGCCTGCGGTGACCTGCGAGAATAACCCTGAGCGCAGCGCCAATGTGCCAACGCTGGCAGCGATGACCGAGAAAGCCATCGAGTTGCTGAAGAACAACCCGAACGGTTTCTTCCTGCAGGTCGAAGGAGCGTCCATCGACAAGCAGGATCATGATGCCAACCCATGCGGCCAATTTGGTGAAACGGTCGATCTGGATGAAGCGGTACAAAAAGCGCTGGAGTTCGCCCGCGCCGACGGTAATACCCTGGTGATCGTCACCGCCGACCACGCTCACTCCAGCCAGATTATTGCCGCCAAAGCTAAAGCACCGGGGCTGACCCAATCATTAACCACCAAAGACGGCGCGGTGATGACCATCAGCTATGGCAATTCGGAAGAAGGCTCCCAGGGTCATACCGGGACTCAGCTGCGCGTTGCCGCTTATGGCCCGCATGCCGCCAACATCGTGGGGCTGACCGATCAGACCGACCTGTTCTTCACCATGCGCGACGCCATGAACATCAAGTGATCCACACGGGCACAGCATGCTGTGCCCCTTCCTATCTCCCTATCCCCCCGCCCAATTCACTATACCCCTAGCCCTTGCGGAGCATTTTTCGCCACGTCAATTATCCAAGTTTACCCTTGCGTAACTGCCGATGCGCGCCTATTATCAAAGAATAATCTTGGATTATTAAGTCCCATTTGACGGTTACCCGAATGTCGTCGCTGCAGGAGAATTAAACCAATGGATCGCGCCAATATCATTCACGATTTGCTGAACTGGATCGAAAACCACCTGGATCAACCGCTGCTGCTGGATAACGTGGCTGCAAAATCTGGCTACTCCAAATGGCATCTGCAACGTATGTTCCGCAGTACCACTGGCCATGCGCTCGGCAGCTATATCCGCGAACGCCGTTTGTCGAAGGCCGCACAGGCATTACGCGCTACCCCCCGGCCGATTCTGGACATTGCCCTGCAGTTCCATTTTGATTCCCAGCCTTCATTTTCCCGGGCCTTTAAAAAGCAGTTTGGTGAAACGCCGGCGGTCTATCGCCGCACGCCGCAGCAAGATGAAGTGGCGCTCTCCTCAGAGCACAGCTATCGGCACAGCACACCGAGCCTGCATTCACTCTACAAACGCCAATGCGTAGACGAAGGCTGCACCAACTGGGTCGGCCAGCGTTAAAAGCAAAAAGGCCAACGGGTGTCTAAACCCATTGGCCTTTTCAGATCCCGTTAAACGGATGCAACAACGCCGCCCCTACGTGTCGAACTGGCTGACGTCTTATCAGTTATATTCTAGGGTAAAGGTGGCAATCGACTTGATGGTGCCGCCCTTCATTTTTGCTGCGGTCTGGTAGTAACGCGCCTTGAGCGGCAAGGTGATGGTATTGGTCTGGTTGGCAATGGTATGCCCGGCATATACCGCCGTGCCGCTAGTGATTGGCGTTGAGTTTTTGCCGGTCAGCAGTTGGACACCAACGCCGCTGGCGGCATTGCTATCCTGTACCGGCTGGAGCACACCCGGTGCATTCGAGGTATCGCGGGTATAGTCAAAACGTACGTTCACCAGCCCCTCCCCTGTACCACCAGGCAACAGTTCCGTCCCCGAACCACCTACGCAGTTGATGTTAATCGAAAAGTCCTGCTCTGCGGCAGTACTGCCCACGCCTTTGAACGCCGCAGTAGCTACCGTACTCAGGTTGATCACCTTATTTTTGGAACCGGCGTCCACCGAACAGGATGAGGTGACGATAGTGATACTATTCGCCAATACGTGAGAGATCAGGATCGGTCTGGAAGGCCCCGTCCCATCCGCATAGTAAGAAGAATACTGCCCGGGGGCTAACGAACCGGTACCGGTATTCTGGGCAATTTTGATCACCTCAACCACAAAATACCCCTCAGCCAGATACACCCCGCCGTTGCGGTAGATCTCGTGCGGGTAATAGGCACCTTCCTGCGAGCCGATCTGGCGATAAAGCCGCAGCCCCACTCCCGGTACGTTGGTGGTCCAGATTTTGTCACTGATCGAACTCGGCCCACCTTGTAAAATGCGGCCGTACAACGTGCTATTACCGCTGCAAGAAATATTGTTATCCCGACTGATATCGAATTTGCCAGTGGCCAGGATATCGCCCACCTTGGTATCCGGCGTAATCAATACCCTGCCGACGTTCATGATGATGTCCTGCGGCCTGGTCGTGTTAACCCGGCATTGAGCATAAGCCTGTTGCCCGGCCAACATCAGTAACATAAACAGCATGGCTTGTTTAGGGCGCTGGCGCATGGCGGTGAATTTATGGATAAGGTTGATCATTTGCAGCTCGCCTCGATAATTTCGTAATCAGTGCTGTTTTGTGCTTTGGCCTGGTAGTTCACGGCACACTGTTGTGTCGGCTGAGTCCCCCATTTCACCAATAGCAGCCCCCGTAACGCTTCGGTACGCAGATAGATACGGCTGCCCTGGCCGACGATGCCGACCACCTGGTTACGGGTATCCAATACTTCGGCACCAAAAGGTAACGCCGTGTTGTTCGGGCCTAACGCATGGATAATCAGCGCCTGGCCTTTGATGGTCTTGAACTCCAGCTTGGCAATCGCACCGGCATAAGGCGCAATTTGCTGGCTACTGCTTTCCAGCTCAACATCGCGTGACATGCCGTTAGGATCCAACGTGACGTTGGTCATACGGTAGGGAGCAACATAAGGCACCACCGCATAGCCGTTGTCATCGATTCGCACCCCAGGAGAGTTGGTGACGATCGCCCCTGCGGCATCCGGCGCTTCAACCAACACCATGGTTTGGCCACGTTGAGGCGTCATGGTCACGCCGCCGCTATGGGCCACAATGCTGCCGGAAGCCCCGATCGACGACTGGCGGAAATCGCGGCCATAGCTGTAAGAACCGTTCATGGTGGCGAAACGGCTGCGGTATTCCCCATTCACACTGGTATTGGTCCCGCCGCTCTGGTCGTTAGCCAAGGTGGCGCTGTAACTGATGTTGTTATCCTCCCCGGTGGAGCCGTTAATCCCGATGCGGCTGCTGTCGTAGCCTTGGTCGTTATAAGCCAATGCGCTGTTCAGGCTGATGTTTTGCGAGCCAATGTTGAACGGGATCGAGAAATTCAGGAAGTAACGGGTTTCATCGTGGTTATAAGTATCGGTGGTACGCATGGCGGACAAACCGTAGGTAACTCGACCGATGAAGTTGTTGTAGCCCACCTGATACTGTTTGGAGGTACCGCCACGGTTCCAGTAATCGCGCACCGAACCGGTGATATACAGCGATCCCAGATTGGCACCCAGCCCCTGGTTCAGCGTGAGCTGATATTCACTGCGCTGGCGGTTAACCGCATCGGCACTTAAGCCCCGGCTCTCGTTATCACGGGCATACACCGCATCACGCAGTGACAGATAGCCGGAAGTCGAGTAGCGGTAGGCCGCAATGGTGAAGTTGGTGTTGGTTTCCGACATCAGCTTGCTGTAGCTGATTTTGTAGCTCTGGCCGGACATATCGCCCTGTTTCAGGCGGGTGTTGGCCTGAGTCACGTCGACGGCAAAAGCCCCCAACGGTGTTGCCACCGCACTCCCCAGCAGCACCGCGCTGTAACCGTCACTCACGGTCGCACCGGTATAGCCGGTCAGAATATTGGTAAACCCGCGCTGATAAGTCGCCTGGAACATCTCGGGCAAGGTATGTAAATTATCATCGCGAACTTGGCCTGCGGTTAACGCATAGCGCTGGATCCCCGGGCGCAACATCTGCGCCACCGAAGCATAGGGAACGCTAAACTGGCGCACAGAACCATCGGCTTCATTGACCGTCACGTCCAGATCGCCGCCGTAGCCGGTAGGGAACAGATCGTTTATCACGAACTCGCCCGGCGCTACCGTGGTTTGGTAGATCAACTGGTTGTTCTGGCGAATTTCTACCAGAGCGTTGCTTTGCGCCACGCCGCGCACTACCGGCGCATAGCCGTTAAGGGAGTCCGGCAACATGCGATCGTCGGTACTCAGTTGCGCACCGCGAAAACCGATCGAATCAAAGAAGTCCCCGCTGGTAAACGCATCCCCCAATGTCAGCATACCGCGCACAGCCGGAATGGCACGCTGCGCATAGGTGGCCGTGTTCTGCCAATGGGTGCTTTCCTGACTACGCCAGTTCACGTTCGAGTCATGGCGCAGTTGCCAACCGGCAATGTTCACCCCGGCGTTCATCGTCAGATAAGCGTTGGTCGAGTCCGAGTTGCCACCGGAATTGGAGCTGTGCGAATTAAAGGCGTTGAAGTTATAGGACAGAAAACCAGCGGTGATGCCGCGATCCCAGAATTTCGGATCGACATAACCCCGTGCGGTACGGCGTAACGCGACCTGCGGAACGCTGACATCCATACGCAAGGTGCTAGTATTGAGGCGGTAAGACGCTTCCGGCACCCATTCCCCCAGCGGCTTGCAGCTGCTGGTCGTCACCGCCGGATCGCTGCCCATTGCCGCAGTATCGACGCCAAACTCTTCCAGAGACAGCAGGTTAAAGCAGGTATCTGCACTGTCTTTACCCGGCACGCTCTTGAATTCGATGTTCTTTTTGCCCTTCCATTCCCCATTGACGTAAACATCCAGAGAATATTTCCCCGCCAATACCGGGTTGCCGTCACGAAAGCGCGAAAGATCCACACCCTGCGCCTGGCCAACCAGGAAATTGCTGTTGAAAGTGGCTTCGACCGGTGCAGCGGCCTGGTTGGCATCGCTTTGAGCCGCTGCCAGGGAAAATGCCGGGGTGGTCAGGCAAAGGGCACTACCGGTCAACAGCAGGATGGATCTGTAATTGAAAAGTGCCGACTTGACGGCGGCAGAGATAGGTAACTCGTTCATATCCATGCATTCCTTTACCAAATTAAGCGTCCCCACCGGCTGACTTCACCTCGCGGCATGGGGCTTTCCAGGAGTTACTTTTGCTGATTTTTGCTGCGTTGAACCCGGCCACCAAAGTCATTGATGGTGGTGTACTCAATATCAGCGATGCGTGAACTATCACTGGAAAAGGCCAGCGTTTTTTCCTGGCCTGGGGCCAGCATGTCGCCATGCGGTGCCAGCGCGACTTTCTTGCGATTGGCAACGGCATTGATTTCGGTGAAAGAAACATAAAACGGCGTGGGATTTTTCACTTTCACACCGCCCGCCACGAAGCTCCACTGCAGTTTTTCTGGCGCGTCATTGGCTACGCCGCTCAGACCTTCCGGCCGATAGAACAATTTCACACGGGTTCTGAAGGCCACCTGCAGGAAGTTTTCTGGCGTAGTGTCGGCGGCCGTTCCGGTCGGTGCAGGGGGAATTTCCAGCACGTTCAACCAGAACAGAGATTCTTTGTCTTGCGTCAATGCCGAAGTCGTCAGCGAAACACGCAGCGCCTGGCCGCCGTTAGGCTCAATACGGCTGATGGGAGGCGAAATAATAAAGGGAGCCTTGCTGTTTTCTGGCGTCGTTTCCGCGTTGCCCTCATCGATCCAGGCCTGGATCAACGCCGGCGAGGTCCCATTATTGGACAATTGGACGGTCACTTCCCGCTGTTTGGCCGGATAAATAACGCGAGTGCCGTTAACAATAACGCTGGCAAAAGCGCTGCTGCTGAAAAGCACTGCCATCAGCAATACGCTGTATTTCTTAAACGATGTTTTCATTTTAATATCACTACTATAGAAATACAGCGGGGGAAAAGTTTCCACCCGCCAGAATAAATACCCGATGCTTTCACCCCCTGTAATTAGAGGCTATCAGGGCGAAACTATTCGCCCCGAATGCTCACAGGGAGGAAACAACATTTAACTATAAAATGGACGGGTAATAACTTATTGGTAAATGATGGTGTATTGTACGTTTGAGGTTACATCACCGGCGCCCGCAGCGGCAGTTGCGAAATATTCCGCATAGTAGTTCAGGTCTGCTGAATCACCTTCATTGGCAACGGTAACCCACTGGGAGTTGGTCTGTGCGCCGTTGTTGGTGGCAGCCAGAATTGGCAGGAACTGGTTGTTGCTACCCAGCAGCTGGATTTGCACGTTGGTTGCGGCATTGGTTTTGGTTTGGTTATTCAAACGACCCGTTTTGAAATCAACGGTTGAACCTGGTTCGAAATAGGTTGCTACCTGGCCTTTAGAACATTTGGTCAGATTAATTGCGAATGGAGTACGGCCCGCGGTGGCGCTAACCGCATTCAGGGTAGAAGAAGATACGGTTGGCAGAGTAACGGTAAAATCTTTACCACCTGGGGTGCTGATAGTACAGGTCTGGTCGGTCACTTTACCGTTGAAAGTAATAGTACCATCGGCAGCCTGTGCTGAAAGAGAAGGAATGGCGGTGGCGCATACAGTCAGTGCTAATACAGCGGACAGCTTAGAGATTTTCATATTTTCGACTCTCGGTGAATTAATACATCCGTTAAGTACATTCAACGATGCTACTCCCTGTCAGGAATGAAGCCCGATGAATCCATTGCCCGGCGAAATATAGTCCAAGAACATTCTCATTGATAAATCGTTTAAAACATTCATAACGCCCCTCATGATAGGGAAAAACTATCAACAAATACCTATCGATCGATGTTGACTATTTACCCGGTTCGTAATAATCTTAATTAGTCAAATTTAGCGGTCAAAAAATTCGATAAAACGCCGAAAAACCAGAATATAACTCTGTTAATGCGCTTTCAGCCATCTTGAGCGCAAGCCTGTTCCCTCTGAAATTTCAATCTTTTAGGGGAATTTACCACCAGGTAAGATGATTCTTTCTTTAATAAGATTATTACCAATAAACAGCCATTTGTTTCTTTGTTTATTGTTTAAAATCATACAGATAAATTTCAATCAAAGGATTGAGGAATGCGCAGCGATTTTAACGATAAAAATAACGGCATTAATTATGTTTTTCAGCCTATGTTTGCCAAATCGGGGCAACTGCTGGCCGTTGAATGTTTATCACGCTTCTCTTTTGATAGCGAATTTGCGCATTTCTCTCCAGAACAATTCTTCCAGCAGGCCGACCGGGAAACCCGCGTTAAGATCCTGCATCAACAAATTGAATTGATAGAAAAATACCGAGACTGGTTTCAACAACACCAGATCATTGCCACCATCAATGTCGACGACCATTCGCTGCAGGCGCTGGCAAACTGCGCGTTGGCCGATAAAATCCGCGCGATGAATTACCTGCATTTCGAAATCAACGAGAACGCCAGCAGACTGGTAAAAAACCGTGTCCATAACGATCCTTCTTTGAATAATTATTCATTTTGGCTCGACGATTTTGGTTCTGGCTATGCCGGGTTTTCCGCCTTGTATAACAGCCGTTTCTGCTTCGTAAAACTCGATCGACAACTGCTGTGGGACTTTATGAAAAAGCCCGGCGGTGAAGGGTTGATGCGCGCCTTGCTGCGTTTTTTTCACCTGAATCATTACCGGGTGATTATCGAAGGAGTTGAAACGCATGAACAAAAAAAATGGTTGGACGAAATGCCTTATTATGCACTGCAGGGGAAGTTGTGGCAGGAATCCAGCATCAAAGATTTAAATCAGCTGCTTGCTGCTGAATACTTTTAACTCATTATGGGTATCCCCAATATGTCTAAAAACAATGTCCTGGTGATTAGTGAGTGTAAGTACAGCTATGTCGGGCTTTCAATGCTGTTGAAAAAACATTATGGCAAGTACGATATCAAGCTGTTTTCGGACTTTATGCACGGTGGTGCGAAGGCGGAGAAAATTATCAAGCATGATATTGCGCTGATTTTCACCTCGCAAAATCTGGAACAAAGCGTCAACGTGATCGAAAGCCTGGTGTCTGTGCATCAGCAACACATGAGCTCAACGCGTATTCTGGTGTTTTATGATGATGAACGGGTGGCCAAACTGTTGGCGATCCTGGGGATCTCGGTGGAACTGGTATCGGCACGTATGCCGCTTTATTTACTAGAAGAAAAAGTGGAAAACCTGTTGGCGAGTGAAGAGTCTGGGCAATTAAAGGTGCAGAAAACCCGCGAGCTCAGCCCAGCAGAAAGCGATGTGATCTTCAACCTGTTGCGCGGCGATAGTCTGCTGAACATTGCGGCCAAGCGAGGCACCCATCCGAAAACCATTTTTTCACAGAAATACAGTGCATTGAAGAAATTGCGTCTGCGAAATATGAGCACTATTTTCGTCGCTGGCAATTGAGCAACAGGGGCGGACTCAGCAATTGAGCGCGCCCCTTGCCGTACCAGAGACAGGATAGCTGGCGGTCATGGCGCCTTTTACTGGCTCATAGCATCTTTCTTCATACCCTCTTTAGCCATGGAATCTTTCTTCATGCTGTCTTTGGCCATGTGATCCTTCTTCATATCATCTTTGGCCATTGAGTCCTTCTTCACGCAGTCTTTACCCATGCACTCTTTTTTCATGCCCTGTTTAGCCATCCCATCGTGAGACATCTGGCTCATACCGTCCTTTTTCATCGCATCCTTACCCATGCTATCGGCCGCATTGGCTCCGGTGATACCCAGCATCAGTGCGCTACACATCATCATGGCAAATAACTTTTTCATGGTATTTCCTTTTCTTGGTTAATCGGCACGCGTCGTGCCATGAAACTGCACCAGCGGCAATCAACTACCGCCAAACCAGTTGTAGCCTTGGTCTTCCCAGTAACCACCGGGAAAGTGGTTGGTGACTTCGATCACTTGAATATGTTTGGGATTCTTGTAACCCAGCTTGGTGGGCATCCGCAGTTTCATCGGATAGCCGTATTTACGCGGCAAAATCTGCCCGTCGTAGGTCAGCGCCATCAGCGTTTGCGGATGTAACGCCGTGGCCATATCGATGCTGGTGTAATAGTCATCGGCACATTTAAAGCCGATATAGCGGGCGTTAAGATCTGCGCCAATCGCCTTCAGGAAGGTGGCAAACGGCACCCCACCCCATTTGCCGATGGCGCTCCAGCCTTCGACACAGATGTGCCTGGTGATCTGGCTGATTTGCGTCATCTGGTGCAACTGTGCCAACGTCCAGGGTTGCTTGTGCAGTACCAGCCCCGCCACTTCCAGACGATAATCGTCACCGTTGATATCCGGCGCCTGATCCTCGCTATAGAAGGCATTAAACGGGAATGGCCGAGTGATCATCGATTCGGCATACTCTGGTGCCAGATGGTTGGCATTGAACAGCCAGCCCTGAACCCGATCGTTGAAGCGTGAGATGCGGCTCAAGGCCTGATCTACCTGAGCATTATCACTGAGATCGCAGCCAGTCAGCATCGCCATCCCCCCCAGGGTCAAGCCATTGCGCAGAAAACGGCGGCGCGACGACGATGCCAACTGGCGCGCTAACAGACGTTGCGCTTCTTTAACGATATCCTGGCCTTCGCTCAGGCTGAGAGGTTCTTTTTCCGTTTTCATCGGTGTCTCCTTAGCGTCCACGCAACATGACCAGCAACGTACGTGGCACCAGGGCCACCATCACCAGATGGATCACCACGAAGCCAACCAGCGCCGTCATGGCAAAAAAGTGGATATAGCGCGCCGCGTCGTAGCCCCCAAGCAAGGTACGTAGCAGAGGAAACTGCACAGACTTCCACAACACCAGCCCAGAAAGCACCATCAGGATGCTGACCACGATAGCCACCAGATAAGCCACACGCTGCACCATGTTGTAGTGGCGCAGATCGGCGTGTGACAACTTGCCGCACAGTGCGGCCCAGAGATCGGCCACAAACTGCTTGGGGCTGAGCGGCCAGAATTGGCGTTTAAAGCGGCCACTGAACAGGTTGATCAGCAGATAGCACAGGCCGTTGATGCCAAACAGCCACATACCGGCAAAATGCCATTGCAGCGCGCCCCCCAGCCAACCGCCTAGCGTCAGCTCGTTGATAAAACTAAAGTTAAACAACGGGGAAGCGTTATAAATGCGCCAACCGCTGGTGACCATAATCAGCATGGCAAGTGCGTTCAGCCAATGTGTCAACCTTAGCCACAGCGGGTGGATAAGGGTCTGTTTCGCCGTGATCATCGCTTCTCTCCTGCCCCGTATCGGTTGAATGTCTGCAGTATTCAACGGATTTGTTCCCCAAGACCTCACGCAAAGTTAAATAAAATGTGATCACTTCCAAGGTGGGGGTTGTGTAGACTTCAGGTAGGCCAGTTAACCGCGGTAGAGAAAATGGAAAAGGCAAAACGAATTTTGATCGTCGAAGACGACGGACATATCGCCGAACTGTTGCAACTTCATCTGAGCGATGAAGGCTATGACATCAGCCATGCGGCCGATGGCAATCAGGGTATGGCAATGCTGGAACAAGGGGGTTGGGACGCGCTGATCCTCGATCTGATGCTGCCGGGTATCGATGGCCTGGAAATCTGCCGCCGCGCTCGCAATATGACACGCTATACCCCCATCATTATCACCAGCGCCCGCTCTAGTGAAGTCCACCGGGTACTGGGGTTGGAACTGGGTGCAGACGACTATTTGGCTAAACCCTTTTCCATGCTGGAGCTGGTGGCCCGCGTAAAAGCCCTGTTCCGCCGCCAAGAGGCGATGACCCGTAATCTCCGGATGGAAGCGGGAACGTTAAGCGTGAACAGGCTGGTGATCGATCCCATCGCCCGCGAAGTGTTTCTGAACCAGCAAACGGTGGAACTAACACCGCGCGAGTTCGACCTGCTGTATTTTTTCGCCCGTCATCCCGGCAAAGTGTTTTCCCGCCTCAGCCTGCTCAATCAGGTCTGGGGCTATCAACATGAAGGGTATGAACACACGGTGAACACCCATATTAACCGGCTACGGATCAAGATTGAGCGCAACCCGGCAGAACCCGAGCACATCCTGACCGTGTGGGGCATGGGCTATAAATTCGCGGCTTCGCCGCAAGGGTAAAAGATGAAAAATCTCACGCTGACACAACGCCTGACTCTGGTTTTCGCCCTGCTGCTGCTCATCTGTTGTTCGATCTCCGGTTGGTTACAGGTGCGCAGCAGCACGCAATATAGCCAGGCGGTGATCCAACAGTTGTCCACCAATCTGGCGCAACATATCGCCACCAGCAATCCCCTGTTGAGTTCGCAGGGCTGGAACGATCGGTCGGTGCATACCCTGTTCGATAAACTGATGGCGGTTAATCCGAGCGTTGAGGTTTATCTGCTGGATAAACAAGGCAATATCGTCGGTAACGCGGCGCCTGCCGGGCACATGAAACGCCAAAAGGTCGATCTGTTACCGATACAGACATTGTTGAACGGGGCCGAAATGCCCCTCTATGGTGACGACCCGCGCAATCTTGATAACCAAAAAGTCTTCAGCGCCGCGCCGCTGCGGGTAAATGGCGAGATTGAAGGCTATCTCTACGTAGTGCTGCTGGGGGAGGATTATGATGCGCTGGCCAATAGCGCCCAGATCAACTCTGCCATTTATACCGCGCTGTGGTCGATGGGGCTGGTGGCGCTGTTCGGCCTGCTGGCTGGGGGCTTTGCCTTCCACTGGGTGACACGCCCGATCCGCCGTCTGACCCAGCAGGTTAGTGCGCTGGATGGCGACGGCATCTCAGCACTGCAAACCTATGCCAATGCCCCTGCGGAGAGTCATAGCCGTGATGAGGTCAGCCAGTTGCAGCAGGCATTCCGCCGTATGGCACAGCGCATTACCGAGCAGTGGCAAGCCCTGTCACAACAGGACCAACAACGGCGCGAGTTTATCGCCAATATCTCTCACGATCTGCGTACTCCATTGACCTCGCTGCATGGTTATCTGGAAACGCTGTCGGTGAAATCCGCCAGCCTGACCCCCACCGACCGTCAACGCTATCTGGAGATCGCCCTGGCGCAGAGCCGCAAAGTCGGGCGGTTGGCGCAAGAGCTATTTGAGCTGGCCAGGCTGGAATACGGCGTGGTGAAGCCTCAGAAAGAACCTTTCTCTCTCAGTGAGTTGGTGCAGGACGTATTCCAGAAGTTCGAATTGGCCGCCGAGGCTCGCCAGCAGCGCCTGCTGGCCGATATTCAGCCGGGCATTCCCCAGGTGTTTGCCGACCTGAGCATGATGGAACGGGTGCTGACTAACCTGCTGGATAACGCGATCCGCCATACGCCAAGCGGTGGAGAGATCGAAGTGCGCCTGTGGCCGCAGGGTAATAAGGTGATGGTTCAGGTCAATGACAGCGGACCTGGCATTCCCTTGGAGCTGCGCCCAGATCTGTTTATCCGCCCGTCAATTCTCAACCATGCCCGCCGCCATGCGGGGGGGTTGGGGCTGATGATTGTCAAACGCATTCTGCAGTTACACGACAGTGACATTACGCTAGTGGATCAGCCGCATGCTGGAGCCTGCTTTCGTTTCTCCGTGTCGGTACTTTAACTAAAGTACCGACGGCCTGTCCCCAGGGAAGGGGGCTTACGGCATGTCGGCGTCCTGTACCTCTTCGGCACAGCGATTTAATTAAGCAACTCATAATAGGATAAGGCCCCTAATGTCGGCACTTTAACGACTTCATTGGCTGGCTCACCAAACTCCCTCTCCTGGCCTATCTCATCATTGACCACGTTGACCTGATAGGGAATGAGATTGGGGATAATGGCATGACCGCGGCTGTCGGTAACCACATCAACCTGCTCAGGGATCGTCGCATTGGGATGCTTTTTGCTATAAACCAGTGCGTTAGTGTCACCTAACGTTGGCCCTAAGGTAATCCCCGCCTGGTGGGCAACCAATGAACCTGAGCTGTTCGCCGAGTAAAACGCATAGTTTGTTCCAGACTGGTATCTGATCGCAGATTCACCGGCGGCGTAGCGGTAATTGGCACTCGCCTGATAACTTGCCTTGCTCTGTTTGCCCTTGCGGCTAATCACCCGGTAGTTAAGGTTGTTATTTAAATGCCTACCGCTAACGCCAAGCTCAGTTTGATAGTGATCATAGGGGTTATAGCTGTATCCCAGATTCAGGCTGGTGTTATCAATCCCCATTCTCTTTAAGGGTACCCTGAAGGTAAAACCAAACAGCATTTCATTTTTTTGCGTAGGGTATTGATAGTATGACAGGTCAAGATCATAGGATACGTTGACGGTGTTTTGCATAAACCTCAGCGAGTAGAACGTCCGCTTGCCTTGATCTTCTTTGTATTTTTCCTGGTTAATATTGAATGACAAGCTCTGTGAAGTACCAATCAACGCACTTATCGAAAAATCAAAACCATATTCTTTTTTATAGTAATCACAGCAATAATAATCTGTTTTAGCATTATAGGCATAACTATTGAAATCATTAAAGTGAGGCTGTAGATAATACTCGCCATTTAACCTGATGCTGGCATTCGCCTTGTTGAAATTAGCCACATACTGTAAACGCAACCTCTCACCGTTTACCTTGCCCTGCTCTGCCGATGTTATACTGCTGTACTGGTGATTAAAGGTGACATCACCGAATTGATTGAGTCTTTGACCAATACCTAATGAGTGGCTGTAGTAATTGGGTGATATCAGCGCTCCGCCAAATAAAGAGCTTTGTGCAGTGAGACCATATCCAGCGCCTCCCTGAAAGAAAATGGGATTAGACTCTTCCATTCTCTCACGACTCATAAACTTGCCGAATGAGACATCATATTTCCACATGTTCTTATCCAGGATATTGTCCAGTCGACTCCAGGGTACATCATAATAAGCGATGCTACCGTCGCTTTCTCTCACCGTCATGGTAATAGAACCCGATTTGTCAAACAGTTTGATATTTCTCAGCACGAAATCCCCAGCTTGAACCATCGTGCGGTAAACCGGTTTGCCGTTCTGCCGGACCTCAACTTCAGCATCACTGGTGGCCACACCATATACCCAAGGCAACACTGGCCCCTGTGACGAAGGAAACATATTATCGTCAGATGACAATTTTATCCCACGATTGGGGAAGGGATCCAGATAGAAAGTATTATTGTAGCCCTCACCAAAATACAGACGAGAGTTTATCGCGGGGATGTCTCTTTCAGCGTAAAGATCAGAAAACCTTATCCGTTTCTGTGGCATATCCTCATTATCATGAAATTGCCGTGATCTTAATCGCCAATGTTGGTAGTTGATGCCAGACTCTAACTCAACGACTAAGTTATCTTTTCTTTTTCTTCTGATATAACGTTCTCCCTGATATTTTTTATAGTTAACATCATAGTTTATCAGGATAGCTGGAATACCCTCATCTCTATACTCGATAGCCAGGCGAGGATCGGCCTTGACCTCCGTTGACTCTAAGAATGTAAAAAAAAGAAAATTCACCTTATCAATTAAGGTAACGGTAATATTTAATGGATAAAGATCTTTAACTTTGATACAGCCGGTTTGTGGTAACTCACTCATGTTTTCTGGTGAGAGGATTTCCCATTCTATAAGCTTTTTTCTATCAAAACACGGAAAACCGTCCTCCGCCATGTCCAATTCAATATGACCGATATCCCGATCCCCTTGGGAGATATAAAAATACTCACCTGCATGGGCAAAACAGGCTGCCATGAATAGAATAGGAAAAGCGAATAAACTTTTATTCATATTGTTCGGGTGGGAATAATAGAATTTATAAAAATGCACCGGCAGTCATCATTAAACATGCCGGTACATTATTATTGAATTAAAACAGTTTACTTACCTTCGACGGAAGGCAGGATCGCATCCAATTTATCCAACTCACTCATCATGGCACGATAAACATAGAGTTTAGACTGAGCATGGCGCCCATCTAATTTGTTTGTTGCGCCAAGATCACGCAGCTTTTTGAGCAATTTCTGAGTATTTGGTTTGTTGGCATCTGCCTTGGGAATGGCGCTATATTCTGCAAAGAGATCCTGCCACTCTGCTTCCCAAGCCTCTTGCTGGTTGTACCCTGGCGTGATTGCAGTTCTGGTTTTAGCGGCAACGGAACCACAATACTTATGTGCACCACCGCGTGTGCCGTAAATAACCCAGAGAGGCGATTTTTCCCGAGGATCATTGCCATATGACTGGATATCACTGACGCACTTGGTAACTTCATTACGCATATTTTGCTCTTGGCTGCTGATACCAGCAAAAGCATTCGCTGAGAACACCAGAGTACCGAGCATCAAAAGCCCAATTTTGCTTTTATTCATCTATATAGATCCTTCTAGAATAATTAATTAAAAACATGAATACGCCGTTCTTAAAGGCAGAAGGACCTTAATTTATAGCATTTATTAAGACAATAAAATTCAGCTAAAATGTTTTACTTTCGGATCTTTCATGAGAAATTCTTTAATATAACCAGTAAATTCTCAACTTAACACCGGAAATGATAATATTATCACGCTATTAATAACACCAGACTGGTCGTTTTATAGTCACTTGTAATGTAAAACAGCGAACGGTTCGCTTACCAGTGTTATATATATCATTAATATAAATCCTGGAATGAAGAATAAAACCAGAATAAAAGTGATTTGCACTGATTTAAGCCAGGTAGATTGACAGTGGAATTGTTTGAACTAACGCAACTGGCATTACCTGAGAAAGAGCCCTTCTCTCTCAGTGAGGTGGAGCAGGATGTATGCCCGAAATGGCAGTTTCATCCCAGTAGCGGGTTCTGAACGCCAACAGCAGCTGCATAAAGCCAACCTGATTCAGCCCCAACTTGCGCATAATATTCAGCTTATGGGTGCAGACGGTCTTATAGCTGCGCCCGATAACCTGAGCGGCATGCTGTGCATTGGCTCCGGCAACCATCAATCCCAGGATACGCCATTCACAACCTGATAATGGCCGCAGTTCCTGCAACAACAGTTGCCGCATCGCTGGGCTACGATAACTGGCGGTGGGATGAGCCGCCGAAATGGCTGCCAGTAAATAATTCACACTATCGCGCTTGGCCACTAATGAGAGGTGTTTTTGCGTTGCAAGCAGCGACAAAATATCCGGGTTGATGATATCGGTGAAAACCACCAAAGACGCCTTTGGCCAAAGCGTACCGAAGGTCAACACGAATCGTACTACCTGATAAATTTCTTCGGTATGATGGTAGAGCTCCATAATAACCGTTTGCTGTTCATTATCATTGAGTGATGAGACAATATCTTTCAGTCGACTTAGATGGCTGATTTTTTTATTTTTCGGGTCAATCAACGCCTGCAGGCCGATCTTTACCAAAGGATGGGGCTCAAAGAGAATAGAGGTCTCGTTATAGAAGGCATACATAATTAATTATCCAATTGAAAATATTTTATTTTTTAGTTTATAAAAACCACCTGAAACCCGCGTTCCTTGCCGAATGGTCAATAAAATCCAATCTGGCTAATTAAATACAACTTTTATCCACGTTGATAAACTTATCGTTATAAATAATAAATTTCTGACCTTGCAGTTTGATACCCGGATGCGACAGCGTATCCCCTGGGCGTAAATACTCGGTGATCCCCTCTTCATCAGTGCTATCACAACCGGGTTTCAGCAGAAACTTAAAAAAGGTATTACCAGTGTTTTTGAGCGTACCGCGCTGCTTGTCAAGCTGGTAGTTAAACTGGGTGACACGCGGTCTGACCACCAGAATGGTATCCATTACCACGATCGGCTCAAGATTGGCACCGGCTTTGTTGCTCTGCCCGGTGGTCAGCAGGTTAGTCGGTACCTCGCGAAATGAGACACGATAATAACGCTCTTTATTATCCTTCGGCCCATGGTAGTAGAACTTGTAATATTCCCCCTGCCCTGCCCGCAGCGTCAGTTGCTTGGGGGCAAACAGCAATTCACCCTCTGCCGGTCGGGTTCGCACCTCTTGCTCCCCTGGCCGATCGATGGCACGAATGGAAACCTGATAAAACCGGGCGCTGGCGTTATTGTTCAACACCCGTTTGGCGACAAAGGACTGATCCTGATCCATCGCAAACGTCATGGTGCCCACGTTGATCGCCCCGGCGGTAAAGGGCAGGAAGATTAGCCATAGCAGCAGAGTTTTCACATCATCCCCTTAATTGATATTGCGCCAGGTTGCCTCAACGTGGATTTCACCGGCGGCATGCACATCACCATACCAGGCGTTACCTTCCACCGTTTTCAGCGAGATCGGTGCGTTCATCGGGATCCTGAACTTGACCTTGGTCTTGTTCATCACCCCCACGTCACCGGAAATATCGTTCCATGGTGTGCTGCTCCACAGGGCGTTGGTCATATCGTGCCACTGGCTGTCACAACCGGCATCAAACACCTGCTCCGTCCCCGTGCTGGTAGTAATACTAAGCTGGGCCGGGAATGGAACCTTCGTGGTATTGTCTGGCGAGGAGAAAATACAGTAGTTGATCCCTCCCAGTGACTGCGTTGGGCCGGTCGCCATCACCCTGACCTGATCGGCATTGGTCTTGGCGCTAGTGGTCACAATATAACCAAATTCCAACGGTGGCTCTGAAGGGCCAACATAGCCTTCCCGGTGCGGGCTGTTATCGAAATCCTCGGAAATAATGCTGATACTGAAATCACGAGGCTTGATGATCAGTTGGTTAGAAGTCGAGAACTCATACCAACCCGATTCCGGCGAGGTGGTGTTCTGGAAACGGAAGTTAATCAGATCGTGCGTACCGCCGTCGGTGATCCCCAGCTTGACCATCTGTTTGAAGAAGTTACTGGCAAAAAACACGTAAACGGCATTGCTGCTCTTCAACTCGTTAAACGTATAGTAGCTGCCGGTACCCGAGGTATTTTTCCAACTGTTGCCATTCAAACTGAATTGCAGATCGGCCGCATTAACCGCCGATGACAGTGCGGCATGGTTGATCGACGGAAAAATATGGATCGAGGTGTTACTGACGCTGCCATCCGTTTGCAGATCGTAGCTGACCATCTTGCACATGATACCGCTGCGGGCACCGACGGTTTGGTTGCGGCAGTCCGCATTACCTTCACCGATGATCGGTATCCCATCGCTGTTGACGAACACTTCCGATACCGCATTGGTATTGATGAAGCGCAGGTGTGCCGCCTTGGCATGGGTGACGGTACGTCGATACCAGGTGCCTGAGCTTTGATCCTTGCAGCGTTCGCCACTGCTGGCACTGTAGACCGCAGAAGTCTGACAGCCGTTGATCTGCATGCTGAATGACTCACCAGCCCCCATCTGCCTGAGGTACTGATAAAAACTCGGTGACATCATGCCGTGCATCCATTTTTGATTCCCGGGAGTAACAACCACCCCATAGAACCCTTTTTCATCGCTGGTCTCTGGCAGGATCAGACTGGTTTCCATATTGCAACCGGTATACCAGTTGATACAGCGCAGGCCAAGAAATGGATTTTTGATCGGCGCATTTTCCAGCCACATATCGTAACGCCAGTTGGCGATCAGACCATAGTTGAAACCATTGTCGACGTAGCCCAGGCTCTGTTGATAAATGGTGCCGGATCCGCCATATTTCAGGCCGGTCCATTTATTGGCACCGGTCATACGCGGATCTAGCCCCCCTGCCGGGGTCACAAAGAAGTTATCGTCCGCATTGTTCTCAACAAAGACAAACTTCATCGTGGCGGCATCTCCCAGATTGGTCGGGTTCACCGCCTGCGCCGGGGCGATGCTCAGCAGGCCGCCGATCAACAGCGCCAAACGTATGCTATTAGCCTTCATTGTTCATATCTCCTGGTTGGCCCACTTTGGCGTAGGACTTCAAGCCGCGGCAAACCACGTCGCCTACCCAGACCGCACCCTGTGCCTTGCTCAGATCCAGCGCCACCTCACAGCTTTGATTGTGGCGGTAGGTAAAATCGATTACCGGGAATTTCTTATCCACATCCATCACGAACTCCCCTTTTTCATCCGTACGGGTACGCCCGATATGGTTGTTGATATTGGCGTTGGCCAGCAGCGTGCCATCCTCGGCCTTGATACGGCCAAATACCGTGACCATCTGTTTGATTTGCGGTTCGATGACCGCCACGTTGCCCGGGTACAGCGTCAGGCTGTTCTTACGATTGGTGACGATATCGAAGCTTTCCGCCGAGTTTTTGTTGTTCATCAACTCCACCACATACTGACCATAAGGGGACAGGGGCAGATAGTTCTTGTCGCCGGTCAGCTTGACGACGCGGCCATCCACGCGCGCGGTCAGCATGCCTTCATTTTCCAGGCCGGTATTGATAATAATCCCTGAGTTACCTTCATTGCGTCCACTTGCCGCGATATGACGCCCCTGCCAACCGACGCTGCCGTTAGCGGTTAGGCTGGTATTCACGTAGCCGTCTGCGGAGCTGCTAACGTTGACGGTGCCGGTAGAATACTTGGTGTCAAAACGGGCGTAGGCACCGCCGTTAAAGCTGTTATCCCCGTTGGTATCCCCGGAGATGGCGCGCGACAAATTGGCCCCCACGGTTCGGATCGGCCCATCGGCAATCTCTTTACGCGCCGCAATATTGGCCGTGGTGTAGCCGTTCTGGTTAGAAACCCCGGCGCTGAACCAGTTGCCCAGTGGCAAGGAGAAATCGAGCGCAATGTACTTGCCGGTATTACCGCCGGAATGGCCATTATTGTATCGCTGTACCCCCGCACGTATGCCCAGCGTGCCGTAACGGCCGGTGAACAGATTCTGGTAGTAATCCACGTTGTAATAATGGCTGCTATTTTTCTTGTCGTCGTTATAACTGACGCTGAGCGTGCCGAGGTGAGGCACAATCGCCCCCAAGTTCAGCGAGCCGCCGATCGCCCGGTTATGCGCATCGTTTTGGCGCAGTTTGTTGCCGATCACCGTTTTTTCTTCGTTGGCCCACAGCGTACTGAAACCACCGGGCAGCGTGGCGCTCACGGTGTTGATCAGCGTCCAGGATCGGTCCGTGGCTACCATGCTCTGCGTGCTAACCTGCACCGCATCGATGATCGGTATGCTTAAACGGCCTTCCGCCACCGAAGTACTGTCCAGGGAATAGCCGGACAGCGCCCAGTTAAAGCGAGACAGGTTGCCAGAGGCTGAAGCCCCCAGCAGGTAGCTATCTTTAGCCTCAGCGAAGCGATCGTTGTCGCCATGCCACTCATCCATACGCACCATACCGCCCCAATACTGCCAGAACATCGGCGCACCCGCGGCGTGCAGCGGACTATAGAGTTTGTTAACCCGCTGCATACGGCGGCTGATCACCTGACCATTGACGATCACCTCAACCTGCACATCGTAAATACCGAAAGGCAGCGTGCCGGTATCCACTTCGTGGTTACCCATGGAGAAATTCTGTACGCTGAGCAGGCGGCCATCACGCGACAGGTGAACCTCCCCCGCCGAGGGGAAGAAAGCGACAATCGGCGTTAACGACTGGGTATTATCAAACACCGTCGAATTGGCACGGCTGCCATAGGACATGCCGTAGATTTTGCTCGAATTGATGGTGGTCACTGGACCCAACGATTGCAGGTTCCAACTGTCGAGCATGCCTGCGGCAAAGCGTCGGCCAGCGAAGTCACGCTCATACATCACCTTATACAGCGTCGAATCCTGGTTGCTGCTGCCAATCCCATAGACAGAACCGTTCACTTCCACATGATGCTCACGCAGAGAAGTGACGTTATTCAGCGATAAATAGCTGGAGGTAAAACCTTCACTGGCTTTGGTGCGATTATCGTAAATGCCCAGGTTATAGGCTAGCGTGCTGCTTATCTCATCAACACTCGACGCACCAATATCACTGGCGCGCTCACGCAATACCGTCCCCAGGGCCGATTGCTTCACCACCAATTGCAGGTTCAACTGGCGGAAATCCAACGCCAGCCAAGCATCATCCGACAGCGTGATGCGTTGCTTATCGTCAAAGTTGGCATCATTGAGCGCATTGAGCTGCTTGGTGATCGCGGCGGTCAACTGTGCGCCACCCTCGTTATCTTCCAGGGTAATTTCGCTGATTTTCAGATGGTTATCATCAAGCACCAGCAATGCGCGCCCAATGCGTTGATCGTCTTTCAGGGTGCTGTTTTGTTCAAAATGCAGCAATAACGGGATGCTCATCCCCTCGCGCAATGCCATGCTGAAAGTCTGGGGGATCAACACACCATCAATTTGGGTTAACCCGGCGGCAAGAGCCGACTGCCCAGGGATCATCACGGCCGGGATAACGCTCATCCCCACCGCTACTGATATCTTGAGTAATGCACTATCCAGTGCTAGTTTCACGTCTAACTCCTTGAACTATTATGCATCCCTTTACTGCAACATCCCGTGGCAGCCCAACTCAGTGTTATTTGACTTGAATAAATTGCTCTCCATACCAAAGCGCAACGTGGCTTTTCTTATCATTGATATCCACTTTGGACAGGCCACGATCTTTACCTGGCATGACAAAATAGTTTTCCTTGCAGTTGCTGCCTTCTTTCTTATTCTTGCAGGGGCCGTAGGCCACCATTTTGAAGGTGGCATTGCCGGTATTGGTGATTTTGTTATTGGCAAACTGATGATTAAAATTAACCTGACGTGGCGTAACCACTAAAATGGTGCCAATACGCGCCGAGGTGGTGGCCACGCCATTGCGTTTGGCGGTATTCTGCCCCGCATCGGTTAATGCCTGATCAAACCAGACAATCCGGTAATAGCGTTCTTGATTATCTTCTGGCCCTTTATAATAAAAACGGATCACGTCCCTGGCGTTGGCTGGCATCATCAGGCTGGCGGGTGACAACAGCATTTCGTCTTTCGTCACCATCGGGATCACGGTGCCCGATTCCGTCGGGTCGGAAATCCTTTCTATTTTTATATTCACCAGGCGGCCGCTATCCGTCGTATTTTTAATTTCTTTACTTAGCGTCGCGCTATTACTGGGCATAAAGGAACTGATCGCACCAACATCCAGCGCCAAAGCGCTGTGGCACAGAGACAGCAACAGGGGAATAGAAAAATAGAAACGATTCATAGCGGTATTCCAAACTCTTTAGCTGACAAAAACAGGGGGTTTCCCCCCTGTTAGGACGCATTACTCTGGGGAAAAGATTATGCGGTAGTCCAGGTAGCGTTGAACTCTACGCTCACGTCACCACTCCAGATACCTTCAGGCAGGGTGCTGAAATCCGTCACCGCAGTTGTGCCATCAGCAGTTGCGCCGATAATGGTGAAAGTGAACTGGTCCTGCGCGCTGGTACGAACGGCTTTGTCGTAAGCTGCAGACAGTGCGCTCAGGTTACCACCCAGAACACCGGCCTTAACGTCGATCATGGTAGTTTGAGCGGTTTTGCCTACGTTAGCGCCGTTGTAGTCAACGCCGACTTCCAGGGTAGAACCCGAGGTGTCAAGCTGAGTCAGAGTATTGGATACCAACTTGGAGGTCAGTTTAAAATCGGTGGCGGTTCCTTCGCCCTCGATAGTCACGTCGAACAGACCTTTCTGGCTGTTGAAGCCTTTGATGCCTTCAGCATATTGGAAAGACAGGCTGCCGATTGGCGTCACAACCAACTTGCTGGTGGTATCTTTCTTGGCAGTGGCTGACCAGGTAGCCAAGGCTTGTGCGGTAACGTCTGCTGCCTGAGCGGTGCCCACTACTGCGAATGCTGAAACGATTGCCAGAGCAAGTGTGATCTTTTTCATGGTAAAACTCCCTAAGTTATAGATTTCTATTGTCCGTTAAATGTACCGATCTTTGTCATCTCCACTCACTCCGGTATTGCCAGTTGCTAGCGGGATAACGCCAAGTATTGATATGCAACGTGAGTATGCCTCTCGTCCTACTTGGCGAGAAAAATCTTAACCCAAATAAATATTAAGATAATCATTAACTAGTAAATGTGAAATGTTTAGATTTAAATCCTGTATTTAATATTTTTAACACTCAATTAAGGATAGAAATCCCACCCATGCAAGGCGAGTAGCAGAATTATCCTAGATTAATTCGATCAAACATTAATCACGTTATAACTACCGTTATTCGGCGTCCATTCTGGTGAAAAATCAGCCTGTACAGTTATTGCCTGTCAGTTAAGGCAACCCATTTCCCCTCACCCCAACCCTCTCCCAAAGGGCGAGGGAGCTAGTACGGTGCCGTGTTCAAGTGCAGAGAAAAGCTGCGACAGGGTTGATGCAGAAGCAGTGTGCCGTAATAAAATTGTGGCACGCTCGGTCCCTTCTCCTTTTGTACGAGGGTGGCGGTACTACAGGTGCAGAAGTGAGCAGAGAGAGGGTTGATGCAAAGCCGGAGTGCCGTAATAAAATTGTGGCGCGTTCGGTCCCTTCTCCTTTTGTACGAGGGTGGCGGTACTACAGGTGCAGAAGTGTGCAGAGAGAGGGTTGAGGCAGTGTGCCGTAATAAAGTTGTGGCACGTTCGGTCCCCTCTCCCTTTGGGAGAGGGCTAGGGTGAGGGGCATTACTGTTTCGGGATAGTGAGCCAGCGGAATAAGAGGGCGGATAACGCTAATGAAGTGGTTTATTCTAAGGTCACAATACTCTGGCTGTCGGTCGTTCACCCCGCCAGCCAATCAGCATCATTCAATTACAGGGAGGATTCGCTTTCCAGACCAGAGCAAAGTTCAATCTTATGCTCTCGCAAAATCTTGCAGCGGAGAAAAAATAGCCGTGAGATGCCAGAAATATACGACTTCACCTGATTTCCACGTATCAGCAACAGGTATTCATCCGGCTGGCATTGGATTTTTTGCCTTGCCACCTGCGCCAGCACATCATCGCTGAATGCCGGATCTGCCCGAACCGTGGAGTACGACATAAATACCGCACAGTTACCCGATTTACCCAGATAGCTCTCTTGCCGGATACTTGGATTGAAAATATAGAACGCTATGCCTGCCAACACCACACACACGAAGCCCAGCATCCCCCAACCATAGCGCAAGGAAGCACGGGAGAACACCTTGCCTACCACCACGGGTATGGTTTTAGCGACTGATACCGGCGGTTCGGCACCAAGGATCGGCGTATCCTTATCATCTTCACAAGACACAATCTGGATTTCGCTGTGCAGCATAAAACCCACCTTGGGAACCGTGACGATCACCTCCTCATCAATTCCCAGCGCCTTGATCACTCTACGTAACTTGCTCACGCACTGGTTAAGATTATTGTTACTGGAAATCATCCCATAATCATCCCACACCTTTTTGAAGATCACTTCACGGCTCACGGCATCGCCCTGGTGGACAATAAGTAACTGCAGCAAGCGCTTGGATGGGTTGGAGATGGTGACAGTATCGTCAAACAGATCGCTCAAACTCAGCGTTCCGCTATCGACATCGAAGATAATACGGTCATTAAGCTTATATTTCATTATATTCACGACTTTCACTATAAAAACAGACAGCCCAGGCATTAATCGTTAATAAAATCATTTAATTGAAATTAAAAAAAAGCCTTCGTGAACGTTTTTATCGCTAGTAAATAGACCGCGGGTAATTGTCATTAACTGTGGCATTTTTCCTTCTCCCTGGAATAAGAATTTTCTCATGACCAAAACAAAGATTATCGAAACACGCTGATTATTGATATATTGATTCGTTAAATTTCACAAGGATAGATTTTTATGTTGCCATAAATTTATTTTTAGCGAAAAAATTCACCAAAACACCTTGCATAGCCTGTTTTAATGTAAAAATATCGCAGATTTAACCATCACAAAGATCTTACAGGACTGGGAAAGTCGATGTTTTCGGCTAGCGTTGATAACCTTTATCATTTAAATCAATGTTTTTAACCTGTCACTCTGCCAGATAACCGCCTTGACATGACACTGACTTTACATAGCGATATAACCTGGTATTAACCATACTCATTAGGGTGTATATCAGCACCGCATTAAGGTGAATCCATAAAAATAACTCATTAATTTTTTATAGGTAAATATTATGTAGTAGCGGGCTGACGGTGCCACCGGCTGGCACCTGGACGTGATGGAATTATTGCGGCTCAATGCCTGGATTATCTGCTGTGAAGTCTGTAGCCACGATCTTGGGGCAGCGATAACCACCCCGGTGTTTATCAGATTGGCGGGATTGAAAGTCACTGCATCGCAGTAAGCAACGTAATATTTGCCTGCATAATCGCCTCACGCGCCGCTTCCGGCAGGTGATCGTCAGTGATAATCACCTCAAAGACCGAAATCGGCAGCGCCAGATAGGTGGCCACTTTGCCATATTTGGACGTATCACTTAGCAAAATGCGACGGCGGCTGGCCTCAACGATGGCGTTTTTCACCACCACCTTATCCTCGTTCGGGGTAGACAAACCACGCATACTCCATGAAGAAGCAGAGATAAACGCCAGATCGATAAACAGATTACGTAAAGCCTGAGCCGCAGCGGCCCCCACGCAGGAACGGTTTTCCCGGCATACCGTACCGCCGGTGTGGATCAGCTTGCACTGGCTATGTTCCAGCAGATAGGCGGCAATAACAAAATCGTTGGTCACCACAGTGATATCGTCACGATCGCCGAGCTGACGAGCCAGGGCCAACGTGGTGGTGCCTGCATCCAGGTAGATGCAGCTGTTGGCCGGGATCTGCCGCGCGGCCAGTTGCCCAATGGCAGCTTTCTGCTGGCTGAACATCCCTTCCTTATCCTGATGCGAAGGCTCAATCGCCACTCGTTCGGCCGACTGCACACCGCCAGAAACGGGCAGTACGCTGCCCTGCTCTTCCAGTTTTTGCAGATCGCGCCGGATGGTCATGTGTGAGACCCCGAGCCTTTCGGTCAGTTCAGCTATGCTGACTGCGCCGCGCTCGGACACCAGCGCCAAAATTTGTTGGTGGCGTTCAACAGGTATCACGGTTCCCCCTCTGTGACTACGATGATAATAATTGTGATTTTACGTCAATTTTCGTGCGACGGTAGTAAAGCTTTTCAGGCTGTGAAGTCAGTCATAAACATAAAAAACATTTAAAAGCATTATGTTAGCAAGCGTAACCGTTTTTTCGACCGTCTGTTGCATTGTTAATAATTGTGAAGGTGATCACCGATATCCGCGTCAATAACGCTTACATTTAACACATCAAAACAAATAATCACTAAAATTAACAGAGGTGCATCATGGCACAACCAGGAAACTACGCAGTTTGTATCGTCGGTTTAGGTTCAATGGGCATGGGCGCGGCAACGTCCTGCATCAATGCCGGGCTGACTACCTATGGCGTCGATCTCAACCCTCAGGCACTGGCGGCGCTAAAGCAAGCCGGTGCCAAACAGGCCGCCACCAGCGCAGCAGACTTTGCAAACGAACTGGATGCGGTGCTGCTGTTGGTGGTTAATGCCAACCAGGTAAAACAGATCCTGTTCGGGGATAACGGCCTGGCGGCACAGTTGAAACCCAATACGCCGGTGATGGTGTCATCCACCATTGCTGCTGCGGATGCCAAGGAGATCGAACAGAAACTGTTGGCGTATAACCTGCCGATGCTGGATGCCCCGGTTTCCGGCGGTGCAGCCAAGGCCGCGGCTGGCCAAATGACCGTGATGGCCTCGGGCAGTGAGAGCACCTTTGCCCAGTTGCAACCGATGCTGGATGCCGTAGCCGGGAAAGTGTACCGCATCGGCGACGAGATCGGCCTGGGGGCAACGGTCAAGATCATCCATCAATTGTTGGCAGGCGTACACATTGCCGCCGGTGCTGAGGCGATGGCGCTGGCCGCACGCGCCGGTATCCCGCTGGACGTGATGTACGATGTGGTCACCAACGCCGCGGGTAACTCCTGGATGTTTGAGAACCGTATGCGCCACGTGGTCGATGGCGACTACTCACCAAAATCTGCGGTAGATATCTTCGTCAAGGATCTTGGGCTGGTGGCCGATACCGCCAAAGCGCTGCACTTCCCGCTGCCATTAGCCTCCACGGCGTTCAACATGTTCACCTCCGCCAGCAACGCAGGTTTCGGCAAGGAAGATGACAGCGCAGTGATCAAGATCTTCGCCGGGATCGAACTGCCAAAGAATAAGGAGAACTCATAATGTTACTCGGAGTGATTGCAGACGACTTTACCGGTGCCACCGATATCGCCAGCTTCCTGGTGGAAAACGGTTTACCTACGGTCCAGCTCAATGGCGTACCGCAGGATGATACCCCTGTCGACTCGCAGGCAGTGGTGATCAGCCTGAAATCGCGCTCCTGCCCGGTCGACCAGGCGGTCGAGCAGTCGTTGCAGGCTTTAGCCTGGTTACAGCGCCAGGGTTGCCGCCAGTTCTACTTTAAGTACTGTTCCACCTTCGACAGCACAGCCCAAGGCAATATCGGGCCCGTTACCGACGCCTTGCTCGATGCGCTTGGCGAACAGCAAACGGTGATTTCCCCTGCGCTACCGGTAAATGGCCGCACGGTATATCAAGGCTATCTGTTCGTGATGAACCAGTTGCTGTCGGAATCCGGTATGCGCAACCATCCGGTGACGCCAATGACCGACAGTAATCTGATGCGACTGATGGAGGCCCAGGCCAGCGGGCGTTGCGGGCTGGTCAACGCGGCAGAGATGGATCGTGGAGCCGGTGCAGTGCAGGAAAAACTGCAACAGCTGGCACAGCTTGGCGTGCGCTACGTGGTATTGGATACCCTGAACGAACAGCATCTGCTGACACAGGGCGAAGCGCTGAAAACCATGAAGTTGGTCACCGGAGGTTCAGGGCTGGCGATCGGCATTGCCCGCCAATGGGCGCAGCCGGGTCAGGGAAAAGCCCAATCTGCCGGAGCGCCACAGGGGAAGAAAGCAGTGGTCCTTTCCGGCTCCTGCTCCACCATGACCAACAAGCAGGTAGCACGCTACCGCCAGCAGGCTCCGGCACAGAGCATTGATGTCTCTCGCTGCATCACCGCAGGCGATCGCAGCGCCTACGCAGCCGAGCTAAGTTCCTGGGTAGAACAGCAGGCCGCACAGCCACTGGCCCCATTGCTGTATGCCACCGCCGAACCGGAGCAACTGCAACGAACCCAGCAGCAATACGGCACCGAAGCCGCCAGCCAGGCGGTAGAAGCCCTGTTTGCCGAAGTGGTTAAACGCCTGCAACAACAGGGTTTCAGCCGCTTTATCGTCGCCGGCGGTGAAACCTCTGGCGTGGTCACACAGGCATTGGGGATCCGCGGCTTCCATATCGGCCCTTGTATTTCTCCAGGCGTGCCTTGGGTACGCGCAATCGAACAACCGGTATCACTGGCCCTGAAATCGGGCAACTTCGGCGATGAAAACTTTTTCGCCAGAGCACAAACGGAGTTTTCAGTATGACGATGACCGCTGACACTGAACGGCTGGCAAGGGAAGAGATGGTGCGCCTGGGGGCTTCGTTCTTCCAGCGCAGCTACGCTACCGGTTCAGCAGGCAACCTTTCGCTGTTGTTGCCAGACGGTACCCTGCTGGCCACCCCAACGGGCTCCTGCCTGGGGGATTTGCAGGCAGACAAGCTGTCGAAAGTCAGCCTGAGCGGTGAATGGATTTCTGGCGACAAGCCCTCGAAAGAGATCAGCTTTCACCGCGCGCTGTACCAGAACAACCCGGCGTGCAAGGCGGTAGTGCACCTGCATTGCACCTATCTGACCGCGCTTTCCTGTCTGCAAGGGCTGGATACGGCAAACGCCATCAAGCCGTTCACCCCTTATGTGGTGATGCGCGTCGGCCAGGTGCCGGTGGTGCCTTACTACCGCCCCGGCGATCTGCGGCTGGCGGAAGATCTGGGCAAGCTGGCCCCAAGCTACAAGGCTTTCCTGTTGGCGAACCACGGCCCCGTGGTCACCGGTGAGAGCCTGCGGGAAGCCGCGAACAATACCGAAGAAATGGAAGATGCGGCCAAGCTGATTTTCACCCTCGGCAACCGCCCAATTCGCTATTTAACCGATGATGAAATTGCCGAGTTACGGAGCTGAACCATGCCAAAATTTGCTGCCAATTTATCAATGATGTTTACCGAGCACTCGTTTCTGGATCGTTTTGATGCCGCTGCGGCGGCCGGATTTAAAGCGGTAGAGTTCCTGTTCCCTTATGATTACCCTGCCGATCTACTGGCGGATAAACTGCAACAAAATGGTCTACAGCAGGTGTTGTTCAATACCGCGCCGGGCGATGTGGGCGCAGGCGAATGGGGGCTGGCGGCATTGCCAGGCCGCGAGCAGGATGCCCGTGCGGATATCGATCGCGCTCTGGAATATGCCATCGCCCTCAAGTGCCCTAGCGTTCACGTGATGGCTGGCGTAGTGCCGCCAGGGGAAGATATTGCACGCTATCGGGAAACCTTTATCAGCAATATCCGTTACGCCGCCGACGCCTTTGCCCCTCACGGCATCAAGGTGTTGATCGAAGCGCTCAGCCCACCGATCAAGCCCAACTATCTGTTCTCCAGCCAGCATCAGGCGGCAGAGCTGGTGGCCGCCATCGATCGCCCGAACGTGTTTATTCAGTTCGACTTCTTCCACGCGCAGCTGGTGGACGGCAATATCGGCAATCTGATCGCCTCATTGGCCGGGCGCTATGCCCATATCCAGATCGCCTCGGTGCCAGACCGTAATGAACCCGATGACGGTGAGCTGAATTATCCTTGGCTATTCGCCCAGTTGGATAAGGTGGGCTACCAAGGCTGGATCGGTTGTGAATATAAACCTCGTGGAGAAACGACGGCGGGTCTGGGTTGGGTGAAACCTTACCTGTAATCAAGAACTCGTAGCGCCAACACCAGTTCCAATAACATAAAAAATAAACGCACCCGTATCGCCCCAGGGCGATCGCGGTGCCGGACTCTTACCTGAATTAAAGGCTATGCTATGTCTCCAACTATGCTACTGATCATTGCCGTACTGGGTGTCGTACTGCTGCTATTGATGGTCATCAAGGCGAAGGTTCAGCCGTTTGTCGCCCTGCTGGTCGTTAGTCTACTGGTCGCGCTTGCCAGCGGGATCCCAACCGGTGAAGTCATGAAAGTGATGACCGCCGGGATGGGCGGTGTACTCGGCTCGGTGACCATTATCATCGGCCTGGGTGCCATGCTGGGTAGAATGATCGAACATTCGGGCGGCGCAGAATCCCTGGCGCAGCGTTTCAGCAAAGCGCTGGGGCCAAAGCGCACCATTGCCGCGCTAACCAGTGCCGCATTCGTCCTGGGCATTCCGGTGTTTTTCGACGTCGGCTTTATCATCCTGGCCCCGATCATCTATGGCTTTGCCAAAGTGGCTAAAGTCTCACCGTTGAAGTTTGGCTTGCCAATGGCCGGTGTGATGCTGACGGTCCACGTTGCTCTGCCACCACATCCAGGCCCGGTCGCGGCGGCGGGGCTGTTGAATGCCGATATCGGTTGGCTGACCATTATCGGCCTGGTCATCTGTATCCCGGTGGGCGTTATCGGTTACTTCGCGGCAAAATATCTCAACCGTAAAGCCTACCCCCTCTCCATTGAGGTGTTGGAACAGTTGCAACTGGCAGCCCCTGAGCCAGCACCAGAGGGCAAAGCCCCACTCAGCGATCGGATCAATCCGCCGAGCGCCGGGTTGATTACCGCGCTGATCGTTATTCCTATCGCCATCATTATGCTGGGCACCGTTTCTGCCACCATGCTGCCACCAGGTTCAGCGCTGCGTGATGCCTTGTCATTAATCGGCTCACCGGGCGTAGCGTTAATGATCGCCCTGGTGTTGGCGTTCTATCTGCTGGCTATCCGTCGCGGCTGGAGCCTGCAACACACCAGCGATGTGATGGGAGGCGCGTTACCGACAGCGGCAGTAGTCATCATGGTTACCGGTGCGGGCGGAGTGTTTGGCAAGGTGCTAGTCGAGTCTGGCGTGGGTAAAGCACTGGCAGATGTGCTGACCACCATTGGCCTGCCGTTAATCCCGGCTGCATTTATCATCTCGCTGGCACTGCGTGCCTCGCAGGGGTCGGCTACCGTCGCCATTCTGACGACCGGCGGGTTGCTGTCCGAAGCGGTTATCGGGCTTAACCCGATGCAGCTAGTGTTGGTCACGCTCGCCACCTGCTTTGGCGGTCTGGGGTTATCCCACGTTAACGACTCCGGCTTCTGGATTGTCACCAAATACCTTGGCCTGTCAGTGGCCGATGGCCTGAAAACCTGGACGGTATTAACCACCCTGCTCGGTTTAAGTGGCTTCGTCTTTACCTGGCTGCTGTGGCTGGTAGTGTAACTTCCCGGTATTGCTAGAGCCAAAGCAGTTCGGCTACAGTGGTGAGTATCTTGAGGCGTTGCTCCGGCAGCGCCTTTTCTCTTGTTCAGGAAGCGAGCCATGACCATTCACACCGTTGCCCCCACCTTGATCACCGAACGTCTGATCCTGGATGCCCACCGGCTGGAAGATTTTGACGATTTGGCCGCCATGTGGGCCGATCCTGCGGTGGTGCGCTATATCGGCAGTACGCCACGCGACAAGGAGGACAGCTGGGGCCGCCTGTTACGCTATATCGGTCACTGGAAATTGCTGGGTTACGGCTACTGGGCGGTGCGGGAGAAAAACAGCGGCAGGTATATTGGCGGCATTGGCTTCGCCGATTTTCACCGAGATATTCAACCCGCACTCGATGTCCCCGAAATGGGCTGGACGCTGATCACGGCTGCACACGGTAAAGGCTATGCTACCGAAGCCTTGAACGCCGCGCTGGTCTGGGCCAAAGAGAATTTCTCACAGGACAAAGTCGTTTGTATCATCTCGCCGGATAACCGCCCTTCGCTTGGCCTGGCGAAAAAAGTCGGCTTTGTGGCAAGCCACCGCAGCGAATACCACCAACTGCCAACGGTGGTGTTATACCGACCGCTCTGAGTCCAAGATATCCTGGATAAAATTATCCCGTAGCGCATCAGGCCGCTGCGGGTTCCACGCCAGCCCAACCTGCCACTGCGTCTGCTCGCCGCTCAACGGCAGAATGTCGATCCCAGCCGGAGCAATAAACGCAATGCTATGTGGCAACAGGGCCACGCCTATCCCCGCCGCCACCAGCGCCAGCAAGGTTTGGATGTCCTCTGCCTGCTGCACCACGTTTGCCCGCAGCCCCTGAGCGGCAATAAAACGCAGCGCTTGCTCACTCAACCCTCGGCCACGCGAAGGTTCCAACTGCAACAGAGGCAAACGGTGGAAATCCGCCAACAGGTTCTCCTCCTGCAACGCCATCGTTCGCGGTGCGGCCAGCACCAGCCGATCGTTCAGCAAAGGCAGTGCCTGCAGAGGAGCAACAACGGGCAAACGCACAAAGCCAGCCTGTAGATCGCCACTTAGCAACAATTGGTATTGCCGTTCCGAAGGAAGATCCTCCAGGCCCACCACCACCGTAGGAAAGCGCTGGCGAAAAGCTGCCACCCGTTGCGGGGCCAGATGAAAACTGGAAAGCCCAAAGCCTAAGGCCAGACGCCCGGTTTCCCCCTTCACTACCTGCAACGCATAAAGATGAAACTGCTGGTAATGGGTCAATAATTCCCGCGCTCTGGGGAGGAGAGCTGTACCGTTGGCAGTCAGTTGTGCACCTTGCCGGCCCCGTTCAAACAGGCGGGTGCCCAACTGCAGTTCGATGGCTTGAATTTGCTTGCTCAACGCGGGCTGGGTGATGCAGAGCCGCTCAGCAGCCAGGTGATAGCGCCCCAGTTCGGCCAAGGCAACAAAGGCACGTAGTTGACGATTATCCATTCCATTAGGTTATCAAAATAGGATTTTAATTGATTATACAGTAATAGATACGGCTGCTGTAATTAACGGACAAAAAACCCCACAGGAGCTTGCTATGACCACGACCCTTCGTGCTGCGTCGGTACAATTTCAACACCGCGCCAACGACAAGAACTACAATCTCGGCGTTATGGAAGACTTTATCGCCCAGGCCGCCGCCGATAATGTGCAGGTCCTCGCCTTCCCGGAAATGTGCATTACCGGCTACTGGCACGTACGCCATCTGGCCGACAGCGAAATCACCGCTTTAGCTGAACCTATCGCCACCAGTCCTTCGTTGGCGCGCATCCGCCCACTGGCAGAACGGTACCAGATGGCCATCGGCGTTGGATTGATTGAGCAGGGTGAAGACGGCCAGCTGTACAACGCTTATGCGGTTTGCCTGCCGGATGGCCAAACCCATGTGCACCGCAAGCTCCATCCTTTTGAACACCCGCTAATCGCTAAAGGCGATAGTTATACCGTGTTTGATACCCCTTGGGGCGTACGCATGGGGATCCTGATCTGCTGGGACAACAACCTGGTGGAGAACGCCCGTGCCACCACGTTGCTGGGTGCCGATATTCTGTTCGCGCCTCACCAAACCGGGGGGACAAATTCACGCAGCCCGCACGGAATGAAGCCGATACCGCTGGCGCTATGGCAGCAACGTAAAGAAAATCCGACGGCTATCGAAGAGGCTTTTCGCGGCGAAACTGGCCGCGGTTGGCTACTGCGCTGGCTGCCTTCTCGCGCCCATGATAATGGCCTGTTTATTTTGTTCAGCAACGGCGTGGGGCGAGACGATGATGAAGTGCGCACCGGCAATGCGATGCTGCTGGACCCTTATGGCCGTATCCTGTCAGAGACCTGGGCGGCGCAGGACGCCATGGTCACCGCCGATATGGATCTGAGCTTAATCCCCATGAGCAGCGGGCGGCGTTGGATCCACGGCCGTCGGCCAGAGCTCTATGGGCTGCTGACCGAGCCGCAGGGATATGAGCGCGATCCCCGTACGGCGCGTTTTTCATTGCAACCGACCACGGTATTGGGCAAGCCAAATAAATCGATGGATTAACACGTTTGTCTGCAGTTTCAATCTGTTACTGGCAAAAAAAATCCGCCCCTAAGAGGCGGATTTTTATTGAGCATGGCCAGCAAGGCCACGCGCTCATGCCCGAAGGCATGGGGAAATCTTAGAAGCGGTAACCTACGCCCACGTTCCAGGTGCCAACGTCAACGCTGCGGATACGGCTCTGCTCGTAACCCACGTCCAGAGCAACCTGTTGCATTGGGTTGAACTGCAGACCAGCACCGTAGGTGAAGCCGTAGTCGCTGGTGTTGTTGTTGTCAGTACCGTTTTGAGCGTTGGAAGTGAATTTACCATAGCCCACACCGATCACACCGTAGATGCTCGCCCAATCGTTGAAACGATAAGCCGGGCCGGCAGTGATGGAGTTGTATTGTGCTTTGTTGTAGAAGCCGTCTTCAGAACCGTTCTTTTCCAGATGGGTGAAAGAACCGATCACACCCAGTGGGCTGTTGTCGTACTCGTAACGGTACTTCAGGTTGAAACCGTCGGCCTTGTTGGCAACGCCTTGGAGATCGCCCTGGGCATAGCCAGCGGACACGGTGCTCTCACCAGCAAATGCGGTACCTGCTGTTACGGCCAATACACAAGCTGCTACTGCGGAAAGACATGCAATTTTTTTCATAACCACCTCAAACGCGTTTTATTATTAAAGTGCTTCAATTTCTCATACATTGAAAATATAGCAAAAATTAGCGTGAAACTCTGCCTTTAAATGAGTGTCTAAATCTTTATATCGTGTAACAGAAGATTTCAAGAACACTATAGCATGCTAATTTTCCTACATTTTTCGCGAATTATACTCCTTTTTGTGACGCGAATCACCTATCCGAGTTCCAGAATACTCTTAAAAAAAGCGCACTTATTGCTTGCTTGAACCAAGTTGGCGCATATTTTTGACAGATTCAACTCGGCCCCCCGTTTTTCGCCAACACCTTGCTGCCAATTCCTTTACACTGTGCAACACCTGTACTCAATACCTTCCCAGACGTTGGGAAGCTCCATAAGGCCAGAAAGGATGTCTTCGTCTGTAACCACTAAAGCGTCTTCCACGCTGGTGCCCGTGTGTTTACTGATCATTGCAATGATCTCGATCCAGAGCGGGGCTTCATTAGCCAAAAGCCTGTTCCCGCTGGTGGGTGCCGAAGGCATCACCACCCTACGCCTGAGCATCGGTACGCTGATCCTGTTTATCATTTTCCGTCCGTGGCGCATGCGTTTCGCCGCCGGTAGCCGGTTGCCATTGCTGATCTATGGTCTGTCACTGGGGGCGATGAACTACCTGTTTTATCTTTCATTACGCACGGTGCCACTGGGCATTGCGGTGGCGCTGGAGTTTACCGGTCCGCTGGCGGTGGCAATGTTCTCTTCCCGCCGCCCGATCGATTTTATCTGGGTGGCGCTGGCGATTGCCGGTTTGTGGTTTCTGCTGCCGCTTGGCCACGATATGGGCAGTATCGATCCCGTGGGGGCAGCCTGTGCGTTGGGTGCCGGTGCCTGCTGGGCGATATACATTATTTTCGGCCAGAAGGCCGGGGGAGATCACGGACCGGGCACCGTAGCCGTGGGGTCATTGATCGCCGCCATCGTATTCTGCCCGATCGGTGCCTGGCAAACCGGCAGTGCGCTGTTGAACGTGGATATTCTACCGGTAGCGTTGGCCGTCGCGGTGCTGTCTACCGCGTTGCCTTACTCGTTGGAAATTATCGCGTTACCCAAGATCCCCGCCCGTACCTTTGGCACCCTGATGAGTCTGGAACCGGCAATGGCCGCCCTTTCCGGCATGATCTTCCTCAACGAACACCTAAACCAAACGCAATGGTTGGCATTGGCCGCCATCATTACCGCCTCGATTGGGGCCACGCTAACCATCAAACCAAAGCCAAAAGTTGAAAGCCTCTCGTGAGCCCGCTGGCGCCTGGCAGCAAGCCCCCGGCGCCTCGCTCAAAAGGTTGTATGATTGCAAGCCAGTTAACTTTTTTCCTGAACAATAATAGACATACTCTCTGCAGGTCTTTTATTTATTAGGGAGAATCAGGATGATCTATGGCAGTTTGTACAACCCCCGCTTCGGGCGTGGTCTCTCACCCGCTTTAGCCAATATCCTCAATACCGTACGTCAGTATGATTTGCCTAACCTGCCGTTGGGCCGGCACGAGATCGATGGTGATCGGGTGTTTATGAACGTGATGGAGCTAATGACGGAGCCAGCAGAAAGCAAACGCGCCGAGCTTCACCAGGAGTATCTGGATATCCAGATCCTGATCGGCGGCGAAGAGCGGATCGATTTTGGCCTGCCAGACAGTTGGGAAAGCAACGATCCTTACGATGAAAGCAAAGATCTGCAATGGCTGGATATCAAACGCGGCGCGCAAACCCTGAATCTGACGCCGGGCATGTACGTGATCTTTTTCCCATTGGAGCCACACAAGCCCGGATGCCAGATAGCTGGACCAAAAAACATCAAGAAAGTGGTGGTGAAAGTCCACTACGAACTGCTGCTTTGACGCCAAAGAGCCGGTCGCTTGACCGGCTTCCCCCTCACCAGACGCTATTCCACCGCAATTGGAGTATCGACCAGTTTAACGGCACGGTCACCTTGCAGCGTTTTTATCTTGTTTTGGTACTCTTTTACTTGTTCAGCATTTTTCAGCAAAGTGTAAGTCAGCTCGAAATCGGTACTCTTTCCGGGCTGTAACTGTTTGATTCGCCCCTGCTCACGTTCGATTTTTACCGGGTACGCATAGCTGGTCCCTGGCTCGATCCCGGTAACATAGCCCTGACGTTCAGTATCCGTGTTTTTCCACAACGTCAAAACCGGTAACTGTCGGGTATCAAAACCAATTGCCACTCCCCGATCCCCTTTCTTGTTGTTCATCATCGCCAGGGTTTTTCCTTGCGGATCACTGTAAGGCACGATGTTGAACACCATCTCATCGAAGCCTTTGGTAGGCCCCTGGTAAGTATGCCAGTCTTTCAAACCGCCCTTGGCATAATCATTAAACGGCGAAATCTCCTTGATTGCCGCACTGAACACGGCTCCCTCTTCCAGCAGCGGCTTACCGAAGTTACTGTGATAAATAATCTGATAGTCACGCGGATAATCAGCATGATTGGTTAGACGATCGTGAACCGTAAACTGCTGCGTGCCGGGAACGTAACGCAGCTCAGTCCAGGTTTCCAGATTACTTTTCTTAAAGGTATTCTCTTTCAGCAGGCCGCGGATACGGATTTCATACGGCGCTTTTTCAGCAATATCCACCACCACCTTGGAAGCCGGAGTATTTCCTGCACGGCCATGTAACGTATACAGTGTGCCGTTCTCTACGCCCGGATGCCCGGTCCATTCGTAGCCGCAGCGCACCATCATTTCGTTAAAGCCGTCAAGCCAACCCACCCCGTTGCGACTTTCCAGGTTGATATAAGCCGGATTGACCACTTCGGTCACCGGCGAATCCCACCCCAGCCTTACGCCGGAACCGTTGACATGCAGAATATCCATACCGCGCGTTGGGCTAAGAGTGATGGTCAACCCCTCACTCGTCAGGGTAAGGACTTTCGATCCCTCTTGCTTGCCACCGTGCAAGACTTGCTGTTGCAGGCTGAAACGCGGTGCGGGAATTTTCAGCTGTGAGCTGTCAATCCGCCAATTGCCAAGTTCAATACCGTTCTCACTGTCGGTCAATACGATAGTTTGAGCACCGGCATAGCCAGAAATCAAGGAGATAGCGAGCGAAAGTACAGTAAGCTTGTTCATTTATTGTTCCTTCCTGGTTAGCTGAATGGTTTTAGCAAAACCATCACAAACTAAGTTCTTAGCCCATTTTAAAATGCGATGAGGGTCACTTTTTCTACAATGAGCATGGAAAAAACAAAATTTGCGTGACTTATAGCGGGAAAAATTATGAATACTGAATCATATCTAACAAATTAATCAGATAAAGATCATGTTTATAGCTGAAGCAATTTCAGCTTAGACAGAGTTCCATACCTAGTGAACATAAAAAGCTGAATCGAATAAAGCTCCCTAGCAGAGGCTAGCCAGAAAAGCCGCGGTTTCCGCCGGAGAGCGCAGTTGGATAAAACGAATATGGCGATTGGCGGCATCCTGCTGCTCTGCCAGATACTTTATACGATTCTTGCGGTAGGTTTTGAGGGTCCACAGGATGATCGACTCACGGCTAAAGAAAGACCGGCGAAAGCTCTCGCAATTGCCAGTATCGGGCCATAGCTCAGTCTGGTGCCAAGCCCGCACCGCTGCGCGGCGAACCGCCTGCCACAGCGTGCGACAGAGTCCGTAGTCAACCCAGACAACCCAATCAACGTCCCGCCATTTCACGGCTTTGGTCCGGGTATAGTTGCCATCCAATACCCACCCCGCAGGGGCTGATACCAACGCCTGTTCGACCAGATGCAAAAACTCGTCATCCGAGGCACCTTGCCAGTTTGGCCGCCAGTAAAGCTTATCCATCTCGATATAAGGTACGGCTAGCTTTTGCGCCAATTGGCGGGCAACGGTGCTTTTACCGCTGCCGCTGGTGACCACCACGTTAATTTTCATGCTTTCCGACGATATCCATTTTAACTGACTTATAGACATCTTATATTACAATAGGTCTGCTGCATTTCACTCAAGAAGGTTTATAGAATTAACCTTAAATGTCAGTCTATGCTCAGATCCAATAAAACGTTTAACCCCCTCCGCATCGGGTAATGCTGATAAAGCTCCTTTTTGTGTCGTCGCCAGCGCGCCACAGGCGCTGGCTTGCGTCAGGGCTAATTTTAATTGTTCAAAATCAAGCAAACCATTTCCAAGAGAGATATTTGCCAATAGCCCAGCGATAAAGGCATCTCCTGCCCCCGTCGTATCTAAACTGTTCACCTTGTACGAGTCTACGTGTATGACCAAGTCTTGCCATAAGACAATAGCCCCTTGGATACCACAGGTGACAATTTTGAGGCTAGAAGGAAATCTCTTTAGTATTTCCAACGCTTTTTCATCATGAGTAGTACCGGTTATCCAGTATAATTCTTCTTCTGAAAGTTTTAAAATATCAGACTGATTAGCAAATTGCGTTACCGTTGCCAGCATCTCCTGTGGGTTTTCCCACATTGTCTCCCGCAGGTTGACATCAAAGCTCAACATGCCACCGCGTTGCTTTATTAAGCTCATCGCCTTGACCAAGGTCTCCCGGCTCTGCTTGGCAACCAGAGCCAACGAACAAAAGTGCAATATATCATCCTCAAAATCGGGTAGATTTTTAGAGGATAAAAACTGGTCGGCAGAAGGATTTACCAGAAATGTAAAACTGCGATCGCCATCATCCCCCAGCGCTACCAGCACGGTACTGGTATGATAGTGCTCATCAAATTGTATATACTGCGTTGCGACTCCCTCTGAATAGAGAGTTTGCTGGAGAAAGTGGCCAAATGGGTCATCACCGACTCTGCCAATAAAACCACAATCACATCCCAAACGAGCTGCCCCCACAGCAACATTTAACGGCGCACCACCAGCACAAGCTTTATATTGCCTATCTGGCTGAGGTAATAAGTCGATTACCGCATCGCCAACTGTCCACAGTTTCATAGTGTTTCCTTAACCACCCAATTTTAGAATAAATATTTGAAGCGCACCCTCATGCCATAGCGCATATCGGTGTCACCTGGATTTATCGTCGAAGCATCCAACCAGGAAGCATAAGCCCCTAGGTAGGTATTAAAGTTTGGCATATCCATAATATTCGGCAGTTGCCAGGAGGTATGAATGGTGTGGATATCGTAGTTTCCCGGTGCCAGGATCGCGCAATCGCTGTCACAGTCAGCATTCACACTGTTCATATTGAAACGGTCGATTTTGTTATGCGCGTAGATATAGCCCAACTCAACGCGATGCCATAGCGCATTGATACCGGCGCTGAAGTTCTTTTCATCCGTCGCATCAAGATATGCGGTGCTCAGGTTCACCACCGCCCCGTTCTGCGTATCGGTTTTCAGCGTATTCCAGCTCATGGTCATACCGTAGCCGGTACGCCTGGACTGGTCGACCCAAATGCCCTGCTGATTCTGATAGCCGTAGGCATTATTAACGAGGTTGCTCTCCAGCGCTGCAGCCACCGACCACTCGCCGGATTGCCACGCGGCAACAGGGCGCACGTAAACCACGTTTTTACGGCTATCCAGCGCGTTGCCGTGATAGTTCTGGTCGACAAACAGCGAACTGCCGTCCTCCACCAGCGTATTCACTTCAAAATACCAGTTATCAAGTGTTTTACTGAGCAGGAAGTTGCCGCCGCTGCTGCTGCGCCCGCGCCCCTCTTTCATCATGTAAATGTAACCGTAGCCGTCGGAATACAGGTCATTGGCCGTATTACCAGAATATTCAATAAAGGTATCCTGATTAAGCGGAAACATATCAAAGGCCTCAAAACGACCCATTTTAATCTTCCAGTCATCTTGCTGGCCGAAGAAAAATGCCGCATCATCAAGATTCATTTTGCCATTCATATCCGCCAGCGGCTGTACGCTGAAACCGGCATATTTCCCATTCGACCCTTTACGTAATCCATCAAAGCCAAGCAATATACGCCCGTTAATATCCCAGCGTTCCTTATCGCCCGGCGCCCAGTTTTTATTAGCGCTGGTTTTCAACGAGGTCAGGCTGCCGGTACGGCTAGCGCCATCCATATTAAACTCAACGTCACCATAGAATTTTAATTCACCATAGTCATTAAGCCGTAATGCCGGTTCGGTCGGCGTCGCGCTGGCCACCGTTACCGGTTTGTCCTGCCGTTTCAGCGCACGAATCTCCGTCTCCGCACGGACGGCCCGCTGCTCGGTCTCTTTCAGTCGCTGTTCCAGGTGCGCCAATCGCTCCTCGATAGATAGAGGTGCTTGAGCGTTCGCGCAAGCGCTTGCTAAAAACGTGAGCAAACATCCGACCCGGACTTTTTTTACCTGTAAACCATCATTATTTTTCATCGTTAATCCATTATTATTTAATTTATATTTATGCGTGAAACTCGATGATGAAGACAATAATTACCCACCCGCTATGACAAACGGGTTGTTAACACATTTAAATCTATGCTTTAAATCGTTCGGGATGCGGTACCCGCATGCGCAATACTTTATTTACCACATCCCTTGCATATAAAAATAGATTATTCGAGCTGCCAGGCCCCTGCCTCGGACAGGGAGGCCGAACCGCTCCAGGCAAATAGCATTAGCTCACGGCGCGCAGCGTCCGGGTAAATACGGCTGCTGAGGCACGCTTCGCCATCATTAGCAAAAACTTCCAAGGAGGAGCTATCAAAGAACAACCGCAGTTTCAGCGATGCTCCGGCTGTCAACGGTACGCTACGTACCCCGCAAAGGCCATACTGCGGATAACGGCGCTCCAGAACCAGACGCTGCATCTGCGCATCGACATAAACGCGCAGCCCCTCGCCGAAGCTGATGCCATACTGTTCTGCGCTGCTGTTAGCACAATCCCAGTTTAGGATCACCTCCATCGCTTCGCAGTTTTCTACCATCGTGGTCTGCTGATTTTTCAACGTACTCACTGGCCATGGGAACCATGCGCCGCGCAGACCTTCGACCTCTTTGGCCGGACGCATTTGCAGACGGTTATCTGCGCCGAGGCTCAGTTCTCGCGGAAGAGAGAGCATTCCCGCCCAGCCATCTTGCTGTTCGGGCAACGGCGATTCCCACATATCCAGCCAGCCGATAACGATGCGGCGGCCATCGGGAGTCAGGAAGCTTTGCGGTGCATAAAAATCGTGGCCGTGGTCGAGTTCAATAAACTCGCTTTTGCGAACAAACGGCTGCCCCGGCTGCCATTCACCGAGCAGATAGCCGCTCTGGAACAGATTACGGTTGTTGAAACCTTCAGCCGCCATCCCCTGAGGAGAAAACATAAGGATGCGTTTATCCCCGAGGGTGAAGAAATCTGGGCACTCCCACATATAGCCCATCTCTTTTTCCGCCTCATCAAGGACACCTGCATCATGCCACTGATGCAGGTCCTCCGAACGGTACAGGCGCACCTGGCCGGTCTCGCCATCGCGAGCGCCAACTATCATGTACCAGCTATCCCCTTCACGCCACACCTTAGGATCGCGGAAATGGTGCAGACCCGGCGGAGTATCTACCACGATCCCCTGACGCTCAAAACAGACCCCGTCGCGGCTAGTCGCAAGACACTGCACCTGATAAAGGTTAGCCTCATCGCTGGTGTCGCCATGGAATTTATGCCCGGTATAAATCAACGCCAGAGTATCGCCATCAACAACCGCCGAGCCAGAGAAGCAGCCGTCTTTATCTTCCGGGCCTTCCGGAGCCAACGCGACCGGCAGGTGCTCCCAATGAACCAGATCTTTACTGCGCGCATGGCCCCAGTGCATCGGCCCCCACTGCGTGGAATACGGATGATGCTGGTAAAAAGCGTGATACCAACCGTCAAACCAGACCAGACCGTTAGGATCGTTAATCCAGCCCGCGCGCGCGGCAAGGTGGTAGCGCGGATACCAACGCAAGTTCAGCGTTTCACATTTAGCCTGCAGTTCCTGTTCAGCCTTGGATATTGAATACGTCATAGTCTTTACTCTTTTCAATCATATAGCGGAAGGTTGCGACATCAGAGGATCTGAAGATAACTTACTGGAGCGCAACAGGAAGATGGAGATAAAGGTGGTGCAGAACACCAGTAGTCCCATAATCAGATAGGATTGGGCAAAGCCGTATTTTTCGTAGCTATAGCCTGCCAGCGGCGACAGTACCGAGGCGATAACCGAGCTGGTGCAGGCGAACCCCACTAGATAGAGAGTGGCAGACAGGCGTTTGTCGAAATTCAAACTGTTGTATTTAAAGATAGCGACCAGCAGAATCGGCAGTTCTACCGCGTGCAACAGTTTAGTGATGGAAATCAGCAGCGGCCCTTCGACCAGCCCGGAGGCCACCATACGCAACGCCATCACCATCCCGGCGAAAATCAGGCCATTTTTCGCACCGATGCGGTTAACCAACCACGGGGCGCAGAACATCCCGGCGGCTTCGAGGAATACCTGGAACGAGTTGAGGTAACCGTACATGGCGTTGCCTTCCTGCAACGTGGCGAATTGTGAAGAGAAGTAAACCGGGAACTGCTGATCGTAAACGCCGTAAATACAGGTACCGATGACGAAAAACACCAGCGCCCAGAAGCGGGGTAGCGTCAGCAGACGCAGCACGTCATCCAGCTTCACTTTGCCACCGGACACCGCCTCCTGCATCGCGTGCGGTGCAGAAGACACCCGCAACCGCGCAAGCAGGATAAAGAACACCAGTCCGGCACAGCTGGAGACTGCGAAGTTTAGTTTCGGGTTGATGTTAAACAGAAGTCCTGCGAAGAAGGTCGCTACCGCCCAGCCCAGCGATCCCCACATCCGCGCCTTACCGAATTCGAACTGGCTCTGGCGCGCCACGCGTTCGGTATACGATTCCAGCACGCCGATACCGCCGTTAAAGGTTATGCCGATATAAATCCCACCGAAGAGACTTCCGAGCAATATATTGATTTGTAACAGATAACTAAACAATAAATAGGCTGGTCCGGAAAGGATTAACAACCCGGTAAGGGTCCAGAGCAGGTTTTTACGCAGGCCGAGTTTATCCTGGATAAAGCCGTAGCAGATTTGCGCCAATAGCGCGGAGACGGACAACACCGCGTAGATAATACCGGTATCCCCCGCTTTCAGCCCCACTTCCTGGTGCAACCAGATCGAGAGCAAAGAGCCAGTTGAGGACCAGGACACGAAAAAGAAAAACAGTAATGCACTGAGTAGTGGGTAGCTATGAGAGTGATGCGCTTTCATTATGGCATTCTCGTATTGGAATAATGCTCGCATGGTAACGTTAACAAGTAAAAAACCGCTTGTCGTTTTGCTGAGATTCATGATGTTAATCACAAAAGTTAACGTTAACATCAAAAAAATGAGATCATGATCAAAAATCACTCGCTACGGTTCTTTTACTTTCTACGACAGAATAGCCGCTGAACCTTTTACATCAGCAACGTCGTCGTATAGCCTGTTGCCTGAAGGTAATGACGGGAGTAATAGATATGGCTTCTCTTAAGGATGTGGCGAAACTGGCCAATGTGTCGCTCATGACGGTTTCGCGCGCGCTCAATAGCCCAGAAAGGCTAAAGCCTGAGACCCTGGCACGCGTGCAGGTCGCCATCAAGGAGACCAATTACGTTCCGGACCTATCAGCGAAAAAAATACGCGGCGCCCATGCCACGCCGAATACTATCGGGGTGCTGGCCCTCGATACTGTGACCACGCCATTCTCGGTGGAAATCACTCTGTCTATCGAAGAGACCGCCCGGGCGTATGGCTGGAATAGTTTCGTGGTAAATATGTTCTCTGACGATAACCCAGATACCATTGTCGACCTTCTGCTTTCACACCGGCCAGACGGCATCATCTACACCACCATGGGGCTACGTCAGGTGCCGCTGCCGACCAAACTACTCACCCTCCCGTGCGTGCTGGCCAACTGTGAAAGTTTGCACGATCCCGTAGCCAGCTATATTCCGGACGACGAACAAGGCCAGTTTGAGGCGGTGCAGGCTCTGCTCGCAGCAGGTAATCGTCAACCACTCTGCCTGCATCTGCCACAACACCATCTTGCCACCTTGCGCCGCCGTCAGGGATTGGAGCGCGCCTGCCGGCAATCAGGTATCAACCCTGACACTCTCATGCATGTCTATATGGAGCATGGCGATGAGCACTACCTTGATATCCCGGCCATTGTGCTAGCACATATCAAACAGGGTAATCCGATGTTCGACTCGGTCATTTGCGGCAACGATCGTATCGCCTTTATGGTCTATCAGACGCTACTGGCGCAGGGCCTGCGCATCCCGCAAGATGTGTCGGTCGTGGGTTACGACAATATGGTTGGCATTGGCGAGCTATTCTTACCGCCGCTCTCGACGGTACAACTGCCGCATTACGAAATAGGTCGCCATGCTGCGCTGCATATTATCCAGGGCAAGACGGAGACCGATACGGTCAAAATACCCGCGCCCTTACTCAACAGAGACTCGATCCATTGCAACCTGTGATGGTACAAAAAAGAGTTACGGCGAACACCCTGAGGATAATTGGCTATCAATATGAATTAATGGGAAAATAATCCCTATTTCGACGTTCAGAAACACCCTGCAATAATTGCGCATTGAAATATCCCTTCAATCGGTGTCTATTATTAGTGGGGGATCTCAACCGTTACCCTCTAAAAGCTTAAAAAACGTTTATTATCAATATCTCACGAATCACCAAATATGTCATACGCATTTCTGATGAAAATATCCAGCAGTTATCACCTATTTATTTAATCGCCCTTTTCGCCCTGCAAAATAAATTTAAGCTGCTATAATTTCTCCCGTAACAAAATAGGATTACACCCATCAAGAAGAGGATATCTATTATGAGTACCGCTAAACTGGTGAAAACGAAATCTTCTGACCTGTTGTACACACGCAATGATGTGGATGAGAAAACCAAGCAGGCCGCCATCAAGGCGCTGAACCATCAGGTTGTGCAGTTTATCGATCTGTCGTTGATCACCAAGCAGGCGCATTGGAACATGCGTGGTGCCAATTTTATTGCCGTGCATGAAATGCTCGACGGCTTCCGCACCGCCATCACCGACCATCAGGATACTTTTGCAGAACGTGTCGTACAGCTCGGTGGCGTTGCGCTGGGTACGGTACAGGTGGTAAATGACAAAACCCCGCTGAAAAGCTACCCGACCAATATTCACAGCGTGCAAGATCACCTGAAAGCGCTGGCCGATCGTTATGCAGCCGTCGCCAACGACATCCGCCAAGCCATCACGGAAGTTCCGGATGAAGACACCGCAGACATGTTCACCGCCGCATCGCGCGATCTGGACAAATTCCTGTGGTTTATCGAATCCAACATCGAATAAAACCAGCCATCCTGGCGCCAAACAACAGGTTGTGGGCCTTGCCCCAGCCTGTTTTTTTATCTGCAAGCCGAGTTGTATAAAAAACGGGCTGGATTACACTGATGATGATCCAATCAGGATTGCAAGCATTCACAGGTTCAATAGTGAGGTGGGCATGGCAGGCGGATGGACAGCGGACGGCGCGGTGCAGGATCAAATCGACTCAACGGTAGATGATGCCGTACAACGTGCTCGCCAGGCGCTCGGCCACGGCGAAAGCGAACACTATTGCCAGGAATGTGGCACAGAGATCCCCGAAGCCCGACGTCTGGCGCTGCAAGGGGTGCGCTACTGCGTTAACTGCCAGGCGGAAATGGATAAAAAACAGGCTGCCAGCAGCCTGTTCAATCGCCGGGGCAGCAAAGACAGCCAGCTGCGTTAACCCTACTTCCCTTCAAAACACGCCTGTTTGCACCAAATGACATCGGACTATGGCTATAAAGTTAGAGTTAGTTATCATTATTGATCGATAATTGTTAATTATCGGTTGTTTCACGGCTATTGTTTAGTTGATGATAGCTCAATTGCACCACCAAGGTCTCACTGCACCATTTTGGTGCCCGTAAGTGGTGCATAAAAATTATAATTGGCTATCCAAACCCAACATCATAACGCAACCCCTTGTTTTTATAATGATTGCAAACTTGGCACGATTCTTCCATAGCACAAAATGCAACATAAAAAATGGGTAATCCGCAACCTGTACAGGAATTCCTCTCATGAAGTCTATTTTTAAAGTTTCCCTGGCCGCACTTTCCCTGGCCTTTGCCGTTAGCTCTCACGCAGCAGACAAGCTGGTTGTCGCCACGGACACCGCTTTCGTGCCGTTTGAATTCAAACAAGGTGATCAATACGTCGGTTTCGATATCGACTTGTGGGCGGCGATTGCCAAAGAGCTGAAGCTGGATTACACCCTGAAGCCAATGGACTTTAGCGGCATTATTCCTGCGCTGCAGACCAAGAACGTCGATCTGGCGCTGGCCGGTATCACCATTACCGACGAACGCAAAAAAGCGATCGACTTCTCTGATGGCTACTACAAAAGCGGCCTGTTGGTGATGGTCAACGCTAACAATGACAGCGTGAAAGGCATCCAGGATCTGGACGGCAAAGTGGTGGCAGTGAAGAGCGGCACCGGCTCGGTGGATTACGCCAAGCAGCACATCAAAACCAAAGATCTGCGTCAGTTCCCGAACATCGACAACGCCTATATGGAACTGGGCACCAAGCGTGCTGACGCCGTGTTGCACGATACGCCAAACATCCTGTACTTCATCAAGACCGCAGGCGCTGGCAAGTTCAAAACCGTTGGCGACTCCCTGGAAGCCCAGCAGTATGGCATCGCCTTCCCGAAAGGCAGCGACGAGCTGCGTGAAAAGGTGAACGCCGCGCTGAAAACGCTGCGCGACAACGGGACTTACAACGAAATCTACAAAAAATGGTTTGGTACCGAACCTAAGTAATTGATGAAGTTAATAAGCCAATAAGTTATTAATTGAGCACAGGGGAGGTGTACCCGCCCCCTGTGCTTTGTTGTTTATTGATCCCCTTGCTTGGATCACCGGGAGATAACACTATGCAATTCGACTGGAGCGCCATTTGGCCCGCCATCCCAATTTTGTTAGAAGGCGCCAAGATGACCCTGTGGATTTCGGTCCTCGGTCTGATTGGCGGCCTGATCATCGGCCTGGTTGCCGGTTTCGCCCGTACTTATGGCGGCTGGATCGCCAACCATGTGGCACTGGTATTCATTGAAGTGATCCGCGGTACGCCGATTGTGGTACAGGTGATGTTTATCTACTTCGCCCTGCCCATGGCCTTTAGCGATTTCCGCATCGATCCTTTCACCGCCGCCGTGGTCACCATCATGATCAACTCGGGCGCCTACATTGCGGAAATTACCCGTGGCGCGGTGTTGTCGATCCACAGCGGTTTCCGTGAGGCCGGGCTAGCGCTGGGTCTGTCACGCCGCGAGACCATCCGTTATGTGATCATGCCGCTGGCACTGCGCCGCATGCTGCCACCGCTGGGTAACCAGTGGATCATCAGCATCAAGGATACTTCGCTGTTCATCGTGATCGGTGTAGCGGAACTGACCCGTCAGGGGCAGGAAATTATTGCCGGTAACTTCCGCGCGCTGGAAATCTGGAGCGCCGTTGCGGTGGTGTACCTGATTATTACCCTGATGCTTAGCTTCGTGCTGCGTCGTCTGGAAAGAAGGATGAAAATCCTGTGATTGAATTTAGAAACGTCTCCAAGCACTTTGGCCCGACCCAGGTGCTGCACAATATCGATCTGCATATCAAACAGGGTGAAGTGGTGGTGATCATCGGGCCTTCTGGCTCCGGTAAATCAACCCTGCTGCGCTGCATCAACAAGCTTGAAGAGATCACCAGCGGTGAACTGGTGGTCGACGGCCTGAGAGTGAACGATCCGAAGGTGGACGACCGCCTGATCCGCCAGGAAGCCGGTATGGTGTTCCAACAGTTCTACCTGTTCCCGCACCTGACGGCGCTGGAAAACGTGGCCTTTGGCCCAATCCGCGTACGCGGTTTGAAAAAGGCCGATGCCGAAAAGCTGGCGCACACGCTGTTAGCCAAGGTTGGGTTGGCAGAGCGTTCTCACCACTACCCTTCCGAGCTTTCCGGCGGGCAGCAACAACGTGTAGCTATTGCCCGTGCGTTGGCGGTGAAGCCTAAAATGATGCTGTTCGATGAGCCAACCTCGGCGCTCGATCCGGAATTGCGTCACGAAGTGCTGAAGGTCATGCAGGATCTGGCCGAAGAAGGTATGACGATGGTGATCGTGACCCACGAAGTCGGCTTCGCTGAAAAGGTGGCCTCACGCCTGATCTTTATCGACAAAGGCCGGATTGCCGAAGATGGCAACCCTCATGACCTGATCAACAACCCGCCAAGCCCACGCCTGCGCGAGTTCTTGCAGCACGTTTCCTGAAGCGATAATAATAAGCCCCGTAAGGGGCTTTTTATTGATGGCAATGTTGCTCAATCACATGTTCAACCGCAGGGCCATGCTCGCTGCCCCCGTTTAACGGTATGCAACTCTGCAAAACCTCAGTGGATCACGTCACTCTGTTTGACAGAGGTAAACGCCTGCATCAGTTTGACCACGTCCTGCATACCCACATTGACCTGATTGATAACCTCCCCGGCATCCTTGGCTAGCGCCACGCCCCCGCCCGCCTGTTCCACACAGGTCACCATCTTGTTGATTGCCGCCGTTACCCCTTGCTGAATGGTTTTGGTGACTTGCTCAATCTCGCAGGCCGCTTTACGGGACTGTTCGGCCAAGGTACGCACCTCATTAGCCACTACGGAGAAACCGCGCCCATGCTCGCCCGCATGCGCCGCTTCGATCGAGGCGTTAATCGCCAGTAGATTGGTCTGGGCGGCAATTTTGCGGATCGCCTCAACCATATTGCCAATCTGTTGCGAACAGCGCCCCAAGTCGCTGACTACGTCCGAAGTCTGCCGTGCGGCCATCTCCACCTGCTGCATCCCCTGCACCGCCTGCTGCACAATGATCGCCCCTTGGGCAGCGGTTTTATCGGTCCCCATGGAGAGATGATGGACATTGCGCACCATTTCCTCTTCATGCTGCTGTTGGAAAGTCTGGCGGGTAATGTCCTGGGCGATTTTCACCACCTTTAATACCCGCCCTTCATTGTCGATGATTGGGTTATAGCTGGCCTCCAGCCATACCCGCTCTCCACGCCGGTTGAGGCGTTCGAAACGCCCGGTCAAAAACTCCCCCTGGGCCAACCGTTGCCAGTGCTGATGATACTCGTCAGAGTCGGCGAACTCTGGCGTACAAAGTATGCTGTGCGCCTGGCCGCGTGCTTCTTCCAGCCGATAGCCCATCAGATCGAGCATATTGTCGTTAGCATCCAGGATAATGCCGGTTGGCGAGAAGGTGATCATCGCCATTGAGCGATTCAACGCCGCTAACAGACTCTGATGCTCCTGAGCCTGAGTAATACGGCGGGTCACCTCGCTGGCAATCTTGATGATCTCCACCACCTCACCGTGCTTATTTAACACCGGGGTATAGGTTCCCTGCAGCCAGACTACTTCACCATCCTTGCGAATACGCCTGATATTATCGGTAATAGCTTCGCCGCTATTTAACTTTTGCCAATGCCGCTGATAGGCCGGGCTGGCGACATAGCGTTGATCGCAGAAAATACGATGATGCTGACCAATCACATCCTGGCGCTCATACCCCATCGTTTGCAAGAACAGATCGTTGGCACGTATTACGGTGCCGTCGGGTTTAAATACGATCATCGCTACCGCGTCTTCAATGGCTGCCAATTCAGCATGCCGCGGGCTATTTGACTGACGGAGGTTTAAAAACATCGGGTAAATCCTTCTGGCAGATGGAGTTAACGGCAAGCACTCTCTATTTTTCTGCATTTCTTGCTCACCTGTAAGCGCGCTATCGCCCTGAACATTGCGCACGACAATGCTCCAGATAAACTGGATACAAACGGTTATTAAGCTATGTAATTATTGTTTTTTTAACTAATGAGCAGCGTGGGAATTTATTAACAGTATTGAGGATAACGCAAGCCAGACGGAATGAAAGGAACTACAGAATAAATAATCGTTGCCGGCTCGATCGCCGGCAACGGTCGGGCAATTACTGCCAGCGTTCTGCCGCCCAGGCGGCTTGCTGCTCGGCATCAAGGAAGGTCCAGGCCACAAAGCGGCTAATCTTCTGCCCCTGTGCCATTTCGATGGTGCGCACCTCAGCGGCCCCGGCATGCTTAAGCGCATAATAAATGGCAGGCAGCGTGGTGTTTTTCGAGATCAGCGAGGTAAACCACAGGCAGTTCTTCGCTTTACCGACGCTCTCTTCCACCATCTTGCGCACAAAGGCCTCTTCACCTCCTTCGCACCACAGCTCATTGTTCTTGCCACCGAAGTTCTGCACCGGCTTTTCTGCCACCGCCCCTTTGCCCAACTTATGCAACTTGAGGCGGGTACTGGCGCGCGCTTCCTGCTCGGAACCGTGGAACGGCGGGTTACACAAGGTAGCATCGAAGCGCTCGGCAACACCGATAATGCCGTTGAAGATACACTCCTGCTGTTTCTGCTGGCGCAAGCGCACGGTATTTTTTAACGTCGGATTCATGGCCACGATCATCTTGGCAGCCCCCAGCGAGACCGAATCGGTTTCCGAGCCGGTAAAGCGCCAGCCATATTCGCGCTGGCCGATGATTGGGTAAATACAGTTGGCCCCCACGCCGATATCCAAGATCGCCACGCCTTTGCCACGAGGGATCTCGCCGCCGTTGCTGGTCGCCAGCAGATCGGCCAGGTGATGCAGATAATCGGCACGCCCCGGGATCGGTGGGCAGAGATAGTCGGCCGGAATATCCCAATGTTCGATGCCATAAAAGTGCATCAGCAAGGCACGGTTGAGCATTTTCACCGCGGCAGGATCGGCGAAATCCACCGAGATATCGCCCCAGGCGTTGGGCTTCACAAAGGGTTCCAACCCCGGACAGGTGGCGATCAGGGTAGGGAAATCATAGCGTGAGCGATGGCGATTGCGCGGATGCAGGCCGCTTTTCTGCTGCGGGAAACTTTTCTTTTTTTCCACCGTAACGGGCTCTCTGAAAGGGTTTTCTGGCGCGTAAGATAGCATAAAGCCCGGCGAGGCGCTTGCCGCTGAGGTGAAAAGCGCCAAGTTACACTAGAGTTGGCTGCGCTGTGCCCAGTAGGCCAGCAGGTGTAGGCTGGCAGAATAGTAATCCTCATCAGGTGCCAGGCGATCTTTTAGCGGCCCCCGATCCCCCACCGTCAGATCCCTGACCGCCCTCATCCCCTGACTTTGATTATAGTCGGAGCGCTGGCCGCTAAGCACATCTTGCCAGGCCGGTGTCGCCCGGCGATCAAAGCCGCGCCAAAAGCTGGCAAACGGACTCAGTGACAGGCTGTCAGCCTTGTCCCAATAGAGATAGAGCGGAACCCGCACCGCATCAAAACCAAATCGCGGCGCCCAGTCGCTGGCAGGAGCCATTTGCCCATTGGCCTGAAGCGTGACCCAGTCGCTGGGCAGATACTGTTTGCCAAAGCGCATTCTGCTGACCATCGTCATGCTATCGTCGATGAGCTTTTTCCACGCTGGCAAATGGCTTTCCTGGTAAAACGCGTGCCAGGCAGGAAAGACAAAATAGGAAGGATTAACGATCACCGAACCGTTCTGCCTGAAACCGCTAGCACCAGGCAACATCACCCGATAACCGGCATAGTCGATCACGGTGTGTTTGAGCAAGGCTTGCTGAATCTGCACCGAGGAGGCGAGATAGGCGGGAACATTCCAGCGTTTCCCCGCCGCCAGCAACGCCCAGGCGATAAAAATATCGCCATCGGTAGCGTTGTTTTTATCGGCTATCGGCACCGCCTTCCCCGGCTCATAGCGCCAGGAAAACAGGCCGATATCCTTGCGATACAGGGTGTTGCGGGTCCATTGCCAGAGGGTGTCAAACGCGGGGCGGTCGTCATTGTAAACCGCCAACAGCATGGCAAACCCTTGCCCTTCGGTATGGCTGACGTTGTTATTGCCGGTATCGACAATCCGCCCGTCAGCTAAGAGAAAACGCTGTTTGTATTGCGCCCAACCGCTGTCGGCAGCCTGGGCACCAAGGGAAAATACCAACCCCAGCCAAAGCAGGAGTACGCGGAGCCTACCAAACCTGCTTTTCGTCATCATGTTTACCTGCGTTGCTCGTTTCTATAGCAAAAAACCAGAGAGTTATCCTTGGCCGGGCTGCGCCAGCGCAGGGAAACATGCGCCTCACCGCCCTGAGCCAGCAGCCAGGCGTCATAGGCCCCCTCAAGCACCGTGGCAAAAGAGAGTGCCCAGACGTCCTCGTTGGCCGGATCGGCACTGTGCGGGTAGGCATAATGAGTCAGGATCATCTGTTCGCCATTCGCCTCAATCTGCACCCTGCCCCAGTCAAACTGACGTAGTAAGGCATTGAGAGCATCCTCCAACTCTCCCACCGTTTCCGCCTCAGGTAATGGCAGCTTCTTCGCCAGGTTGCTCCCCATCAAACGCAGAAAATCGCGGCTATCCGCAGCATCAGCAGAAGCCAGGATGCCGGAGAACACCACTTCGATCAGATCCTGCCAACCCGCCTTAAACTGACGCTGGCGATAATAATCAAGCTCATACCAGGTAGTGTTAATATCTTGCATGGTTATTTTCCATCTAACAGATATTTGAAATAGAGCAAAGCCGTGCTCTCGGAATAGCTGCCGAAAGTGTCATAACCCAACTGCCCCCCAACCAACACGCTTGGCGTGACCTTATAGGTTCCCCCCGCCTTCAGGCTGTAACCAATGCCACTCTTGTCCTCGCTGGCATATCTGGCCTCTTTGCCGTACCCCTGGCTGACCAGGCTTTCCAGTTGAGACTGGAGATTCGGATCGTTCGGGTAGTACAGGCTTTCCTGATTGTTATAGGTCTGATAACCGACGTTGCCGCTCAGCATATAGGTGAAGTTATTCTGCTTTTTGGTGTACTCCACCGGCAGCGAGATGCTGAGATAGTCCTGCGGGCTGAAGTAACCCCCTTGGCCATAGCTGAAATAGCTGAGGTTTTTGTCAAAATCCATATAGTTGACGTTAACGCCCACCTTCAGCTCGCTATCATCATCCTTATAAGGGCGGATGTAGGCTCCAAGGATGCCGGTCACGCTATGGTTATCTGCCACGTTATCACCCACGTAGCTGTAATATCCCGCGCCACCGTAAGCTCCGAGTACGCCATCATCGTATCCAAGATTTACGCCGCCGCCGTTCTTGGTCACCGCCCCCCATTTCTTGCCGGTGATGGTATCTTCGGTCCCGACATAGGAGAGCAGGCTATCTTTTACCGCGCGGCGCTCAAGCGTCATATCCAGCGTTGAGTGCTCGGTCAGCTTGGGTGACCATTTCACGCCACCCACCACCGAACTGATGCCGCTGCCCATTGGCGTACTGCCCACGTCCAGCTTATAGCTGTCGCCGCTTAACGCTAACGCCAGTTCAACCCCGGTATCTTGCTGCTGTCCCGGTGAGTCGGCATAGATATCGTTAGGGCCAAAGGTTTTCGGCTGCGTCACCAGGCCCGCCAGCGTCTGCCTTTCGTTAAAGGCCTGATCCTGCGCCACCGTGGCGGCGGCGCACTCTGGCGAAGTGGCGTCAATAGAACACAGGCTATCGCGGGTGGCATGCAGTTGCTGATAGCGCAGATCGGCGGCCTGTGCGGCAGCAATCGAGTTCTGTGAGGCAATGACGGAGGCCTGAGTTGCGGCCTCGATAGCCCTGGCCTGTTGCAGCGCCCCGGTACCAAAACGGCTGTTGGCGCTGTCGGATGGCGTCCCGGATTTCAGCATCACCGGCGTCACATCAACACTGAGCCTGCCATTATCGAACGGCATGCCTGACAGAGTGATCGGGCTTCTCACTTCCGTGATATTACTCAGGCCATTTTCACCACTGCTGTTATCGCGCAGAGAAATGTTTCCCTGTACCCAGGTGGCAGTCTTGTCCTGCACCTCGTCCATCAACTTATCAATCTGCTGCAAGGTAGGATTTTTCACCACCGCCGCAGGAGCACTAGTGTAACCCGGGGCAGCAACCTGCCAAGGCAGCACCTCACCGTAAGCCGAGGAGGAGGTATTCACGCTCGACGATACCGTGCTCTGCGAGGCAAACGGGTTATCCGCCAGCCGCAAACCGCCAATCACTGCCGGCCCCCCGCCTGGAGCACCTGTTACGCCATTGACCCTGTTTTTCGCCTCGCGCAGAAACACCATCGCCTGTGGATAGTTGCCGTCCGCTTGAGCAACGCGCGCCGCCAGCAGCAACTGATCCGGCGTTTTAAGCGCAGGCAAGCCGCGCAGCAACTGTTTGGCCCGATCGACATCGCCTTCGGACAATGCGACCCCAACGGCACCTTCGCGCGCCCCCTGGTTCAGACTGTCACGGCTGAGCAGGTAGTTGTAAACCTGCCCGGCCTCTTTGTTCATATTGCCAGACTGATAGAGTCGCCCCATCGCCAGCATGATATCGGTATTTTGCGGGTCGTTTTGCAGCGCGCCGATCAGCTTGTCATACGCGGCGCTGTACTGCCCCTGCAAACGCAGTTTATCCGCCTCATTGATCACGCTGCCGTTGCGCAGTTGGCCAATCTCGCGGGTTGAACTGCGCGCCCGCAGCGCCGGGTTATTCAGCCAGGCATCGGCCTCCTGGCTTAACCCAGCCTGATTGAGCACCGCGATCTGGGCCGCGTAATCGCCCGCATTCCCTTTAACCCCCAGGCGCATGTTGTCACGCACCAGTTGGACCGCCGTTGAGGTATCCCCCACCGTCATCAAATCTTTTGCCAGTTCCCCAAGGGCTGCGGGTTCAGTCGGCGGCTTCTGCGCCAGCTGCCGCAAGATGGCCGCTGCGCTGGTGGTATTGCCCTGGCGAAGATAACTTTCTGCACTGGCCCGCTGCTGGTTGGCCGATGCAGTGGCCGCCAGAGCCCGCATTCTGCTGTTCTGCCTCCCTTGCGGGATACGCGCCATCAGGGTGGAAACGTTCAGCCAGTCGTTACGTTCTGAGGCAAACAGCGCTGCCGCGTACAGGCTGTCTGGCGAAGCGCCAACCTGCATCAGCGGGGAGATCAAGGTTTGCGCCTGCAACTCTTGCCCCTGTTTGTTCAGGATGCGTGCCATATCCAGCCGCACCCAAACGTTCGATGGCTGCTTTTCCAGCGCCTGTTGCAGGATCATCATCGCTCGCTGCGGATCGCCATTCTGCATGGCAACCTCGGCCTGCCTGCGCTGAGGATCGACATTCACTCCCGCCACTGCCTGCGAGACTTTAGGCCGTTGATCGGCTGGAATAGTTTGCAGTATCTGCGCAGCTTCCGGACCTTTGTCACGCTGTTGCTGCAACAGATAATACAGCCCCAGCCTGGCATCATTATTCTGCGGATTTTGCGTCAGCAAGCCGCGATACATCTGCTCAGACGCTGTGAAATCCCCTTTCTTGCGAGCCAGGTCGGCCCGGAACAGCGTCGCCGCATTGCCCTTATCCCCGGTGGCTCGGCTCAAGGGCGCACTGATCGCCAAGGCTTCATCCAATTGCCCTGCGTTGGCAGCCTGCTTGGCTTTATCCAATGTCGCATAAAACGCCGCTTCCTGAGCCAAGGCTCCCCACTGCGCACTCTGTGGGCCGCCCTGTTTTGCCGCCTGGGTGAGGTAGTTTTCTGCCTGCGCGAAGTCTCCGCTGCGCATCGCCGTAAATCCCATCCCGGCCAAAGCATCTGCATCATTCGGGTTGCTCGCCAGGATAGCGGCAAACTGATCCTTGGCGCCGCCCAGATCCCCTTTATTCAGTTCGGAGAACCCAACGCCTTTGGCCGAACCGGCAATAGTCTGCTGATAATAGCCAGCCACGGCCTTGTCCTCCGGGTGCCGTTGCTGATAGGCATCATACAGCGGCTTGTCTGCCGGCAGCGGAGCCAGCCACAGCAGCGCCTGTTTCAACGCCTGGTCCGCTTCATTATTGTTCGGGGCCATCGCTGCCAACATATCGATCCCCTCACGGCGGGTCGATTCCTGATAGGTCAGCACCTTGCCCAGTACCACGCGAGTTTGCGAGTCATTGGGTTGAATAGTTAGCCGCTGCTTGAGGCCATCAATCGCCTCCTGCCTGCCAGCGGGTGACCCCGCCAAGGTGAGGTAATACTCGTTGGCGAGGTTATCGATTGGTGTCTTGCCGTTGAACACCGCCTGATAGGCCGCAGTTGCCTGGGCAAACTCCCCCTTGGCCGCCAACTGCCGAGCCTGCGCTAACAGATTCTTGGAGACCGATGGAGCGGCTTCGGTGTTACTCAACGCCTGGAGACGGGGATCGTTGGGCGCAACTGCACTCAGTTTTTTGCGCCAGATTTCGGCTTTGGCCTTATCCCCGCCCTGCATGGCATACAGGGATAGCAGATACATTGCCTCGGCGTTGTTCTCGTCGATCAACAGGATTTTCTGCAACGCTCCCTGAGCCAGTTCGTCATGCGATTTGTCATGCCAGTAAGCCGCCTGTTGAAACAGGGCTTTCAGCGCCGGGTTATTGTCATCCGCCAGCGCCGACACCGAAAAAATCGTCAGCCCGGCCAGGGAGACCCAATACAGTTTCTTTTTCAGCAATAGGTTCATTGGCGGCTCCTGTCTAGCTGCTGGTCGAGACGTGCTTTAACGTTCATCTTCTGCATCTCTCCCCAGGCGTTTGGCGGCGTGCTTGCGTAGCAAAATATACAGCCCCAGCCCCAACACCACGGAAATCCCCAAACCAGTCAGGGATAAAAGCACCACATGTTTACTGGCATACCAGATAAAGATCAGATACCAGGGCAGTTCCCCGCTCGGGAACTGTTCGCCAACCTGGAAACTGCGTACGCCGTTCTGATCGGTGATCACCGCCAGATCGCCACGCACCCCAGCGTTGATCCGGGCCGATTTCAGATCGCCATAGATCTTGTTCAAGCCATCGTCGGAAGAGGCGCTAGCCACCACCACCACCCGTTGCGGATCCCAACCGGAACGGAAGCTGAAAAATCCACGCCAGTCCGTCAATGAGGAGAGATAGCGATCGGCGTCGATGCCCTGGGTCCGCCAGTTACCTTTCAGGTAGGACTGCAATTTTTCCAGCGTAGACTGCGCCTTCACCACCAGCCCGCCGCTATCGTTTAGCGCAAAAGGCACCTGTTGCAACAGCCGCTGATAGAAGGCGCTCTGCGCCAGTGAGGCTACCACCAGCACGTCTTTGCCCTTGAAATCGTCCAACTCGCTCTCGTTGCCCCGCAGGCCAAAGCGGATATCCACGTTGCCAATCGAGCTGCCGGTAGCCGCACCTGAGCGAGCGGTCAGGTTCAACAGCATGCGTACTTCGCTGGCCGTGGGTTTTTCCGCCATTAACAGCACGGTTTGCGAAAAATCTGCCAGCTTGGAGAATGGGAAGGAAGCCCCGACGTAATACGAGAGATTGGGCAACTCGGTGAAATGGTAGGTATCGCTCAGATCAATATACGAGTTGGGCCCGATATGGCTCTTGAGGGTATTACTATCCGCCGGATCGCAGGAGGTACCGTTTTTCGGCACGATAGAGAAATAAAGCTCCAGCATGTTGTCGCCGTAAATCAGATACGGTGGCAGGGCCAAGGTGTATTGTTCCTGGCGAATGTCGCCGCCAAACTGGTGCCACAGCAGCTCCAGCAGTCCGTGTTTGTTCACCGAAAGGTTACGCAGGAAGGTGCCGTTCAGCGTGGCGCTGAGCTGGGATTTATTCTCATCGATCCAGTTGTCGGTGGGGAAACGGTAGTTGATTTGCAGCGGGACGTTTCTGCCATCCCACATAAACAGATCCGGGGCGGCACGAAAAGCAATGCGCACCGCATCATGGTAAACGCCAGTGACGGTCAGTTCCTCATTACTGGCCACCAGCTTATCAAAGCTGACCGGCTTGCTGGTATCGATCCAGCGCGGGGCGTCATAGGGCTGGCGCAGCGGAATAGTCACCGGCTTCACCGCCAGCGACGCGGTTTTCTCCGGCAACGGCTGGCTGACCAGACGATAGGCGGCCTGGCGCATCTCGGTGGCGTTACGCCCCATCACCAGCAGCAGCTTGTAAACCGGGTTCAGCGGATTATCAATCATCTGGATGGTAGGTCCATCGGCCTGTGGCAGAGTCAACTGGCCAATCTGCTCGCCGGGGCGCGCAAAGATAATGCCGTTCTGCTCAGGCAAGCTGTCCTGCAACACCTGGAAGCTCAGGTTGTTATGGCGCGTAATTTTCCCCAGATAAGAGCTGACGATAGCGGCTGCGGCCACCTCTTCCGGCCGTTTTTCCTGGCCGAAGATCACGTCCACCAGGGTGGGTTGCATGGCCTGAGGATCGAAGAACGGGTTAGGGAATCGGCCAAGGTTCGGGCTGATATTCAGCACCTGGTTTTCCAGATGCAACTGGCTGGTTGGCAGCACCTTGAGCCAATACTTATTGGCCGCCCCCTTTTCGCACAACATGGCCGCATTGCTGCCGTTGCCGATGCTGAAACTCAGGTTGTTGCGCGCCACAATCATCGCGGCAGGGATTGGCACCTGCAAACTCACCTTGGCTTCTTGCAATTGGTTAAGCTTCTGGGTGCTCAAGGGTTGTCCATTGAGCATCAGTTGCAGTTCGGTATCGGTTCCCATCAGCGCTGGGGAGATTTCGAGATCCAGCACCAGATTGCCGTCCGTCACCACCCAATCCGAGGGTAAGGTAAAGGTGAAGCCGGACTGCTGCTGCCAGTTGCTCAACGTCAAGCCGTTGCTCTGCCCCATCTCGCCCACGCTGAGCGTAGAAGCAACCGACTGGTTGAAAACGGTGGCCGGTGGCGAAGCGATATCAAGCGGAGCTGTTTGCTCAGCACTGCCCGGCACTGCCCCCGCTGGTTGAGCATCAGTTGGCCGCGGCAAAGTCGGAAAACCTGGTACCTCAACACTCTCGCTGGCATAAGGCGTTGCAGGCTGCGGATCGGCCGCTATCGCCAGACCAGAAAGCCCCATCCCCAACATCAGGCCGCTGACCAGGGCAATGAACGTAGATCTGCCTGTCGGCAATTTGGTTTTCACCCGGCTCATAGAGCTTGTTCCTTATCCCGCTTTAACTCAGGCCGTTTCTGCTGCTTTTTGGCCCGCCGATCGCGCCAGGAAAAATAGAACAACTCGAAAATGCAGCGCAGGACGCCCAGCAACGAACGCAGTGGCCGATCCTGTGGTAAAGGTTTGGTCTGGATCCAGGCATCCGCGCGCGCCAATACCACCCGTACCAACTCCCGCCGTTTTTCAATCGGCATCTCTTTGAACATTAAGCGGGTCACCGACTTGTCGGCATCGATCAGCTCTACCGGGAAACTGACGGCGCCGGACTTGAGCGATATTTCCACCTCTTCGATCGGATCGTTGAGGAAACGTTCGTCCGGCGTTTTCAATTTGACCCCGCCCATCGAAAGATCCAGGGTTTCGGTACGCATCGCCGCGCCGCTGGCAAAATACAGCACCGCAGGCAAAGTGGCATCGATACGGATGGTTTTTCGGACCTGGCGTGTTTCCCGCGCTACGGCAATGGCGGCCAGCAGGATAATCATACTGAAGCTGGCCCAGGCGATGTTCAGCATAATAACCTGCGGGTTGGCTCCATAGTGATCCGGCATCAACAGGCGGATCACCCCCCAGGCGGTACCGATTAACAGCAAGGACACGGCGATAATATGTGGCCGGACAATATGGAAGTCGAAATAGTTAACGTCCAGCAACGCGCCTTTATCCGTCACGTTAAACTTGCCGTGCTTTGGCGAGATCATCGTCAGCAGGGTTGGTATCACCAGATGGAAACACATCACCGTCTCATAGATTTCCCCCCAGAACGAATAACGATAGCGCCCGTTGGCTCTGGAATTGATATAGATAGACATCACCAGATGCGGTAACACATAGGCGAAAATCAGCCCGGCGGAGGAGGCAATGATATTGAGGTTGAACAGCAGATAAACCAGCGGAGCCACGCAGAATATCACCCTGGGTAAGCCGTACTGGAAATGCAGCATGGCGTTCAGATAGCATAAACGCTGCTGCCAGGTCAGGCCGCGCCCCAGCAAGGGATTATCCACCCGGAAGATCTGCGTCATGCCACGCGCCCAGCGGGTACGTTGGATCACGTGCAACCCCAAGCGTTCGGTAGCCAGCCCGGCGGCCAATGGCAATGCCAGGAATGCCGTGTTCCAGCCCCGGCGCTGCATCTTCAAAGCGGTATGGGCATCTTCGGTCACGGTTTCTACCGCAAAACCGCCCACCTCTTCCAGCGCCGAACGGCGGATCACGGCACAGGAGCCACAGAAGAAAGTGGCGTTCCAGTTATCATTACCCTGCTGCACCGGCCCGTAGAACAGTGCGCCTTCGTTAGGGACTTTGCTCGCCTCTGACAGGTTGCGTTCAAACGGATCCGGGGAATAGAAGTAGTGCGGAGTCTGGATCAACGCCAGGCGCTCATCCACCAGGAAGCTGCCGACCGTCGCCTGCAAGAAGGCGCGGGTTGCCACGTGATCGCAGTCAAACACGGTGATCAATTCACCCTGCGTCACTTTCATCGCGTTATTCAGATTGCCCGCTTTGGCATGGTGGTTATTGTTGCGGGTAATATAGCCTACGCCCGCATCGGCACAGAATACGGCAAACTCATTACGTTTGCCGTCATCCAGCACGTAGATTTTCATTTTGTCTTTCGGATAGTCAATGCACTGCGCCGCCAGGATGGTATCGCGCACCACGTCCATACTTTCGTTGTAAGTAGGAATATAGACATCTACCGTTGGCCATAGCGACGTGTCGTCGGGCAGCGGTTCAATAGTGCGTTTTAATGACCAGGTGGTCTGAATATAACCAAACAGCAATATCACCAGGGCATACAGCTCGGTGATAAACAGGGCAATACCTAGCACAGCCTCCAGAGTACTGTTGAAATGCAGGGTTTCTGTCGCGCGCCAGTAGATGTAACGTAATGACATCAGGGTCGACATCACAATCATTACCAGGGTAACTTTTTTGCTTTTACTTACCCCTAAGATAAATACGATCGCAATGCAGATCAGGCCAAAGATATACTGATTATTACTGCTCATGGGGGCAATGATAATCAACAGGATAAAAGGTAAGGCCAACAGCAGTAAGAAATAAAAGAGTATTTTATTCATAACTAACCAGACAATCCTTACGAAGAGCCATAAATAGACGTAGTATGATGATACGTCCCATCTCCAACACTAAGCCCTAAAATTACTGCGACCTTTTTACTGATCTGCTCAATATCAAATGCAGCAGCCGACACTGGGCTAATATCCATGATCGCCCGTTGCGATGCATTGGCCTCAGGGACACACTCATCGCGGTGGATGGTACCCAGTAGTTTGTCTTGCAAACGCTGCTCAAAGAAATGGGTCACATCCCTGCTCAACGTACGCCGCATGTCACTCTGGTTGACCACATAATACTCGCCGACCTCATTGCTGGCGGGCGCACTCATAAATTTATGCTGCTCAATAGTGGGCAATAAACTGAGCGATGCAGTATCGGCCAGCAACACCATAATGCGCATGTCCGCCGCGACCTGCATGGCCTGTACTGCTGCGTTACGCCCTGGCGGCATATCGGCAATTACCACCATGCCGGGGATCTTCAGCACCGCACTCAGGCCACGTTGGATAAACATTGGCTCATTGAGCAGATTGTCATCGAACTGAAGTCGCTGCTCATCGGTGACGTCACCGTAAGGTAAAACGAACAGGTTCGGCCCAACCTTGAGAATAAATTGGCTCCAATCGGATAAACTCGCCGACTGAGCAACAAAACCTCGGTTATCGGAAATAGGCACGCCAAAATGCAGCCTTAACGCATTCTGCGAGTCGAAGTCGACCACCAACACCTTACTGCCGCTACGGGCCAATGCATAAGCCAAATTAGCAGTAACCGTGGTTTTCCCTACCCCTCCTTTCGGAGAACAAACACAAACTAACGGCATGAGGCAATAGACTCTAAAAGTGGTTTGAGTAATGTATTGCGACCGGCATCCATCACCTCACCGGCAGTCGACATTTTCTTGCTGAACATCTGCTTGAAACGTTGATTCTCTGGCTGTGGGGCTGGCGATGGGGTGCTTGCAAGCGAATTAAAAGGGTTACCCTGAGCAGGAAGGGGACGTGAGCTTTCCGGCTGGGCATTTTTGGTAAGCTTAGGCTCCGCCGGAGGAGCGAAACGATCAAAATTATGAGGAATGTGGCCGGGCAAGGCGCTATTTTCTGTTATCACCGTCTTGGGTTGTACAGGTGGTTCGCCCGCTAAAGGTGCGCTGGAAAAAAGATCCGTACCAGCGATCGGCGTTGGCTGCGAGCTGTTGGTAGGGACACCCCCATTGCCTGCTACCTGCTCAACAATAGACCAGCGATACGGCGCCGATGCTACATCGTCTCGGGGAAACTCTTTATAATCAATCCCTTTGAGATTTGTCTTATCTTTAAATCCTTGGACATCATCATATTTACTCATAATCCCGACCTATAAGCTTACGCTTGGCACTGTATGAATACATACAAATCACGAATGTGAAATAGCGTGATCTATAACCCAAATACAGAATGGAAAATCGTCTATGTATTTTAAGCGCTTCTCTTCTTATGATTTAGATAGAGTAGCTTACAAGTCCTTTTTTACAACCAAGATGGAGCAAACCTCCGTCATCGATGGAAAGTCATGCAAGACCCCAAAAGCTGGTGAGCTGAGTGTAATCTACTTCTTTAAAGTTATACACTGAGTTTTAAACGTTTTTATCCCGTCTTATCACATATCCCACCAGCTTATGCCATAATTTAAGTGGTTAGTAATATATAGTCTGGTATTGGAGATTTTTTTACTTAAAATAACCAACATAACAGTGATAAATACTCGGAGCGAAGGTATTCACCCCGAGTAATAGCAGGTAATAAGGGAGATTATCGCAACCTGACCAGCCCCTGCTCCAATGTCTCCACTTGGCCGGTAGCGACCAGGCAGCAGGCAACCTGCCGAGCGATAGGCTCGGGAATGGCAACCTCACCAGCCAGACAACGTTCCGTCCAACGCGCCGTAGTTGCGGCATCCTTGGCGGCAGGCACCTCAGCCAACGCATCCTGTTCTGGCCGTTCCAGCAAAATCTGCTGCTGACCACCGACGATATAGTGGATTTTTGGACAGCGTTGCGGATTGGCGTAAGCCTCCCCTTCGGTGCCATGCATCAGCAATCCCCGTGCACCGATCTGGCAGAAAAATGAGGCAACGCGCTCGACGTATTCCGGATGAGAAACGCTGGCGATGCGCAGCACGTCCTGCTCACCAAATGGCGTCGCCAATTTTGCCAGGGTGTGGGCACTGTTACGCACGCCCATATTCCAGCGCAGGCCAAGCTGTTTTTCCAACGCTGGCGCAAGCGCCGACACGGGGATAAACACCGCATCTCCGCCGTCCAAACGCCGTTGGGCAGTCTGAGGATCTTCAGACCACGGCACCCCAAGCTCACGGAAAATCTCTGCGCTGGTGACACGCGTGCTGTCGTTTACTACGCCGTGAACCACGACCGGCAACCCTACCCTGGCCAGTAACAGCGCCAGTAACGGCGTCAGGTTGGCCTGTTTACGAGCGCCGTTGTAACTGGGTAGCACCACCGGCATCGGACGGCCCTGTGGGGGTTGCAACCGCATCACCTGCTGTTGCATTGCCTGATAGAAGCCAAGCATTTCCTCCTCGGCCTCTCCCTTGATACGCATGGCAATCAGGATGGCTCCCAACTCCAGGGGCGGCACAGCATCGGCCAGCATCGCCTGATAGAGCTCAAAAGCCGTTTGCCGATCCAGATCGCGCGCATGGTTCTTGCCACGGCCTATTTCTCTGATAATTTTGCTGTAATCCATCGTTCGCCCTGCAGATAACATTTGCACTAAGCATACCTTATCCGCGACGGCGCTCAACCTCATCGGCAAGTTGCTGCTGGCAATCGTCACCGGCTCGCAGGCCGTCGATCACCCCGTCGATATCTTCAGCGCTGCGGTTCTGGCTCATTTTCCATTTCCCTTCACGCCGGGTGACGGCGATTTCGATGCCAATAATGCCTTTGATATTGGCGGCAATATACTCCGCAGGCGCATCGTCAAGACGCCAAGGTTGCGGCTGGTTACCTTCATGCACCGCCGTCAGTTCCGTCAGCAACTGACGCAACCAGGCGCTATCTTGCGTGACCGTTGGCGTTCCCCACATGTGTACGGCGGCATAATTCCAGGTCGGCACCGCTTTGCCAGTGCGCCGCTTGGTTTCATACCATCCCGGCGAGATATAGCCTTCGGCCCCTTGGAATACTATCAGGCATTCTTGCCCGGCTTACAGCACCGACCAATGTGGGTTACCTCGCGATAAATGCGCCCTGAGTGTCAGTTGCCCTTGCTCATCGGTATCTATCAGAAAGGGGATCGGATCCGCCATCAGCCCTTGGGGTCCCTGGCTAATGAGCATCCCCAGTGGGTTGGCACGCACCAAGGTTATCTGGGCGTCCAAATCGTCTTCACGGAATGACGCTATCTGGTACATGGCTGACGTTCTCCTTTTTTTATTGATGAGAGCTTGCAGATATAGCGAGATCTAGTGGATTAAGGCAGTATCCGCAAGCATAGAATGATTGATTCCCCGTCATACATGGCATGAAAAATGGGGATCTATGTCGCTATAGCAGCGATCGCCGTAGCAGTGGGGTTCCGGTGATAACTGATAAATTACAACGCAGCGCCGGGCAAACCGGCGCAATAATGCTTTAATCGCCCCTAGCTAGCTGCCGATGGGTGAAGATCAGCAAGACCAAAGCAACCAGCATCGCCAACAGGTTGTAACCCATGGCACCAGCAAAGGCGCTGGCATAATGCTGTGGATCTGCGCTCCCGGCCAGCAACGGAACAAAGAACATGCCGCTGGCCGCAATCCCCAGAGCACCGCCTACCTGCTGCACCGTTGACACCAAGCCTGCCGCCATACCGGCCTGATGCTCCTTCGCCAAGCCAAGCACCCAATTAAGCAATGGCGTCATACTCAATGCCTGACCAAAGCCCAAAATCATCAGGCCGGGTAAAAGTTGTAACGGATGGCTGAACGCTCGCCCCCATAGCACCTGCACCACCAGCAATACCATGCCACTGGCGTAGACCACCACCCCGCCTGCCAACACAATATTCCCCCAACGTTGCCCCCAGCCCGGAGCCAAAAAGGAGGCCAGCATAAAGGCGGCACTGGCCGGAGCAAACAGGCAACCCGCCTGGAACGGCGTCAGCCCTATTCCGGCCTGTAGCAGTAGGGCAAAACAGAGAAAGAATGAGGATGCGGTGGAGTAAATCGCCAGCACAATTACCGTGCCGCGGGCAAAGTGACCTTGGCGAAATAGCGCCGGATCGAGCACCGCATCACCGGAGTGACGGGCAAGTTGCCGTTCCCAACGCACAAACCAGGCTAACAGCGCCACTGCCAGCACCATCATCGGCACGGTCCACCAAGGCCAGTGACGCGATGGGCCTTCCAGTAACGGGAACAGTAGCAGCAGCAAACCGCCAGCGGCCAGCAGCAGACCTTTAGCATCCAACCGCTGCGCCTGCTCCAGCCTAGACTCCGGAATACGTCGTGCCGCCATCACCGCCAGCACGCCAATCGGCAGGTTGATCAGAAAGATCATGCGCCAACTGCTGCCCAGAATATTGGCCTCGATAATAAAACCGCCCAACACCTGGCCACAAATCGCCGCCAGCCCCAGCGTCATCCCCAAACGAGCAAAGGCTCGCCGCCGCTGCTCCTCGCCATACAGTACGCGCAATAAGGCATAAATTTGTGGAAACAGCAGCGCCGCCGCCGCACCTTGCAAAAAGCGGGCAACAATCAGCACCCACAGCGAACCTGCCAAACCGCAAAGCGTCGAGGTCAGCGCAAAAGCCAACATGCCATAGCTAAACATACGCCGCCGACCGAAGCGGTCTCCCAAGCGCCCGCCAGCAATCAGCAAGATGCCGAAGGCCAGTTCATAACCAGCGATAATCAGCCCAACTTCAGCAAAGCTGGCGTTGAACTGTTGCTGGATCACCGGCACCGCTACGTTAACCACAAACAAATCGAACATGGTGACGAACCCACCGAGTAACAACACCGGCAGCCCCGGTAATCCGGCCTTTCTGTCAGACAAGGTATGCTCCATAACGCCTCCTGATAACATGATGGCGGCAGTATGGAACATGCTTTAAACTGTTACTATATAGCCAATTATACTATCACCAAGAGTAACAGGACCCGCCGATGCCACCACGTACCCTTAACCGCACCCGTCAAGAGCTGGCAGATTTCCTGCGTATGAAGCGTGAAAAACTCTCTCCCCAGGCCGTTGGCCTTCCGAGCGGCACGCGGCGGCGTACGCCTGGGCTAAGGCGTGAAGAAGTTGCCGCCTTGGCTGGCGTGGGCCTGACCTGGTACACCTGGCTGGAACAAGGGCGGGAAATCAATGCTTCGGTGGGGTTTCTGGAGGATCTGGCGCGGGTTCTGAAGCTGGATGCGACCGAACGCTATCATCTGTTTTTACTGGCGCATCAGCGGCCCCCGGTAATAGCAGGCCACCAGTGGTGCCAGGTCACGCCGTTGGTACGCCGCTTGCTGGACGATCTTACCCTGCGCCCGGCCTATGTGATGAACCTGAGCTGGGATATTATCGCCTGGAACCCGGCGGCAGACCGCCTGTTTGCCATCGCTGAGCGTCAGCCACAGCAGCGCAATATGCTGTGGATGCTGTTTGCCGATCCCGAACTCAATCAACGGTTGATGGGATGGCAGGAGCAGGCCCCGCAAATCCTAGCCAGCTTTCGCCGTGACTACGCCCGCGCCCCGCAAGATGCCACCATGTTGCAACGCATTCAGGCTCTGAGCGAAGTATCCCCTCAATTTCGCCAACTGTGGCAGCAGCACGATATTCATGGCCGCTGCCAGGGGCAACGTACTTTCCTGGTTGCAGGGGCAGGTGAAGTGACGTTTGAACACGCCTCGTTTATTGTCGATGAAGACAACCACCTGCGGTTGGTCATGTACAGCGCACAGCCTGATTGTCCTGCCAGTGCCGCCTTTGAGGCAATGCTGTAATCAGCGGGTACGGCGGCGAGCAAACGGATTCTTACGCTTTTTCTCTTTCTTGGCGGCCTCTGCCGCAGATTTCAATGCCGCCTTGTGGGCTTTGTCCGCTTCCGGCACTTCGCGCTGTTCGATCGGGAACACCGGCAGCGCCGCCAACAGGCGTGAACCATAGCTTTTGGTCAACAGACGGCGGTCATAAATCACGATTTCACCGTGGCACTCGTTGCTTCGGATCAGGCGGCCCACCTGTTGGATCAGGTTAAACGACGCGCTTGGCAGGCTCTGCACCTCAAACGGATAACGATTGAGGGATTTAAGCCATTCGCCCTCGGTGAGGATCACCGGGCTGTCGATCGGCGGGAAGGCAATCTTGTGGATATGCACCTGGGTCAGCAGTTCACCTTTCAGATCCAAGCCTTCGGCAAATGACTGTAGCCCGACCAACACGCTGGCAGTGCCCTTCTCTACCCGCTTACGGTGTTCTTCCACCAGCCGGTAGCGTGGCTGATCGCCCTGCACCAGCAACATCAGACGCAGATCGGTGACATAGCTGAGGAAGGTCTGCATCGCACGGTGGCTGCTGAACAGGATCAGCATCCCTTTATGTTGGCCGCTGGCCTGCTCGCCACGGAAAAAGCGCGCCATCTCTTCCAGATGCTCGGCCTCATTGGCCATCGCCGGTTCAAAACGCATCTTGGGAATGACGATTTTACCCTGTTCGACGTGATTAAACGGCGAAGACAGCGTTTCGAAGCGATCGCCCGCCTTCTCGCTCAGCCCGCTCATCTCTTGCAGCCGTGAAAAACTATTCAATGAGCGTAACGTTGCCGAGGTGACCACCACGTGTGGCACCTTGCGCCACAGCAGTTTTTCCAACTGATCGCTTACGCGGATGCCCACGCAATGCAGATAAAGATGGGTAACGTTATCGCGTAGTTCACGCGCAATCCATTTGGAGATCGGCGCATTGGAGGATTTATCCATCGCCGCCAGCCGCCACAGCTTGCTCATCGCTTCCAGGTAGCCCAGCGTGCGGCTCATCTGGATGATGGAACGATGCAACCGCACAATATCGTGCTTGCCGGTCTGCTCGGTGAGGTCGTTAAGAATAAATTCGGCCAGGCCGCGCAGGCCGTCCGTCAGTTTGAACAGACGCGCGCAGATCTCGACCATTTCGGCAGGAAGTTCACCCATTTCGAAGCGATATTCGGCGTTGCCGCTGTCTGGCGGCAGATAGGCGTTGGCCTGGTGCTCAAAAATCTGGATCAGCTCGCGCAATTCTTCACAGTGGTTTTTTAGCCGTTCGCTATTGGCCAACCCCGGCGGGTTCTTTGGCCGGTACTGCGTCATGCATTGTTCCACCTGGCGCACGATCATATCGAGCTGGAGGTTGGTTGACAGCGCGGTGATCTCACCGTCAATCTCCAGCGCATCCCGTGCCACCTCCGGCAGATGATGGCCTTCGTCCAGCACCAGCAGCAACTCTTTCGGGTTCGGCAATACCGACTCGGTTTCCAGCGCCGCCATCACCAGCGCGTGGTTGGCTACCACCACGTCGGCGGTTTCAATTTCTTTGCGGGCGATGTAGAACGGGCATTCACGAATATAGTGGCAGTTGCGCCCCAGGCAGTTGGCCTTGTCGGTACTCAGCTTGCCCCATAGGGGGTCATCGATCGATAGCGGGTAGTGATCGCGCAGGCCATCCCATTCATGGCGCGCCAGGGCTTTCGCCAGCTTTTGGCACAGCGCCTGCTCTTCACCACTGGACGGCGCCAGCTCGTCTTCGTCCAGGTACAGCATCAGATCGCCCTGTTCGACCACGTCGGTGCTCATCGCCGCCAGATTGCGCGGGCAAACATAGCGCCCACGGCCAAACGCGCCGGTGAATTTCAGATCGGGAATGATCTTTTTCAACAGCGGTAAATCTTTGCTGTAGATCTGATCCTGCAGCGCCACGTTGGCGGTACTGACCACCAACGGTTTGCTTTCGGCACGGCCAACGGCAATACCCGGTATCAGGTACGAGAGCGTTTTACCCACGCCGGTTGGCGCTTCGATCGCCAGATGGCGAGGGTAATCGCCGGCCAGAGTCTTCGCTACTTCAGCGATCATCTGTCGCTGAGGGGCACGGGAAATAAAATCCGGTATTTGCTGCTGCAGGGCTTTGTACCACTGGCCGATCTGATCTTTAACTGCGGGGGAAAGCGCCATTCAACTCTTATCTATACGAAATGATGGTGCTATTGTCCCACAGACCGCCCGCGGCGTCAGCCCGAGTTACGGTTGGCTTACCAACATTGCGAAACGCACCGCAATGCCCCCCTTCTCTCACAGTGGAACATTGAATTTTTTGCGTATAACCTCGCAAGTTTGCACAACAGAACCCCGCCCCTCTGAAACAAAAAACGCCTCTCCTGGATTATTTTTCATCCTTCGATATCCATTTACCTGACCTGTCATAAATACATCACACAACTGCGGTAAAAAATCTTCGCTGCGCTAACTCCGGCAGTAAAGTAAAACAGCGATACAGCTGATGATAAGCGTCTTTCAATCGTACAAAGCAGGGAACACCATGAAACCTAATCTTCTTGCCGTTATTGCGGCACTTTTTATTGCTCAGACCGCACAGGCAGCAGAGATCTACAATAAAGACGGTAACAAGCTTGATTTTTATGGCCGGGTAAAAGCACTGCACTATTTCTCTGACGATACCAGCAATGATGGTGATAAAACCTACGTACGTATCGGCTTTAAAGGGGCAACCCAGATTAACGATATGCTGACCGGCTATGGCCAGTGGGAATATCAGATCGCCGCCAACCATAGCGAATCGGATGGCACTAAAGACACTAAAACCCGTCTTGGTTTTGCTGGTTTGAAAGTGAAAAACTTTGGTTCATTTGACTATGGCCGTAACTACGGCGTTATTTACGACGTTGCTGCCTGGACGGATATGCTGCCGGAATTTGGCGATGACACCTATATCAAAACCGACAACTTTATGACCGGGCGCGCCAACGGCGTGGCTACCTACCGTAACAACGACTTCTTCGGCCTGGTCGATGGCCTGAAGTTCGCGTTGCAATATCAGGGCAAGAACGAAAACGATGCCCGCGCCAACAGCAAAGCTAACGGCGACGGCTTCGGTCTGTCTTCCAGCTACGAAATCATCGATGGCGTCAGCGTTACGGCCGCCTATGCCTCTTCTAACCGGACTACCGGTCAGAAACAGAGCAGCTATGGCAAGGGGGATAAAGCCGACGTGTGGGCAACCGGCCTGAAATACGACGCCAACAGCGTGTATCTGGCCGCCACCTATGCGGAAACCCATAACCTGACGCCAATTTCCGGCACCGCGACCATTAATAATACCCCTACCTCAGTAAGCGGGTTTGCCAATAAAACCCAGAACGTGGAAGTGGTTGCGCAATATCAGTTCGACTTTGGCCTGCGCCCGTCACTGGCTTATGTCCAATCCAAGGCTAAAGATATTGAAAATATCGGTGACACCGACCTGGTGAAATATATTGATGTGGGTGCTTACTATTACTTCAATAAAAACATGTCCACCTATGTGGATTATAAAATCAACCAACTCGATGACAACAACAAGCTAGGTCTAAAAAACGACGACGTGATTGCCGTGGCTTTGACCTATCAGTTCTGATTTACGCTGTGACACATAACCACTACTGCAATTTATAGCTACGGCTATTTCTGAAGTGACTTCGCCGGGCGAATTCGCCCGGCTTTTTCATCACGATGATTGCTCAAAAATCCGACACAAACAGCTTAATACTTGCCTGATTGGCCAATCGCAGCTAGATATAGAGGTCTCATCGCTGCCTTTGGAACCGCCATGCCTATCGATAGCCAGTTCGAGTTTCACTCCGCCTTGCACTACAGCAGCATGCAGCTGGCGCAAATACTCAGCCACTGTTTTGAGAACTACATTGTTCCCTTTGTGATCGACGGCGAAACCTTTAGCAGCCGCTTTGCCGCCGAAGACCTCAGCCTGAACCACAGCATTGTCGTCACCCACCAGCAGCACCCGGTGGCGCTGGCCCTGATCGCGCGCCGGGGCCAACATAGCCGTGTGGCGGCCTTATCTATCCGCCCGGAAATGCGTGGCAGAGGGTTAGGCAGGACGTTGATGCAACGCATTATTGCGGATGCCCATACGCGAGGCGATCGCCGGCTTTCGCTGGAGGTGATCGCCGGTAATCAAGCGGCTCTGGCACTGTATCAACAGGTGGGCTTAGCCATCACCCGCACGCTATGGGGATTTCACGCCCCCTTGGCAACCCCGGAACCCTCGGCAACCTTGCAACCGATCGACCCGTTGGCACTTGCCCAGCAGATGACCGCCGACGGCCAACATGGCTTGCCGTGGTTAATTGCCCCAGAGTCGCTGTAGCCCCATTCCCACTCGAAACGCAACAAAGTGACCCACTGGCCAGACCCGGATAAAATCACCGCTCTGGCCCTACTGGAGAGCCTGTTGCATGCAGGGAAAACATCTGACTCAGAAAGAGCGGTTC